>NC_012034.1:787500-1122500 GCF_000022325.1 Caldicellulosiruptor bescii DSM 6725 | reverse complement strand
CTTTTTCAGTTAGCTTTTTCTTGTCGCATATGATTGATATATCAGGCTGAACAACGTTAGTTGCTTGCTTCTCATCCTGCCCTTCCTCTATTAGAACTACATCAAAGGGGGCTGTATAAACTTTGCAGGGCTTATTAGAAGATTTGAGATAATTCTTTATCAATGTTGCAAGCTCTATTACAATTTCTTGGTGCACTCTTGAAGGTGCAGGACTCATATCATAAATGATACCGTCAATAAGCTCTACCCTTGCGTCTTGTGGCAGCTGAAGATAGTCTGCATAGGTGTAAAGTTTAGGTATTCTGGCTTCCATTGGATTCACCTTCTTTAGAATTTTTATTTTTTAAAAAAAGATTTTTTAATTCATCTAATTCTGAATGCAAACCAACATCATATTCATAAAGCCAAATTGTAGTTGCCAAAAGCTTTTGTTGTAGTTCTGTGAGGTTCTCATAGAAAAAGTTATATAGTGAATAGCTGTTGTCAGATATTGCTTTTGATTTTTTGCTCAATTCTTCTACAAATAATTTTACTATTTTATGTGTCTCATTAATTAATGTGGGAATATCAAAAATGAAATATTTTAATTTTTTGTCTTTTAAATAAGAAAGTGCATCTTCAAATACGTATGTGTCAAGTATAAAAGGAAAACTTTTCATATAAGAAATCTTCAATAAAGTTTTTAGCATATCCAGAATAGGCATAAAAAGGTCAAAAAAATTTGCTTTTACTTTTTGATAACTATCGACAATAATTTTTTCATCTTCATAGATAGAAATTGCCTTTAGCAATGGCTCAAACAATGAAACAATATATTCAAAATAAGCTTTGACGTTTTCTTCATGTTTAAAAAAGTTTTTTAATTCTTTTACTTTCTTTTCTTTGATTATTTCTTCTATCGAGTTTAAAGAATCTCTCTTTTTTATTGGTGTCATACCAAGAAGATAATCACTTGATACATTAAAATAATTTGCTATTTTTTGTAATGTATCAATATCTGGTTTTCTCACACCAAGTTCATAATTACTCAAGGTAGCCCTTCCTATACCAAGCTTTTCTGCTAATTCATTTTGAGTTAAATTTGCTTCTTCACGTAACTCTTTTAATCGCATAGCAAAAATATTTTCTTCTATCAAATCAATCACCTCTATTATGCTTCTTTTTAATACATTATAACACTCTATAAGCAAAAATGAAACATTTTTATTGACAAATATTATTTGAAACATTATAATTAATTTAGATGAAGAATGAAACATTATTTTGTTTTATAACGAAACATAAAGGAGGTCAAGGATAATGGAAATCTACAATCCCCAACCTCAAAGAGACAAAATAGAAAAACTCACCATAAGCATTAAGGAAGCTGCCCAAATGCTTGGCATAAGCTATAACGTAATGCTCACTTTAGTCCACAGAAAAGACTTCCCCAAAATCTTAGCTGGGCAGCGACGAATCCTTATACCCAAAGAAGCTTTTATTCGCTGGGTCAATGAACAGGCTTGCCAGAATAAATAACAGGTACTTAATTCCGTGCGGTCATCGGCAGAATGGCTTGATAGGAATAGTAGAGGTTGTAAGGTGTTGGTGGCTTTGTAACAAAAGGAGGAACAAACAATGACAAAACAATACAAGAACGTAGATTTAGATAAATATATAGATTATGAGAAGTTTTATAGTCGATACCTCTCCAACATGAAAAAGACTGGCACTGATAAAATAAGCGCTCAGTGTCCTTTTCATGATGACCAGCACAACAGCTTCTGGTTCCGAATCCAAAATGGCTGTTGGAAATGTGAGGCAGGTTGTGGCAATGGCAACGCTATCACGTTTTTAGAAAGAATAGAAAAAATAAGCAGGAAAGAAGCTTATAAAATTTTACTCAAGGAAGCAGGATTATTAAAAGATGACGAGAAGAAGGAGAAATTAATGAAATATACTTTAGATGATTACAGCAAAGAAAAGAAACTACCAATCGAATTTTTGACAAAAATATGTGAAATGAAACAAGAAGATTACAACAAAAGATATGTAAGCATATATTACAAGGACGATCAAGGGAACACAGCAGGAATCAGGAAAAGGTATTATCCAAGTAGCAAAAAAAGGTTCGCTTGGGTTCAAGGTGCGCGGGTTGTTCCATATGGACTCTGGCGACTAAGCGAATTCAATAAGGATTACATTATACTTGTTGAAGGTGAGAGTGATACCCAAACCCTTTGGTATCATGGATATCAAGCTTTGGGTATTGCTGGAGCCAGCAATTTAAGATGTGAAGATTTTAAACACTTAGAGAAGTTTGAAAAAGTATATATTTGGCAGGAACCAGACAGGGGTGGGACAACTTTTATAGAAAGGTTTATAAGACTTGCAGGTGAAACTGGTTTTGATAAACCTTGCTTTATACTGCAAAGCGATAAATTTAAGGATGTGTCCGAAATACACATCCACCACAACAGTAATCACGAAAGATTTGTTGAAGAAATAAACAGCATTATAGAAAATGCAAAGCCAATAAATATTGAAAAACAAAATAAAAATCTCTTTGGTGTGGATTTCAAATATAATACTCCACAGGGGTATTATATCACACCAGAAGGGATTTTGAAAGAAAATGTATCAAAGAAGACTGAAGAAATTACTACTATTGAGGTTACTAAAACTCCAGTTATCATTAGTAAAAAATTAAAAGAAATTGAAACAAACCTTGAAAAAGTTGAACTTGTTTATCTTACAAATAATTTGAAAAACTCTATTGTAATTGATAAAGGAGTAATAGTAAGCACACGCGAGATTTTAGAACTTGCTAACTATGGTATTCTTGTCAACTCAAATAATGCAAAGCTATTAGTTCAGTATCTGTATGATTTTGAAAGTGCAAATCTTAAAGAACTACCTACTCTACTTATGAGTAAAAAGCTTGGTTGGTATAAAGAAATGTTTATTCCCTATGAACCAAACATTATTGTTGTTCAAAGTGATGCTCTATTTGAAGGCTTAATACCAGCTGGAACATTCCAAGCTTGGCAGCAAGGAATGAAAGAATTTCGCTATAACGAAGCCTTTAGATTTCTAATGGCTGCGTCTTTTACAGCACCTCTTTTGAGGTTATTGAATCAACGAATATTCCTTATTCACCTATGGGGAGATAGTCGTTCTGGGAAAACCGCAACACTCAAGGCTGCCCTGTCAATTTGGGGTAATCCAGACGACCTTGTTGTAACATTCAATGCCACTAAAGTTGGTCTTGAGAAAATTGCAAATTTTTATAATGACCTACCTATCGGCATTGATGAGCGACAAGTCGCAAATAACCAAGAATTTATAGAAAACCTTGTATATATGCTGTCACTGGGTAAAGGCAAGCTCAGAGGATCAAAAGGTGGTGGATTACAACCACTCAGTACTTGGCACACTGTTATCTTATCAACAGGTGAAGAACCTCTGAGCAGCACAACTTCAAATGAGGGTGTATTTACCAGAACAATAGAGATAAATCTTAAACCTTTCGACAATGAAGAACAGGCAAGGGCTTGCTATGAGGTAATCCAAAGCAACTATGGTTGGGCTGGCAGAGAGTGGATAAAAACCATTCAGCAGAATAAAAACATTATCCAAAAAATCAAAACTACATCACAAAGTTTATTTGACACAATCCTTAAAAAATATCCTAAAATTCTTCAAAGTCACGCAATGGCTTTAGCATTGGTGGGTGCAGTTGATATGACTACATCAAAATTAATCTTTGGTGAAAAACATCCAGAACCTATAACAGAAATTGTTATATCAGCTATAGCTGAACAACTTCAAGGGGTAGAGGAAGTAGACATTGGGCAGCGAGCTTATGACTATATTTTGGACATGATAAATGCCCATATAAAAAACTTTGAAGAAGAAGCCAAGGAGCGGTGGGGGTTTTTGCAAGATGGCGTTGTAGAATTTTTCCCAAGTGTGTTGGAAAAACTTTTGCGAGAAATGAATTTCAATCCGAAAAAAGTTTACGCTGCATGGGAAGAAAAAGGTTTGATTAAAGTTACCTATGAAAAAGATTGCAAAAGGTACTCTGTTCTTAAGAAAAAGGCAGGAAAAGTTTTTAGGATTGTGGAGATTAAACTTCCTTCTCAAGAAGAAAGCAAAGTTATATAGAATACCCCATTATGGTATGTCCAAAGGTAACCAGTAGACTTTTCAAGCATTCTCAAAGCTTTAGTGGACTCACTGGTTACCTTGGTTACCTTACTGGTTACCTATTAAAAAGCAGATAATATAAGCTTTTATATACCCCCAGTAACCAGAGTAACCAGTAAAAATAATAATACTTTATAAAAAATAAAAATTGAGGGGAAATATTTGGTAATTACCATTGGAAAAATTTTACCCTCAAAAATATAAAAAAGTATATATGTATTTAAAATTTACTGGTTACCCGAGCACAAAAATGTGCACATAGGAATTTACAATGGTTTTAAATTTTAAAAAGGTAACCAGTACTACTGGTTACCTTCTAAAAACCACCCTTCAAAATCAAATTTGAGGGTAATTAATTGGAAATAATTCCAATTCCGCTGGTAATAACATGTTTAAACTGTGAGGTGATTAAAATGTTCCCTACCCTAAAACAAAAGTATTATAAGCTTGGAGACCAGCAAGCTTTAGAACGTGCAAAAAGATTGATAGAAAGCAATCCAGAGCTAAAAGCTCAATATACACAGCTTTGTGAAGAAATTTGGCAGGAGATTGGAGAGTATAAGAAATATGCAACAGAGGAGCAATTAAAAGACATTGAAACAGCCCTTATATTCTTGGACAAGGATAAGGTTAAAAAAGCAATTAAAAATCTCAGAGAAAGTATCTCTATCAGCTTTTTTGACATGGACAGTGAGGCAAAGCTAAACAAAACAGAACCTAAGAAAGGCAGCAAGGTTTTAGATACAGAGTTTACGAAAAAGAGAGCACCAGTAGGACAAAAAGCTTTTGTCATAAAAAGCAAAAAACCAATTGAGATTGAAAAAGCAAAAGAAGCTTTCACAGATTTCAATTGTAATGTATGCGGTAGTAAAGAACTTGCATATTTTGAGGCAATAGGCGCTTTTGTCTGTAAAAATTGCTTTCCTCAAAGCGACATTGCTATTCAAGTTATAAGTTATACCCAGCCTCTTACGAATGAATATATCTATGAGCTTTATCCTCTCTACAGGACAGCTAAAAAACAAGAAGAAATCAGCATTCAGACTATGGCACAAATTTAAAATTCAGATAACAAGAAAATTAAAATTGAAAGGAGATGTTTTCAATGTCCAAAAAGGTTGTTGTTGACCTTGAAGAACTTGAAAGATTTTTAGATTACTTAAATGATAAAGTATTTGAAGGCTACAAAAGGGAAACGACAAAAGCGGTAAAAGAATTTCTTGAAGACCTCAAAAAGCGCAATAGACTTTCAGCAGACAAAGGCAATTCAAGGTATTATTAAGTGAAAGGAGAGATTTTACAATGCCAAAGGTAACAGTGAACATACCTAAGCCAGTCTATGACAAGCTTTGTAAACTTGCAGTTGAAGGCAGGACTTTGGACGAGATTGTAACCCATGCAAGTGGAATTTTGATTGACACTATAAGAAGAGCTACCAAAAGAGAGTTAGAAACAGCTCACTGGTTTACAATTGCTTCTGCCATTGATATGGATTACAGAAAGCTTTTGATTGCATTTTTAGACCAAGGCACAGAGTTATTCTCATCAGTCTTTATAAAGAACCTCAAAGTTGGAAATAACAGAGAAACTTCTCAGTGTTTAAGAACTCTCATATTGCTTGAGTACTTGAAAGAGTGTATACACAATGAAGGTATTGAAAATCTGGTAGAGCTCAGATATCCACCTTTGGATGAAGAACTCAAGTTTTGGCAGGACAAAGGCTTTACAATTCCAGAGAACATACTTCTAAAATCCAATTCAGAAAGCGAGGCGGTTTATCAATGATAACAATTGAGAAAGCTCAAACAAATGATGTATTTGAAAAAGTCTTTTCGCAGCTAACAGTTGACCTTGTAAGCTATAGGTCTAACGAGATTTTAAAAGACCCAGAGTATTTAAAGACAACAGGCAAAATTGATATCCTTGAGGCAAAGCTCAAAGAACTGATGAGTAAAGAAGCTTTAGAAATTTACACAGAGATTGAAGAACTCCAGAACTACCTATGTGCAATTTATGCACTTCACGGTTACAAACAAGGTCTCAAAGATGGTGCAAAACTGACAGTAAAGCTTTTGACTGAATGAAATAACAGATTGATGAGCCGATAGGTTTTCAGCCTGTCGGCTCTAAGGTATAAAATTGTAAAGGGAGGATTAAAGGCAATGAAAGTTAGTCCTATTTTGTATCTTAAAGCTGCCAAGAGATTGAGCTCAAACTTTGTGCGTGGCAATCAATTAGGCTTAATACCTGAAGAAGAAATTAAAGAAATCTCAACAAAGATTGCATATTATCTTTTGAAGTATGTAATTACTAAACCAGAACCTGAGTTTATAACAAAAGAAGAGGTTGACGCTGAACTTTCGCTCCAGTGGACTGTACTACAATTCTTTTCTCAGATGACACCAAAACAGTTTTTAAACATCTTCCCTATCAGGAAATTTTACAAGGGTAGCAAGTATTCAACCAAAGATTACTACACAACAAAAGAAATGCTCAGCAAAGTTGATATGAACAGTCCTATTGGTTACAAGGTTATTGTTTTTTTATGGGATTATGCCAATGACGACATAGAAGAATTTCTTGTAAGATACATGGTCACAGTCAGCAAATTAAGAAGATTTGAAGGCAAACCATCCCTTGCTGAAGAGATGGCAAAAGAACTTGGGCTTAAAACTTATAGATTGTATCAAAGCAGCAATGGCAAAAAGTTTTTGCTTGATGAAAAAACAGGCAGAACTATAAGAGTTAAAGAAAGACCAAAACATTTGAAACTGATAAAAGGCAGGGGTAGGGGGGAGTCAAAAATTTTGTAAAAAGCTTATGGACCGCGCGGGGCAAGTCAGCGCGCACAAAGTTCCCTTTATTTCGCAAAAGGGGGTATCCTTATTTGGGGATACCTTTTTTGTTGCAAACACATAACAAGATTATGACAAAATTCGACATAAAAGCTTTGCATATAGTATAATCATAGTAAGAACATAAGTTTGAAGTGATTTCAAAATGCCATACTATGACTGGGAAAGTTTAAAACGTGAGTTTATGCTTGGAGATTTCAAGACTCTCAAAGAGTTTGCACAGGCTAAAAATATAAGCTATGGATTTTTGAGAAACAAAGCAAAAGGCTGGACTCAGGAGAAAAGACAACTTAGCAAAACCAAGAGTCAGCTTGTGGTTGAAAAGACATTGCAAAAACAAATAGAAAAAGCAAGCGACTACAATACTTTGCATGTTGAGTTTTGGGACAGGCTTCTTGACTTGGTGTGGCAGGCTTTGCATGATGAGAAAAACATCAAAACCAAGGATGGCAGAATAAACATTTATGCACTTGAAAAGCTGGCTTTGGTGGTTGAGAAGGTGCAAAAAGGACAGAGACTTGCTCTTGGACTTGATGAGAAAAACTCAAATCAACCGCAGATTGAAGACAGTATTAGAGAACTTATCAAAGCACTTCATGAACCAGATGAGCCTTCTGTTTTAAACTAAGCTTGCAATATAAGAAGTGGCAATAAACAAATGCAGCAGTCAGAAACAAGACAGTTTGCCAAGGTACAAAGCCAGCTTTTAATTGTCGACAACCTGAAGCTTGTGTATCATGTTGCAAATAAATTTATGCCATGTCCAAAGGGCTATTACTATGAAGTTGATGACCTTGTCAGTGAAGGGTACATTGGACTTGTTGTTGCAGCAAAGAACTATGACCCTGCCAAAGGCAGTTTTTCAACCTATGCTTGCAAGGTGATTGAGAGCAAGATAAAAAGAAGCTTGCCAAAATACAAGTTATCTTGTGCCATCTCTTTGGACAGTCCGATATCAAAAGAACCCGAAGAAGATACATCTACAGTTGCAGATATAATCTCAGATGGTTATTCAGTCGAAAGCGAAGTGATTAGGAAAGACACAGTCCAAAAGCTACATAGGTATTTTGCCATCTTAACCGAAGAGGAAAAAGAAAGAGTCTTATATTACATCTCCACAGGAAAGAATTTACCTGCCAGTGATAAGGTGTTCAAAAAAGCAAGAAGAAAGATAATAGCCAAGATGAGACAAGAACAGTTTGAGGCAGACCTTGACGACTTGACAGTGTTTATATCCTGCCCAGCTGTGCACATAGCAAGTGGTAGTAATTTTGGCTATTCACCAGTTGAGGCAACTGTTATTGATAGAGAAGAGAAAAGAAAACAGCTTGAGGTTTTGTCTGCAATACCACAATTGGACAAGCTGAGGGTTTTAAAGCAACAAGGCGAACAGGACAGGATGAAACTTCTTGCTGCCAAGTGGGAAGTAGAAGAGTTTATAGAACGTAACTGGGATAATCTCACAGTCTACAATGTAAGACTTCTTAAAGATTACTTTGTATTTTGTCTTTCACATCTTTCGATGGTACAAAAGTATGGAAGCAAGTACAGAGAACAATTAAAAAGAGTCATGAAAAAGATAACTGGATAGAGATAAAAAAATTATCATTGCTAAAAAAGCGAAAAAAGCTAAAAAAGTCTTGAGAATAGGAATATCAAGGGTTTTGGTATACCTACTTTTTTAGCAGGCAAAGCTAAAAAAGTTTTTCAAATAATCTCAATAGCTTGTGGCATCTAAAGTTTAAGCTTGCTAAAAAAGTGCTAAAAAAGGTTGTATACCCTATATGGGGTATATAAGCTTCTGCATATCCCCCCACCTTGACCGAGAAACAAACCCTTGGAGACCGGCGGGGCCACCTACAAAAGCCTACACCTTACACGCACACGAGGGGGGTTAAACAAAAAAGACTAAAAACAAACAAAATTTCGCATTTTAGCTTAAAAAGTCTGAAATAATTTTAAAATTGCTTAAAACATTGCAATTTTAAAGAGGCTAAAAAGCTTTCACAGGACAAAAAGGAAAGACAGAGAACAGATACAAAATTTCAAAAGATCATTTTGAACCTTTGAAACATTCACAGCATAGCCAGTAATTTAAATGTTCAAATTGAACCTTATAATTCCTTTCCAGTAATTCCATTCTTACCATCGTTTATAAGCACATCAAAATGGCAAGATGGTATTTTATATTCCCCTATCTCATTCTGCACGTTGTAGAGACTTTAAAAGCGCTTTGAGAAGGTTGTCAAACGTGTCAAATGCAAAGTTTAACGTGACAGGTTGACAATTTAACAGAGCTGATTTTGACCGCAGCGGTCAAAGTGGAACAAGCTTAACAACCATCGAGAATCAGGACCAGCGCGCTGGGGTTTGCATATGTGACCGCAAGTTTTCAATGTCTTTTGGAGCTTGTCTGTTCTTTGCAGGCTTTAGTTTAAACTCCAGAATTTTGAGCAAAAAGCTACTTAGTAAAACTTAAGGTTCGTTAAGGTTTTGAATTTGATAAAACTTGAGAAAACTTGAATGTTAAGGTTAACAAATTATTGACACGTATTAAAATACGTATTAAAATAATGGTGAAAGGATGAGTTGTAATGAAAGCTTATTCTTCACGAGAGATAATAAAAATTCTAATGGCTGACGGATGGTATTTAGAGGCAGTTAGAGGAGACCACTATCAATTTAAACATCCTGTCAAAAAAGGAAAAGTTACTGTCCCTCATCCCAAAAAGAATTTGCCAATTAGAACAGTTAAAAGTATTTTACAACAAGCTGGAATTAAAATTGAAGATATTGGGGAGTGAAAAAGAAATGAATAGAGATATTTATGTCTTTCCAGCTATTTTTACTTTTGATGATGACGGTATAACAATTGAATTTCCCGACCTGCCCGGTTGTATTTCATGTGCTGATACTTTGGATGAAGCAGTGAAAAATGCAAAAGAAGTATTAGGGCTGTATCTTTGGAGCATGGAAAAAGACAATGAACCAATACCAGAGCCAACACCTGTGAACAACTTAAAACTTGAACAAAATCAAATACCAATGTTGATTGAAGTATGGATGCCACTTGTTCGGCATGAGATGGACAATAAAGCAGTAAAAAAGACTTTGACAATTCCTCAGTGGTTAAATATCTTAGCAGAAAAGAACAACATAAATTTTTCTCAAGTGCTTCAAGAAGCACTAAAAGAAAAATTAGGAATAAATGACTACAACCGCAACTAAAATTTTACTACAGCTACTACAGCTACACTACAGCTACCGAAATAAAAAAATGTGCTTTTTATTGAGCTGGAATAAATTTTCAAAGTTTTGTAATTAAGATGTATCAAGTTGTTTGTGGTTTGTTAAAGTTTGTAAAATAGTATCTCAGCGATTTCGTAATCGACCGGTCGGGGGTTCGAATCCCCCATGGAGCTCCAGTAAAAAACAAAAACCGCCATCCTGCCACATTTACAAGCGCAGATGGCGGTAAATTTTTGAAAAGTTATTTCTTATGGTTTAACGCAACCAGAACACATGCGTTGTAAATTGGAACTATACTATTCTTCTCACATAGTTCAACAAGCTCATCACTTTCTGCTCCTGGTTGAAACCAAACATACTTTACTCCTATTTTTGTTGCCTGTTCGATATATAATTTTCCTCTTTTTGGTGAAACAACCATGCTCACGCAATCTATTCTCTGATTTAAATCCAACAATGTCTTGTATACCTTGTCATCCTCAATCTCATCATACAAAGGATTTATAGCAAACACATTGTAGCCTTTCTCTTTGAGCTTTTTGTAGACCATGTATCCATATTTTTGTTTGTTTGGTGTTGCACCTACCACAGCCCAGTTTTTAAAACTCAACGCTGACACAATAGCTTCTGAATTCACATCTTTCCACCTCATTTTCTGCTCATAATAAAGTTATAAACCACATCCAGCCTGCTATCATCAAATTCAAACGTGTCTTTCCCAATCGAAATCAAAAGCTTGTTCCCCACAACATTCATCCTCAAATCTTCACCATATTTGTCTTTATACATTTTCTTTAGACTAAGCATGAACTGTTTCACATTTTCTTTTCTGTACTCAAACAAAAACTCATCAACAGCATCAACAATATCGTATTCTTTTATAATCACCGGGTCACGCAATACTCCTTCTCCTCTTATTTCGACAGAGTTTGATTTTCTGTCATATATAATCTTAAACTCGTTAGCTTTTGTTTCGTACATCAATTCTTTAAACCCTTCTGAAACATTATAGGTAATGACAGAGAAGAATCTATCCGACGGATATATTATCCGGGAAATATCGACGCAGGCTTCAATAATATTATCTATCAAATAAGTATCCAACTTTTCTGCTAAAGCTGCCTCTTTAAATTTTATTGCAAACTCATTATAATCTTTGTAGGGAATATTAGTGAATTTGTCTTTTTCAAGCTCTTTCAAGTCTTCTACGAAAAAGTAAGCAAAACCTGCGTTGCCGTTTTCAATGTCGTATTCCTCAAAGGAGTAGCCCATAACTAAAGCGTACCTTTTCATGGCTCTCCCCTCCATTTAAAAAACATTTCTTATATATTATATACCACTCAAACGCACATTTGTATTAAAAAATTTTTAAAAAATATTTTCAATCCTGAGTAAAGTCATTTCCCTAACATGACGAATATAAAATTTAAGTAGACCAATTTCACTTACCAAAAGAACGCGGTTTTGCTCTAAAAGATATTCCCTTATTTTTGTGAGCTCTTCATCTATCTTATCTATTTCTTGATGCTCAATAAGCATAGCCCAGCTTTTTTTATATTCATTCCACTTCTTCACAATATCAAAGTAGTTTGACTTTGCAAGATTGTAGTTGCTTTTAACAACATTTTCATACAAGTCAGACAGGTCATTTTCAATCTTATCAGCAGCACCTAATATTAGCAGTGTCGAAATTAGTGTAAGCATAACTATTAAGATGAAAAAGCAAACCACTGTGGACCATACTTTCACTTGCCTTTTCCCTCCTTTTTTTGAACAAACCAGTTGCCCTCAGGATCAATGCAGGCAAAAAAAACATCCTGTACGCTATCTATTCCTCTTTTTTTAATCTCTGTGAGCACCTGCTCCAATGTTAAATTGGCATATTTCAAAGCCTCTTCTTTTATCTTGCCATCGACAATTACACTTACTGGAATTCCTTCATACTTTGTTGGTATTCCCAAATCAGCAGGCGTGAGATATCTTTTTTGAGACTTCGGAATCACAGAAATATCTCCATCAGTCTCCAGTATGGCGTATTCTATGTCATGAATGTTGAAAAATCCTTTTATTCTCAGCTGTTCCATAAGGTCATTCAAGTTATACTGTGTCTTCCTCAGTGCATCTTCCAAAATTCTGCCTTTCGCTATCAAGATGGTAGGACTTCCACACACAAGTCTTTTTATAAAATCAGATTTCAAACTTCCAAATGTAATTAACGTTTGCAAAAATAAAAGAGTTAAAATAGGAATGATACCGTTTATGAGAGGCACACCGGTGTTTTGCATTGGAACAGCCGCAAGCTCAGAAATCATTATTGTTATGACAAGTTCAAATGGCTGAAGTTCACCCATCTGTCTTTTTCCCATAAGTCTCATCACCAATACCACTAATACATATAAAATTAATGTCCTAAAAAAAATGGTTATAACCACAAAAATACCCCTTTCTTTGGTATTTCTATTTACTATCTTTTCCAAAGAGAAGGGGTTTTATTCTTAATTTTCTTTTTGCGAGCGCTGTTTATACATCACCTTTTTGAACCATTCCTTATTTGGTCTGCAAAATCCAATTGTAATCAAATATTTCTTGAAAACTTTGAGCTTAGGATAAAAACAGTTTTCTCTTCTTCCTCTTTCAAGACATTTTATCAGATAGAATATTTTTCTTTTTTCTATCCCTGTATATGCCAAAAACCTTATCTTCCTTTTCAACTGGTTGATATTACCATACTCAAGGATTATTTCAAATAGCTTATAAGCACTTCTTAGCTCATGGGAATTCAGAAGATGAAAGTACAAAGAAATAAGAAGATCAACAATCTCTCTCAAATAGCTATTTTCATTCTTTATTTCTGATAAAATCTTGATGGTTTCGTTACTTACAAGTATAGGTTCCAACAGATTTTGATTAAAACGATAAGGGTAATTTTGAAGAAACTGTTTTAAAATTAAAAGTTTTTCGTTGATTTCTTCTTTATTGCTCTCTTGTACAGCCCTTTTCAAAGCTTTTAATAGCGCATTGAGAAAATTGACAGGATAACTATTTTTATATAATACCCAAAAATAAGCAATAACTATAACCAGGTCTGCTACTGAAAGCATAATATCAAAGTTTATACCTTTTACCACCCACCTGTATGAGCTTCCTATGACATTCACAATTGTTAGCATAAATATAATATGTATAGTTGTTAATAGCATCGTCAGAATAAGCATATCATTTAAACAAAGAGAAAAGATAAACGAACAAACCTTTTGAGAATATTTTATTCTCAGTAATCGTAGTACAAATGAAATAGTAATTGCCACACTAAAGAATATAAATAGTTGCAACGCAAAAAGCCACGTAAGTATTCTATTTGCACTTAGTTTGTCGTAAGAAACTGAAGTTGGAGACAAGATGTAAATTATTACAACAAGCAAAATAGAGGAAAGCATCTGCTTCCCTCTATCTGACTTAATCTTTTTTGCCATTTTTCTTTCAGCCTCTCAAATCAAATATGCGTTTTGTCTTCTTTTCGCTTCGAGGAAGTTCACCTACCCTGCACAAAATGACCTCAGGCGATACTCCTATCTTATTTTTAAATTCATGAGAGATTAACTCTTTCATCTCAGAAGTAAAATATTCATCTTTAACCTCAACCTTTAATGTAAGTTTATCCCTGTAATCAATCCTCTCTATAATCACTTGATATTCACTTCCAACACCATCTACATCATTCAAAAATGTGTCTATCTGAGCAGGAAAGATATTAACACCTTTGACCTTTATCATGTCGTCAGTTCTACCAACAATCCTGTCAATACGTGGATACTTAGAACCACAACTGCACTCACCTGGAATTTTTCGTGTGATGTCTCTTGTTCTGTATCTTATAAGAGGAGCACCTTCTTTTCTCAAAGTGGTAATAACAAGTTCACCAAACTCTCCATCAGGCACATTCTCTCCTGTTTGAGGGTCAATTATTTCAAAATACAGAAAATCATCAAAATAATGAAGGCCTGTATGTTTTTTGCAATCTATTGCAATTCCCGGTCCATAAATCTCTGTTAACCCATAAATATCAAAACTTTCTATGCCCAGATACGCCTCAATAGTTTTTCGCTGTTTTTCTCCCCATCTTTCAGAACCAAATATCCCAATTCTTAAATGTATCTTGTCTTTTAAACCTCTTTTAACTACCTCTTCAGCAAGCAAAAGCCCGTAAGATGAAGTCGCAATAATGACTGTTGACTTTAAATCCACCATCATCTGAAGCTGTTTTTCTGTATTTCCGGGCCCCATAGGAATTGTCATCGCACCCAAAAACTCAGCACCAAGCTGAAATCCAATACCTGCTGTCCAAAGGCCATATCCAGGAGTTATCTGGACTCTGTCCAGCTCTGTTACACCTGCTAACTGATAACACCTTTTCATCATTTCTTTCCAGTCATCAACATCTTTTTGAGTGTAAGGAATAATCACTGGCATTCCAGTTGTACCTGACGAAGAGTGAATTCTTACAACCTTTTTCTCATCAACAGCCATAAGCCCTAAGGGATAAGCATCTCTTAACTCTTCTTTTGTTGTAAATGGAAGTTTTTTGATATCATCTAAGTCCTGTATCTTACTAAGTTTTACCCCTGTTTCTTTGAATTTTTTTTGATAAAAAGGACTGTTTTTAAAGACATTTTCGAGCTGGCTCAAAAAAAGTTCACTTACATTTTCTCTCATCTCAACACTTTCCATAATCTCTTCTCCTCTCTTCTTTTCTCTTCTTAATTTGATTGCTAATATATAAAATTTTAATATTTCTCATAAATTTTTTCAACAAGAATTTTATTCATTTCGTACATCTGGGGACTCAAAACCAGCTTTAAAGCTGTCATAATTTCTTCTTTTGAAAAAGGGAATATTTCTTTTTTACATATCAAAGTTAACATTGTAATATTTTCTGCTTTTGGCATATCCAATTCTAAAGCAATGTCAAATGCATTTAATATATAAAATTTTGGAATGTTTGACTCAATGAGGTTGAGTATTTGTTGTTTTTTTAAATCTGAGTTTTTAGGTCTTACAAACCTATTATTTAGAACAACTAAAGAATTTTTATTAATTTTATTAACATTTCTTGCTGCTTCAGACATCTCAAGTCCTATTAGAATGTTAGCTTTACCATCTGGCACAATTGGTCCAACTTCATCTCCTACTCTGATATAACTTACAACAGAACCGCCTCTTTGGCTCATTCCAATATTCTCAGCTGACTTTACATCAAAACCTCTGTTCATGAAAAGTTGACAGATCACCCTTGAAAGAAGAATATTTCCCTGTCCACCTATTCCCGCTATTATAATATCATTCATTTTCCATCACCTTTTCAATCGCATAATAAGGACAAAAATTTTTGCAAAGCCCACAGCCTTTACACAAAACTGAATCTATGAAAATATTCCCATTTTCATCTTCATCTATTGCAGGGCAGCCTGTCACATTCAAGCATACCTTACATTTTAAACAGTTCTGATTTATTTTAAAGTAGCCTTCTCTTGAATTTAAGTTGGCACATTCTCTTCGAAAAACTATTACACCAAGTTGGTCGTTATTTAAAAATTCTCTTACTTTGTCTACATTTTGTGTAAAATCTGAATAAGGGTCAATCATTAAAACTTTTTCAACACCTATTCCTTTTACAATACTTTCAATACTAACCTTTCTTCCTTCTTCCCCATAAATCTTCTTTCCTGTTCCAGGATGAGGCTGAAATCCTGTCATACCAGTTGTCAGATTGTCTAAAATGCATATGGTTATGTTGTGTCTATTGTAGTAGCTATTTACAAGTCCTGTAATGCCGCTGTGAAAAAAGGTTGAATCCCCTATAAAGGCAATAACCTTTTTTGAACCATCTGTAATTTTAAGACCTTGTGCCATAGTAATACTTGCACCCATACAAAGACAAGTGTCTGTTGTTGAAATGGGTTTAGCAAATCCAAGAGTGTAACAACCAATATCTCCTGTGAAGATTACATCCTGCCCTTTAGTTGCATATTTGACAATCAAAAAAGAATTCCTGTGAGGACATCCAGCACAAAGTTGTGCTTGTCTTTTGGGAATTTGCAGAACATCCGTAAATGTATTTTTCATTAAGAATCGCTTGTCAGAAAGTACCTTGTAAAAAATGTCCTTTACTTTGTCAACATCAAGTTCACCTGCAAATGGAACATAACCATTTCGTTTTCCATATGTTGAGATGATTCTACCATTCTCAAAAAGTATTAGTTTAACTTCTTCTTCCAAAACAGGGTCAAGCTCTTCGATGAATATTAGTATTTCTTTATCCTTTACAAATTCCAATATAAGTTCTTCATCTAAAGGATGGGCAACTGTAATCTTTAAGATTGAAAACAAATCCTCAAAACCCTTTATAGCTTCTTTCACGTAAAAATATGATACTCCACCCGTTACAATTCCTATTTTCCCTTTACCTTCAACTTTGTTGTAAACAGAAAGTTCTTTTTTCATATCCTGAAGCTTTTGTTCAAGTTCCATATGTTTTTTGTACGAAAGGGCTGGTAAAATAACCCAGTCTGGCTTTTTCTCGAACCCTTTAATCTTCCTCTTTTCTCTTTTGAATTCAAACTCAATTGACTGGTTCGAATGACAAACTCGTGTTGTCATTCGAAAAAGCACAGGCAGCTTGTATTTTTCTGAAATCTCAAAAGCAGGTTTTATGAGTTCAAATGCCTCTTTTGGAGAAGAAGGGTCAAAAACTGGCAGGTTGCAAAACCTTGCAAAGTTTCGAGTGTCTTGCTCTGTCTGAGAGGAATGAGGTCCAGGGTCATCAGCTACAAACACTATAAGTCCGCCTTCTACACCTACAACCGAAAGTGATAAAAGAGGGTCTGCTGCAACGTTCAAACCAACTTGTTTCATCGCAGCCACAGTTCTTGCACCTGCAAGGCTCGCACCTGCTGCTATCTCAAGTGCTACTTTTTCGTTTGTCGACCATTCTACATAAAAATCATCATCTTGAAAGTTTTTCAACGTCTCTATGACCTCTGTTGAAGGCGTACCTGGATATCCAACAGCAACATTTACGCCATTGATAAAAAGAGAATATGCTACAGCTTCGTTGCCCATTAAGACTTTTTTCATAGTTTTACTCCTCACCCTTTCTACTACATAAAGCTGACTTGTAGTTTATTATACTGTAAATTTGTTTGATTTAAAATCATTTTTAAGATTAAAACTATATTCATTTGTAAAAAATACTAAGTAGAATATTTTATTCAAAGGTGAAAACGATGAAAGATGACCTTCATATAAACAAACGCAGATTCGAGCATTTTAAAAACCTTGTTGAAAATTATACCAGAACAAAACGTCATCTTGAAGAGTATGGTGAGATTTTGCCATATGAAAAGATTCAACAGGTTATTCAAAAGCAAAGGCGAAGAGAAGAACAAATAGAAAATATACAGAAAGCCATATTAAACGAACACGATAGGGAAGATGAAGTCAGAAATTTAGTTAAAAACTATCTCTATACAGAAGGATATTTGAAACATTATAAAGATAAGTTACCAAAACAAATTGTGAATAACATGCTTAGAAGGCAGACATTTAGAAAAATTCAACTGGAAAATTTAATAAAAAAGGTTGATGATGAAAAGTAAAGAATAAGGCTGCAAAAAATTATCAAAACTAATTATAGAAATATTTAAAAAAGGAGCTGAAATAAAATGAAGGCAACAGGGATTGTAAGAAGAATTGATGATTTGGGAAGAGTTGTAATCCCGAAAGAAATAAGAAGAACTCTTAAAATCAGAGAAGGTGACCCGCTTGAAATATATACCGATAACGAAGGTGAGGTAATCTTAAGGAAATATTCACCGATAGGCGAAATGGGAGCATTTGCCAAAGAATATGCTGAAACACTTCATCAGGTAAGTGGACATATCATAATTATCACTGATAGAGATAGAGTAATTGCTGTTGCAGGTGCTTCTAAAAAGGATTATATGGATAAGCCTTTGAGCCAAGAACTGGAAAGGGTGATAGAAGAAAATTCTATTGTTGTTGTGAAATCTGAAAATGACATGAGCAGCATACCGATTGTCGAAGGTGACACAACAAGATATACTGCGCAGATAGTAAGTCCTATACTTTCCGAAGGAAGTGTAATCGGTAGCGTGATTATGTGTTCAACACAATCCAATGTTGTTATGGGTGACTCAGAGTACAAGCTTGTTCAAGCTGCAACATCTTTTTTCGGAAAACAGCTTGAACAGTAGTTGTTTTTAACAAAATTTTAAGGTTAAACTGTAGGTTTTTAAACCTACAGTTTTTTTTAATGAAATATTCAAGTATAATAATCTGTGTAAAAAAAATTAATTTACTACAACGTAAACAATGCAACATGTTGGGGGTCATTAGATGTTCAAATTAAACGCAGACTTGACATCAGACAATTCACTGCGCAAAAGTCTCAATTTTGTAATACTTGGCATCACATTTGGCATAGTTTTTTTCAATGTAACAACAGGGTCACCAGTTGCAGGATTTGCAAAGGCTATAGGATTTGGCGATCTGATGTATGGTGTGATGCTTGCCCTGCCAGTGCTTGGTGGTGTAGCGCAAGTTTTTGCATCTTATTTTCTTGAAAAGTCAAAAAAAAGAAAGTTTATATTTTTAATAAGCGGATTTATTCACAGACTACCATGGGCATTAATTGCCATTTTGCCACTGATTTTAAGAAAAGGCTCGTATATTTTGTTATTCTTTCTGGTACTATTGATGACAATATCTTCAATATCTAATTCGTTTACAAATGTTTCTTTCTGGTCATGGATTAATGACTTGGTCCCAATGCACATAAGAGGTAGGTTCTTTTCCAGAAGAGCAACAATCTCTACCATAGTTGGAATGCTCAGCGGACTTGCCATTGGTAAATTTCTGGACATTTATAATAACCTTTTAGGATTTTCTATAGTTTTTGTGTTTGCAGCTATAATGGGAATGCTTGATATTGCTTGTTTTTTCTTTGTAAAAGATATTCCTATGAAGGTCCAAAATCAACAAACTGATCTGAAAAATATGTTTGTTTCAACACTTAAAAATAATCATTTTAAAAAATTTATGGTCTTTTTTATCATTTGGAATTTTGGACTTAGCATTGCAGGTCCGTACTTTAATATGTATATGATAAAAAACCTCAAAATGAGTTATTTTGATATAATTCTCCTGACCCAGATTGTGAGCAACATTGTAACCATACTCACATTACCATACATAGGAAGAGTGGTAGATAAAATAGGTAACAGACCCATGCTCCTTTTTGCAGCAAGTATTTTGTCGTTCTTGCCTATTGTATGGTGCTTTACTAATGAAAACAATTACAAGTATTTAGTAGCTATAATAAGTATTTTTGCAGGACTGTTGTGGCCTATAATTGATATGAGTAACAATAATTTAATCCTGAAACTATCTGATCAAACCCAAACATCTATGTATGTTGGTGTTATAAACATGTTCAATGCAATATTTGGATCGGCTATTCCAATTATACTTGGAGGCTATCTTATAGAAGATATCGCACCTTATGTTGTTACTTTTTTCAAAAATTATATGCATTTTGATATAACTACATATCATGTTGCATTCTTTGTATCAGGTTTTTTAAGATTTTTATCTGTGATTTATCTTAAAAAGAACGTAAAGGAACCCGGCGCAAAGAGCCTCAAGAATGTTATCAAGAGTAAAATAAAAAGATCATAAAACGGACAAAATGCAAAAATGCCCAAAGCAAAATGAAGCTTTGGGCATTTTTTGAATTATCTATTTTTGATGTGCGACCAGGTCTGTAAGCCGAGTTCTGTCGAGAACGGCTATTTCTCTTTGGGTCTGACGTTGCCATCAGACCTCTTGCGACCAACCCGGGAACGCAGCGGGCCACTGCATTGTTCCCCTATTTGGTCTTGCTCCGGGTGGGGTTTGCACAGCCAGTCAGTCGCCTGACTGCTGGTGAGCTCTTACCTCACCTTTTCACCCTTACCATCCATGCAAAAATGGACGGCGGTTCTTTTCTGTTGCACTTTCCTTGGAGTCGCCTCCACTGGGTGTTACCCAGCACCCTGCCCTGTGGAGCTCGGACTTTCCTCACAAGGGTTATTCCCTTGCGCAGCCGTTCGACCTGCTCGCATATTATATATTATAAATTCTATTTAAATTATGTCAACTGCTACTTTTCTCTGTTTATCAAATAATTGGTAAGCTCTATAAGAAGTTCTGAATTGTCATACTTTTTTATCACATCTATGGCTTTCTTAGAATAATGTTCAACAAGCTGTTGTGCTTTTCCCAAACCATAAAAGGTTACAAAGGTATTCTTCTTTTCTTTTATATCCTTTCCTATGCTCTTGCCCACTTTTTTACTGTCACCAATAACATCCAAAACATCATCTCTTATTTGAAAGGCAAGACCAAGATTTTTACCGTATTCCTCCAAGTCAGATACAACATCATCTTCTGCGGCTGCTACAAGAGCTCCGCATACACACGATGCCTGAATCAATCTTGAGGTTTTCTTCAAGTGCATCTCAAACAAAAGTTCTTCACTTTTAATATCCTGTCCAGAGTTTGTTATATCAATAACCTGACCACCTATCATACCTTCCACACCAGATGCCCAGAAAAGGTATTTAGCTGCTTTTACTAAATTTTTATCACAGCCATAACGCAATATCCAGTCCATGCAAACTTCTGCTGCTAAATTTAAAAGTGCATCTCCTGCTAAAATAGCTATTGCTTCTCCAAACACAACATGATTTGTCGGTTTTCCTCTGCGCAAAACATCATTGTCCATCGCCGGCAAGTCGTCGTGAATAAGAGAATAAGTGTGAATAAGTTCTATTGCAGATGCAATATCCAAAATCTTTTCGTCTACTATTTGGTCTTTTGAAACCATCTGATATGAAAGCAAACACAGCAAAGGTCTTAGCCTTTTTCCCCCTGCAAAAACGCTGTATCGCATAGCCTGATATATTATTTCTGGAGACCTTTCTTTTAAAATTTTTTCTAAATTCTCTTCTACTTTTTTCTGTGAAAGGTATATATATTCCTCTAATTTCCTGCTTATCATTCTTTCTGCCCTAAGCCTCCATAAATATCATTGGTAATGTCATCTTGAATGTATTCTCCATTTAGTTTTTCAATTAACACTACTCTCTTTTCCACGCTGCGGAGTATATCATTGCAAACCTTTGTAAGCCTAATTCCCTCTTCGTAAAGCTTTATAGCCTCCTCAAGAGAAAGATTACCATCTTCCAAGCTCTTTACAATCTCCTCTAATCTTTTCATCGCATCTTCAAATTTTATATCTTTTTGCACTTCACACATCACTTTCAGCTCCTTTTTGCTTGAAAAACACCTTAGATTTTATTATACCATCTGAAAGTTGAGTAACTATCTCATCTCCATTACTTACCTGCGAAATGGAAGTCAAAATCTTAGAATTATGTAATGTTATAGAATACCCCCTCTTTAAAACATTAAGAGGATTTAGAGCAATTAATTTTTCCAGATTTACCTTATATGCAAACTCTTTTTGCTGAAAAATCTTCTTGAAAGCTTCCCCAAGCCTTTTGCTACATATATCAAAATTTGTTCTCGCAATCGAAAGCCTTGATTCAGGATTCAAATCAGCCAATCTTTTTTCAAAATTCTTCAAATTTCTATGAGCTTCATGGAGCTTTCTACTAATTGCAAAAGAAAGCTTGTGGCAATACAAATCAATATCCTGTGCACGTTTTGCAACGGTATTTGCTGGCGAATTTTGGTATAATTTGTATTGAAGTATTCCTACTTTCTCTTTGACATTATTAAATTTCTTTTCAATTGCACTTTTCATTTTCTTTTGATATTCAATCAGTTTCTCCAGTGCCTGTTTCTGAAAACTCACCACCATTTCGCCGGCATTGGTGGGAGTTATAGCCCTCATGTCCGCAACAAAGTCACTTAAAACATAGTCCCTCTCATGCCCTACCGCTGATATAATAGGAATTTTAGATTCAAATATCTTCCTTACTACCATCTCATTGTTGAACGCCATTAAATCTTCAAATGCGCCGCCACCACGTCCAACAATAATAACCTCAACAGGCTCCTCGGTGTTAAAATATTCTATTCCTTCGCAAATCTCATATGGAGCGTTTTGTCCCTGAACTGAGCAGCTGTAAATATATACCTGAATGTTTTCAAATCGGGTATAAATTGTATTAAGAATGTCCCTGATTGCTGCGCCATTTTTTGAAGTAACTATTCCCACTTTTTTAGGATAACGTGGAATTTCTTTTTTGTATTTTGAATCAAAAAGTCCCTCCTGTCTTAGCTTTTCTTCAAGTTGTTTTAATTTTACAAACAGCTCTCCAAGTCCTATATCAGTGATTTCGCTTACCTTTAGCTCAATTATCCCTTCTTTTTCATAAAAAATGACATTGCCCTTTACAAGCACTTTTGAGCCATGCTTTATCTCAACATTTTTGTCAAACCAAAAAAATACACACTTTATTTTTGCATCATATTCTAAATCCTTCAGTTCAAAATAAAGATGGTCACCTGAAACTGAAGGTCTTATAACTTCACCTTTTAGGTATATGTTTTTCAAAAGCACATCCATTTCAACTTTCTTTTTTAAATAGCTTGTAAGCTCATAAACGCTCCATTCTTTCTTAGAAACTATATTGCTTATCATCATGATTTCTGGCCTCTTTTCACCTCATTTGCAGCAATCCTGCCAAGTATACCGTTCACAAAGCTTGGCGCCTTTTCTATCCCAAATATACTTGCCATGTCAACAGCCTCGTCAATTGCAACAGAAACAGGCACTTCCTCTTCAAATAAAAGCTCATACACAGCAATTCTCATAAGTTCAAGCTCAACCATTGGAAGTCTGCTAAGTGGCCAATCTTTTGAGTACTTTTCAATAATGTTATCTATTTTTTGCTGGTTTTGAATTACTCCTTTTAATAATCTTTCAAGATACTTCTCATCTATGTCCTTGAAATCTTCATCTTGATTTAATTCTCTAAACTTTTTGTAAAATTCTATTATGTCTTGTGTATTATTTTCAAATCTGTAAGCATACAAGATTTTCATGCAGAGTTCTCTTGTCTTCCTTCTTCTGTGCATTTTTTTTCATTTTCAACCCCTTTTTTACCATGGTAAGTGTTTGTCTAAAAACTCAATTAGTTTTTTCTTTTCAAAATATCGTCCGCCTATAAATATTCCAACCGCTATGCAGATGAATATAAACAGTGTTTTAAAAAAACCAAAAATAAGCACAAATATTGCAAATACAAGACCAATCAGCCCGCCTATTACTTCTCCTAAATGTTTTACTAAAAATTCCTTCAACAAATCCATTTTAACACCCCTACCTCAAATGAGTAATAGGTACTTGCGGGGCAACCATATCCTTCACGTGAAAGTTAATAGCTTTAACAGTGATTCCTATTGCCACTTCCACATGACTCTTTATAGCATTTTGAACCTCTTTTGTCAACTCAGGCACATTGATATCATTTGTGACAATAGCATCAATGTAATATATAACACCACTTTCGTCAAACTCTATCTCAATTGAGGCATCTTTTATTCCCTTTATATCCTTTACTGCATTGTACCCTGCAGACTCAAATGTCTTTGGTGAGATTAAGAGATTTCCAAACTCGTTTGTGTGAATTATCCCAAGCCTTGCTTTTTTCTTCTTAACACCAATAAACATTACTGAAAACCCCATTATTATCAGAAGTAGCGGTATGATGGCATATATGGGTGTGTTCATATAATTATATACAGCAGCCTGAACTGTATCTACGTCAAAGATGTTGAGTGGAAGCAAAATAGCAATTACTGAAAAAAATATTACAATTAACGTAAATATGGTCAAAAGTATTCTCTCACCAATTTTCATTTGCACCTTTCCTCCTCACAAAAATGAGAGTAAATCTCTGCTGCCCAGAGATTTACTCTGCCACCTCTTCTTTTTGCTCTTCTTTTTCAAACTTTATCCCCTGAACATGTATATTGACTTCAACAACTTTCAAGCCTGTCATGCTCTCAACAGCACTCTTTACTCTCTCCTGAATCTCCCATGCGACCTCTGGAATTCTGACACCATACTCTACTGTTATGTAGATATCAATTGCCGCTTCTTTTTCTCCAACTTGGACTTTTACACCTTTTGCTAAGTTCTTTTTACCCAGAGCTTCTGTAATATTGCCTGTCCAAGACCCAACCATTGATGCAACACCTTTTACTTCAGAGGCTGCAACAGCTGCAATTATAGCCACAACTTCTTCAGCAATCTTTACAACCCCACCCATTGTTTCGCCAATAGTGTTTTCTGACATTTTAAAATACCTCCTCAATCTTTAATAAGAATTTTCATTCTATGTTATATATTATACCCTATACTTTTTTGTTTTAACAACATCAGTTAATTTAAGTTTTTACTTTGAGACACTCTTATCTTGTTAAAATCCACCTTAAATACGTTCATTATCACATTCTGAATCTGAATTAGCTCTCTCTTTTCAAGCTTCTTTTGTACCACAACATATATTGTATCATCTGTATAAAACACTGCACTCTCTCCCAAACCCTTGGAACTTAGAACATTTTCGCATGTCATTTCCTTGTTGCTGATATCAATAATTTTAGCTATCTTATCATCAATCTTTTTCTGAGCATTTGCATCAGCTTGGTCATTTAAAAGAGACTTTAAAAGGTTTATCTCTTTAGAGCGTTCTATTTCTCTTTTTAGCTTCATTTCATCAATTGTACTCTCTTCAGCATCGCTTTCACTTTTGTGTACAGTCGGATTACTTACTTCAATTACAGAAGGGTTTATCTTCTTTTTATTTCCAAGCTCCACTCTTGAATTTATAATTCCTGCTACTATAAGCAAGATGACAAGCGAAATTGTCATAAGCTGTCTTTTGCTATATACTTTTACAAATATCTTCTTGTTCACTTAACAAACACCTCCACTTTATCAGGAGTTATACCAAGCACAGTTGATGCAGCCTTAACAAGACCTATATATACCTTCTTATCCCTTGCTCCTTTGGAAACTATAGCCACTCCTCTGACTTTTGGGTATATCCTTTTCACCACAAAAGGTTTTGATTCACCTTGCTGTTGCAACACAACTACTTTGCTATCTATTTCTTCTTCAGAAATGGTTGTATTTTGGTTTTGTTTTTCACTTCGCCTGTTCTCTCTTGTTTCAGTAGCAAGCACGTACTCATAGCAGTCGTCAAAAGTTATCATCACTGAAACATCTCTTGTTGGGTCTATTTCCTTTAATATACCCTCAAGTTTTTTCTCAATTAGCTGTTCATACTGCTGCCCATCCTCTTGAATTTCTTGTTGTTTTATAGTAGCACTTGTTTGTTTTGAAGATGTAGAAAAGTTTGAAGAAACTACAAGAAGAAATATTCCACATACGCCCAAAAAAATAATCAAATCTTTGATTTTCATAACATTTTCAAGCAAATTTTTTATCTTTCTCAAATCAGCCATTTTTCTTCACCTCAGCTTTTGGAAATAGATTTTATCTTTGCGCACATGATACTTGTTTGAAATTATCTCAACCACCTTACCATCATACTCACCTTCAATTTTTATTTCATTTATCTTACCAAAATCAGGCGAATCCATGTTTTCATAGATGTTCATTTCAACAATCTGTATCTCTTTTCCACAGGTAGAACTAACATCATCTTTAATTTCATCTTGCAATTTACTTTTATACTCTTGTACAAGAGCTTCCCTGTAGATGTCTTGAGAGTAAATTCCTTGCTGGTTAAATTCGCTCTCTATCCTCTGTAGAGTTTTTTGAAACTCAAACTTTAAAAAATCTGATTTTTGGACAATGGGCGCTATTAATACCATACTTACTATCAGTCCCAGAAAAACATTTATGTATTTTCTGTATCTTTCATTTACTAAGTTTTCAATTAAAATTGAAATTATTACTATATAAAACAGAGAGAGGCTAATTTCGTTTAGAACCTCCTGCATGTTCTCACCTTCCAACCTGAAGCAAAAAGAGGGTTGAGGAGAACGCAACAACAAACATACACAAAGCTGTAAATGCTATTGCAAAAATCAAAATGAGTACGTCGGCATAGTCATCCAAAAACTGGGCAAGCATTGCATCACCAACTAAACCTACAAAAATAGCTGCCACTCTGAATACCACAAACACTGCTAAAATTTTTAATAGGGAAACTCCAATCCCTATCAGCAAAACTATCAAGCCTACTACACCAAGAGAATTTTTCACTATCGCAAGGCTTGTCGCAAGAGTATCAGCGGCATCGGATAATATCTTTCCTACAAATGGCACAAAGTTACCAACGCTGTATTTTATTGATTTTGTAATTAAGCTGTCCACTGTAACATTTGCAATACCTTCGACAGAAACAATAGCCACAAACACAACAATCCCAACTACTGTACACCACATCAACGCAGTTTTACAGAAACCCAGAACCCTTCTCAATCCTAATCTTCCACTATCAATATTCGATAAAATACTAATAAGTATGTAAGTATATGCAAAGGGGGAGATGATGTTTTTCAAAAATTCAGATGAGAATACAATGGCAAACATTATCTTGGGGCTCATTGCAGCCGCATATGTTGGATATCCCATAGAAGCTATCAGAGAAACAAAAAGAGGAAAAAATACTTCAGCAAAATTGCACGCATTTTGAACTGTCTGCTGGGCATCTAAAAGAACATCTTTTAAATTTTGAAGTACAATCAAAACCTCTGTAAAGAAAAAAGCCAAAAACGTTACATTTGCAACCGACTGATTCTTAAGACCTGTTTGAACGCTTGCAATGAGTATATATAATAGGGCTATAATAAGTATCAAACTTATTTGACGAAAAGTAGAAAAAATCTGTCCCATTATTTTCTCTTTTAAAATATTTACCATATCTAAGGTTGCTCTTTTTTGTTTTACAATACTTTCCAGATAACTACTTATATCTTTTTCAGTGTAGTCATTTAAAATTTGTTTCGTTTTTTTGATGTATTCTTGCGAAATCTGGGATGCTTGGCAACATTCAAGTGCTACTATGAAAAATACAAGTATACACACTGAAACTAAACTCTTTTGTCCCATCATTCATTCCTCTTATCTTAAAAATTTAGTAATCAAATCGAATAGGCTCATTATTAAAGGAAGTGATAAAAACAAGATTATAACTTTTGCTGCAAATTCTACCTTTTCAGCAATTGCACTCTCACCGCTGTCTTTACACACGCTTGCTGTATACTCTGAAACCAGTGCAATACCAGTCATTTTTATTAGCGTCTTTACATAGCCGCTTGCAAAAGAGACTCTATTGCTCATCTCAACAATCTTCTCAACAGCATACACAAGTTTATCAATCAGCATCAAAAAAATGAGTATTCCAACAATGACCGCCACAGCAAGTCCAATCTCTTTTTGAGTTCTTTTTAATATACTCACAACAAATATTGAGACCATGCAAAGCGCAACGATATTTAATATTTCCATTTTTCGTGGTCCCTCAGCATCTTAGTAAAGATTGAAAACTGATTTAACAGTATCAAAAAACCTTCTTATGAGGTCAATTATGAGAAAAAGTACAATTATAACTCCTACAAGGGTTGTCATCATCGCAAGTTCTTCCTTTTCAGCTTTTGCAAGCACTTGATTTACAAGGTACAGGATTATACCTATTACTGCTATCTTGAAAATCAAATCTATTCCATTCATCAATTCTTACACCTCAACCCACTTATAGAAGTAATATGCAAAGAGACACTCCACAAAAAATCCCAAGTACAGCAAACATTTTGCTATTTTTCTTGTATTTGAGCTTGTAAGTATCGTAGTATTCTCTAAGTTCTCTGATTCCTTCATCCAAAACCTTTTCTATCTCGCTTATAGAATAAAAAGCTATGACATTAAAAAGGCTAACAAGAAGGCTATGAAGATTTTCATCAAGTTGATAAACATTTTTAACATCACTTTGGTTTTTCCCTATGGACAAAAAGTAGTATTCAATTACCTGATTAAACTTACTTTCCTCTTTGAGCTTAAAATTTTCCAAAATCTCGGCAAACGTCAGACGTGCTGCAATTACATTTGCTTTTGCATATGTAAAAAATACTATCATATGGTTTACAATCTTTACCTGCTGCCACAGCTTCAAGGTTTGATAGTACCCAATCATGCAAGAAGAAAAAATAATCAAAACCGAACCAATTACCTTAATCACCATTTCTCTCTTCACCCAGTGATACTATTTTTTCAATAGTTCCGGGACCGTTTTTAGAACTTAAGACAATCACCTTTTCAAATACACCTTGATTGATTATTTTTTTAGAAAACTCCCTCATATAAATGTCTTTTATCGACTCTGCGTGCATTGTTGCAATTATTCTAACACCCATTTTTGATGCTTCACAAACTGCCAAATAATCAGAAGGCGACCCAAGCTCATCCATCGCAATTATCTGAGGATTTAAACTTCTCACAGCCATTAAAATCCCTCTGAGCTTATCCACTCCGTCCAATACAAAGGTTCTGATACCAATCTCCCTTTTGTCATTATTCTCTGTACAAATCTCAGACCTTTCATCAATTACCACTACTCTTAATCCTCTTCCTGCCAAAATTCCTTCACCAGAGCTTAAGATTCTTATAATGTTTCTGAGAAGTGTAGTTTTCCCACAGCCAGGCGGGGAGATTATGAGAGTGTTATAGATACTATCAAGATTCTCTTTCACTATACTTTTCAAAATTTTTTCAGATTCTATTCTAACTGTTTTCGCCACTCTAATATTAAGCCCACTGATTGAACTGACAAAACCCTGTTTGTTCCCATTTTCGAACGTGAATTTTCCAGCAACTCCAATTCTGTGCCCACCGTTAACTGTAAAGTATCCCTGGAGTATATTTTTTTCGTATGTAAACAGAGAGTTGTTTGTCAGCCTGCTTATACATTTGTTTAAAATCTCTTTTGTAATTATCAAACTTTCAAAGACATACTCTCTTTTACCAATTACAATTAGTGGACAGTTTAAGTTTATTTTTATCTCACAAATTTCATGAAGATTTTCTTCAAAGGTTGTTTTGATTGTGTAAACAATCTCGGCAGGAAGCCTGTCAAGGAGTTTCTCAACTTCTGTATTTATACTTAAAGCTGTCATTAAGACCTCACATTCCTTTCTCATTTGTTCTATATTAAATTATTATTATGTTACCCAGAAGATTATGAGAAAAAATAAGAGCTGCAAATTTTGATTACTTGCAGCTCTTAAAAAGTGTGTACAAATCTTTATTTACTCTTCCAGCGTAAAGTTTATCCTCTCAATAGAAACTGCTTTTCCGCTGTTGTTGTCCACTTCAAACACAATTCCGTTGAACTGAGCTTTACCTTTGGCAACCTCAAACCTGACAGGAAGAAGGGTTGTGAATTTTTGAATTACAATATCCTTGTCAACACCCAAAACAGAGTCATACGGCCCTGTCATACCAATATCTGTTATATAAGCTGTACCGTTTGGAAGTATTTTTTCATCTGCTGTTTGCACATGTGTGTGAGTTCCATAAAGACAAGAAACACGGCCATCAACATAAAAGCCAAGTGCTATCTTTTCTGATGTGGCTTCTGCATGAAAATCAACAATGATTATTGGACATTCTATTTTTTTCAAAATCTCATCAATTTTCCTAAAAGGACAGTCCAAATTTTCCATAAATACTCTGCCACACAAGTTAATAACTGTAAATTTTACATTATTTTTTTCAAACACATTATATCCTCTGCCCGGAGTAGTACCCTCGGGATAATTTGCAGGTCTTATTATCCTGGTCTCATTTTCTATGAAAGAAAAAATCTCTTTATTTGCCCACACATGGTTTCCCATTGTCATAACATCAATTCCTATAGAAAAAAGCTCATCAGCGACCTTTTTGGTAAGTCCATTACCGCCCGCAGCATTCTCACAGTTAGCAATCACAACGTCTATCTTGTAGTTTTCCTTAAGTTTAGATAGGGTGCTCTTTAGAATGTTTCTCCCCGGTCTTCCAACAACGTCTCCTATAGCTAAAAATCTCATTCCATACCTCCAGATATTTTCCAGAATAAATTTATAAAAAGCGTGTCTTGTTCAAAGCTTTTAAAAGCCATGAACAAAACACGCTTTTTTTCTCATTTTGCATATTCAACTGCTCGAACTTCTCTGATTACATTTACCTTTATCTGACCTGGATAATCAAGCTCACTTTCAATTCTCTTTACTATCTCTCTTGCCATTATAACAATATCATCATCACTCACATGGTCAGGCTTTACCATTATTCTTATCTCTCTTCCTGCTTGAATTGCATAAGCCTTTTCAACACCATCAAAAGAATTCGCAATCTCTTCAAGTTTCTGAAGTCTTTTGATATAAGACTCAAGAGATTCTCTTCGAGCTCCTGGTCGTGCCGCTGAAACAGAGTCAGCAGCCTGAATTAACACATTGTAAATTGACCTTGTTTCCATCTCACCGTGATGCCCACCAATCGCTTCAAGGACATCCGGGTTTGTCTCCTTGTATTTTTTAGCAAGCTCATAACCAATCAGGGCATGTGACCCTTCCATTTCATGGTCAACTGCTTTGCCAATGTCATGCAAAAGACCTGCACGCTTTGCAATGCTCTGGTCAAGACCGAGCTCTGCTGCCATGATACCTGCTATGTTTGCTACCTCAATAGAATGTGCAAGAACATTTTGACCGTAGCTTGTTCTGTACTTAAGTTTTCCTATGAGCTTAATGAGTTCTGGATGCAAGTTGTGAATCCCAAGCTCAAATACAACCCTTTCTCCTTCTTCTCGAATCTTATTCTCAACCTCTCGTTTTGCTTTTTCGTACATTTCTTCAATTCGCGCAGGATGTATTCGCCCATCTAAAATGAGCTTTTCAAGCGTCAATTTTGCTATCTCACGCCTTATCGGGTCAAACCCTGATAATATTACTGCCTCGGGTGTGTCGTCAATTATAAGGTCTATTCCTGTGACAGTCTCAAATGTCTTTATGTTTCTTCCTTCTCTACCTATGATTCTACCTTTCATTTCATCATTTGGGAGTGTCACAACAGAAACAGTGTTTTCTGCAACATAGTCTGACGAATAGCGTTGGATAGCAGTAGCAATAATTTCTCTGGCTTTTTTGTCAGCCTCTTCTTTTGCTTGCTGTTCAAGCTCTTTTATCATGAGCGCAACGTCATGTTTGACATCTTGTTCAACACTCTTGAGTATAATTTGTTTTGCTTCTTCCTGAGTGAGCCCAGAAATTCTTTGCAGCTCTTCCTGCTCTTTTTGTTTTAAAAGTTCAATCTCCTCTTGAAGTTTTTGAATATCTTTCAGCTTCTGATTGAGCTGCTCTTCTTTTTCCTCTACAGACGCCATCTTTTTGTCAAGCATCTCTTCTTTTTGGATAAGTCTTCTTTCGAACCTCTGGAGCTCTGCTCTTCGTTCTCTTACCTCTCTGTCAAATTCGCTCCTTGCTCTGTGTATCTCTTCTTTTGCAAGGAGTGTTGCCTCCTTTTTGTATGCCTCGGCCTGTTTTTTGGCCTCCTCAACAATTCTTTGGGCTTCTTGTTCAGCACTTTTTATGGTCTTTTCTGCAATCTTCTTTCTATATAAATAGCCCAAGAAAAAGGCAACCATTGATGCTACCAAAACAATTGCTCCAATAATTACAAACTTCAATGTCTCACTAATCTTTTGCACCTCCTTTGTGTTGAATAAGTTAAAATTAAATTATAAAAAAACTGCTTCAATTAAATTTTATTACTTTTTGCATACAGTGTCAACAATGGCGTCTTCTCAATAATCTAAGAATTCTCTAATTTTTTCAACCACTGTATTGTAGTCATATCCTCTTGCCACAAACCACTTAATAACCTTTAAAATCTCTTTGCTATCCTCATTATCTACTCTCCTTAACTTCTTTTGTAAAAGCTTTACAAGAATTTCTTTATCATTTTCAGACTTTAAATTTAGCTTTGAAATTGTGGACGATTTGAACCCATTTTTCCGCAAAAGCTGTAATATCTCAAAGCTTGACTTTCTCTTTTGATACTTATTTACAAGCTTTTTGGCAGCTTCCAGCTCATCAATGTATCCGCTATTAACAAAATAAGCTACCGCTTTCAAAGCAGTAGCCGAATCATACCCGCGGGAAAGCAAATATTTGTAATATCCATATTCAGATTTGAGCGGATACCTTTGAATGTAGCTTACCAGCAACTTTTTTGCACTTTTAAGGCCACTTTCAAATAAAACCTCTTCCAATTCTTTTTGGTCTATCTCATCTTTTGCATACAATCTTCTTTCAAGATAGACCTCTCTGTCTATCTCAACTTCTTTGCCATCGTCAAAAACAAGCAAAGCTCTGTTCCCAACTATCTTTTTATCCAATATCCTCATTAATTTCACCACTCAACAGCAAATCCTCATCAGAAATCTCTGCTGTTGTCTTTATTTTCTCAAATGCAAGGTTTGCATTCTGCCTTATCTTTTCAATTATCTCCTGCATTATATCAGGATTTTCTTTCAAAAACTGTTTTGCGTTTTCTCTACCCTGACCAATCTTTTGACCGTTGTAGGTATACCACGCCCCACTCTTTTGAATAACATCGATGTTAACTGCAACATCTAAAACATTTCCTTCTTTTGAGATTCCTTCTCCATAAATCAAATCAAACTCAGCCTCTTTAAACGGTGGCGCAACCTTATTCTTCACAACCTTAACCTTTACCTTGCTGCCTATCGGTTGGCCTTGAGACTTGATAATCTCACCTTTTCTAACTTCTAATCTGACAGATGCATAGAACTTAAGCGCTCTACCACCTGGTGTTGTCTCAGGATTGCCAAACATTATCCCAACCTTTTCGCGAAGCTGGTTTATGAATATGACTGTGGTCTTTGTCTTGCTTGTAATACCGGCAAGCTTTCTGAGCGCCTGTGACATGAGCCTTGCCTGAAGCCCAACATGCGCCTCTCCCATCTCACCATCGATCTCTGCCTGAGGCACAAGCGCTGCAACAGAGTCAATTACAATAACATCTATTGCATTACTTCTAACAAGTGCCTCCACAATCTCCAAAGCCTGCTCGCCGCTGTCTGGCTGAGACACAATAAGATTGTTTATGTCAACACCAAGTTTTTTAGCATAAAATGGGTCAAGCGCATGCTCAGCGTCAATAAATGCTGCCTCACCACCCATTTTTTGTGCCTCTGCAATTATATGAAGCGCAATAGTGGTCTTACCAGATGACTCTGCACCATAAATCTCTACAATCCTGCCTCGCGGAACTCCTCCAACGCCAAGCGCAATGTCTAAAGAAAGCGCACCTGTGGGTATAACATCAATATTTTCTTTTGCCATCTCGCCAAGCTTCATTATAGCGCCTTTCCCGTAAGCCTTCTCAATGTCCATAATAACCTTGTCTAAAGCTTTTTTCTTATCTAAGTTTTCCATTTTTAACCCCCATCTTTTCGAACATATGTTTAGAATTATTATATACTTTTGCTTCTAATTTTTCAATAATCAATTATCTTTTTTCTCAAAATGTTGAGGGCAGCCTTTGAAGTCATCTCTTTTATCCTTAATCTGTCACCCGAAAACCTGAATTCAAAACTCTCAACATTATCTTTTGTTGCAATACCAATATATACAAGCCCTACAGGTTTTGTTTCACTCCCACCGCCTGGCCCTGCAATTCCTGTCACAGACAGTGCAATATCTGATAGCGAATTTGAAAGTGCTCCCTGTGCCATAAACCTGGCTGTCTGAGAACTTACTGCCCCGTGCTCTTTCAACACTTGCTCTGGAACACCAAGCAGTTTCATCTTGGCCTCATTTGAATATACTATAAACCCTCTGTCAAATACTTCGGATGCGCCTGGCACATTTGTAAGCTTGTTGCAGATAAGCCCTCCCGTGCACGACTCGGCAACGCTAACCTTTAACTTCTTTTCTGTAAGCAAGCCTATCACAACTTCTTCCAGCAGCTGTCTGTCAACACCATAAATATACTCTCCTAAACGCTCTCTTATTCTATATTCCATCGATTGAAGAAGTGATTTTGCAAGCTCTTCACTCTCTTTTTTTGTTGTAATTCTCAGCTCAACTTCAAACGGTTTTGCATAAAGAGCCATCGTTGGGTCTGTCTGAGAGAGGATTAAATCCTTCAGAGCCTCTTCAATAGAAGACTCACCTATTCCAATAAACTTTAACACTCTTGAGTAAATCTTTTGTTTTGAAAACTTCTCTAAATAAGGCAAGACTTCTTCTTCAAACATCGGCTGCATCTCAAAAGGAGGTCCAGGAAGCAAAATTGCAATCTTGCCGTCTTTTTCAATGATAAGTCCAGGTGCTGTACCATTTTTGTTGTGAAGAACTTTTGCACCTTCGGGAACATATGCCTGTTTTTTGTTAATCTGAGGCATCTTTACCTGCCTGCGTTCAAAAAAACTTTCAATTCTTCTTAATATATCTTCATCCAGCACAAGGGTCAAACCAAAATAATCTGCTACTGCTTCTTTTGTAATGTCATCAGATGTTGGACCAAGCCCTCCTGTAAAAATCAATACGTCAGACCTTTTTGTGGCTATATCAATTGCCATTTTGAGCCTTTCCATATTATCCCCAACAGTTGTCTGAAAATAAAGGTCAATACCAAGCTCGGCCAATTTTTGAGCAAGATATTGACTATTTGTGTTCAAAATCTGACCAAGCAACAGTTCTGTACCCACACAGATTATTTCAGCCACCATAAATTTTCGCCTCACTTTTTTGTAAAATCTATCACTTTCCAGTTTGCTTTTATATAATCAAAACCTGAATAAATTGTAAGTATTACTGCCACGTACAACATTATCTTATCAAGAGGAAACCCCAGAAGAACAAAAGGATAGTTGTCAAGCAAAAGAAGCACAACTGCCACAATCTGGCTTATTGTTTTCAGTTTTCCCCACACATTTGCAGAAATAACTACACCTTCAGCCGCTGCAACCATCCTAAGGCCAGTTACCACAAATTCTCTTCCAATTATAATCATGGCAACCCAAGACGAAATTTTTCGCAGCTCCACTAAACACACAAGTGCTGCGGTTATCAACAACTTGTCTGCAAGAGGGTCCAAGAATTTACCAAAATTTGTTACAATTTTTCTTGACCTTGCAATATATCCATCTAAGCTATCAGTAATTGCAGCAACTATAAATACAGCCGCTGCTACCACCTTTGAATATGGAATACTACTGTAAAGCAAGAAGAACATAAATGCAGGTATCAACAATATTCTCACAGTTGTTAAAATATTGGCGATATTCATCAAATTATCTCTCCTACCAAATCATACTCAAACGCATCAAGTATCTTTACCTTGACAAACTTGCCAGCTGTCAGTTTCTTTTGAGAAAACACCAAAACTTTTCCGTCAACTTCTGGTGCTTCAAACTGGCTCCTTCCAATATAAAAGTTGTTTTTATCTTTTGCCTCTATAACAACTTCGTATTCTCTGCCAACTCGCTTTTTGTTCTGCCTTTTAGAAATTTTTCTCTGAATATTCAAAACCTTTTCATATCTTCTTTGTCTCACCTCATCGTCAACCTGAGGAAGCTGCGAAGCAAGCGTCCCTTCCTCTTGAGAATACATAAAAGCACCAAGCCTGTCAAACTCAGCCCACTTTAAAAAGCTGCAGAGCTCTTCAAACTCCTCATCAGTTTCTGTAGGGAACCCAACCAAAACTGTTGTTCTTATAATAACCTCATCAAAGCTTCTTCTTATCTTCTCTATCAGCCTTTTTATACCTTCTTTTGTTGTTTTTCTGTTCATGAGTTTTAATATTCTATCATTTATATGCTGAATTGGAATGTCAAAATAGTTAACTATTTTAGAAGAAGATTTTACAACCTCAATAAGACTTTCATCCACATCCTCAGGGTAAGAGTATAAAAATCTTATCCACTTGATTTTTTCAATCTTTTCAAGCTCTTCAAGCAAAGCATGTAACATCTTTTTGCCATATAAATCCAAACCATACTTTGTAGTATCCTGAGCTGTGAGGACAATTTCCTGGTATCCTTTTTCTGCTAATTCTTTTGCTTCCTTTACTATATCTTCAATGGGTCTGCTTGTATACTTGCCTCTAATAAGTGGTATGGAGCAATAAGAGCATCTGTTGTTGCACCCTTCTGCTATCTTTATGTAGGCATAGTAACTGGGTGTAGCAATCACTCTTGGCATTGAACTTAAGTATACAAAAGAAGAAGTATCATCGAACACTTTTATCTTCTGCTTACCTTCGTACAAATCTTTTATTACCTCAGGCAGTTTTAACATTTCTTTCACACCAAGTATTGCATCAATTTCTGGCATTTGTTCTAATATCTCATCTTTGTATCTTTGTGTCAAACATCCTGTTACTATCAAAAATTTGCATTTTTTGCTCTTATATTCAGCCATATCTAATATGGTATCTATGGATTCCTGTTTTGCATCGTTTATAAAACCACATGTATTTACAACAATCACATCAGCATCTTCTGCATTTGAGGTTATCTCAAACCCTGCTTTGACACATGCGCCCATCATTATTTCACTGTCAACAAGGTTTTTATTACATCCCAGTGAGACAAATCCAACCTTTATCAATTTCTTGGCACTCCTTTTTTACACCAGATTGTTTTGAAGCATGGTAGCAAAAAGTGTATTTTTCATAAGCATAGCAACTGTCATTGGCCCAACACCACCTGGAACAGGTGTAATAAACGATGCCACTTTTTCTACAGTTTCAAAGTCAACATCACCAACAAGTTTCTGGGTAGCACCGTCTCTATTTATTCCAACGTCAATAACAACTGCTCCTTCTTTTACCATATCAGATGTGACAAACCTTGGCTTTCCAACTGCAGCAACAAGTATATCTGCCTGTTTGCAAATTTCTTTTAAATCTTTTGTATATGAATGACAAATGGTAACTGTTGCGTTTTCTCTCAAAAGAAGCAAAGCCAGAGGCTTCCCAACAATATTGCTTCTTCCTATCACAACAGCATGTTTTCCTTTTATCTCTATATTTTCTCTTTTCAAAAGCTCAATAATCCCAAATGGCGTGCACGGTTTGATTGCTCTTTCAAATTCTATGCCAGTTGCAACCATTCCAACATTGAGCGGATGAAATCCATCAACATCCTTGTGTGGAAGGATTTTTGTGCAAATCCTTTTCTCATCAAGTCCATTTGGCAGTGGAAGCTGAACCAGTATACCGTTTATTTTCTCATCCCTGTTCAGTCTGTCAATCAAGCTCTCAAGTTCATCTTGAGTTGTGTCTTTGCTAAGGGCAAACTCCACAGAATTTATTCCAACCTCGCCACATGCTTTTTTCTTGGAATTTACGTAACTTCTGGATGCCGGATCATCTCCCACAATCACAACAGCCAAAGTTGGCTCTATTCCTCTTTGTTTTAGTTTTTCAACCTCAGTCTTTACTTCATTTTTTATTTCTTGCGCTATCTTTTTTCCGTCTATTATCTTTGCTGACACTTTTATTACCTCCATCTTTTGGTTTTGGTGGAATCAAACAGTCTTTGCCATATCCTATCAAATCATCTCTTTTTGCTATCTTCAAAGCCTTATAAACCAAATCATAATTTTTGGGATTGTTAAAGTGCAAAAGAGCTCTTTGCATCATCTTTTCTTTCAACGTCTTTGGAACATAGATCTTTTCTAAGGTAAACGGGTCCAATTCGGTGTAATACATTGTAGTTGATACAGTTCCGGGTGTTGGATAAAAATCCTGAACCTGCTCTGGTACAAACCCATTTCTTTTTAGAAACACTGCAAGCTCAATTGCATCTTCAAGCTTTGTCCCAGGATGTCCTGACATAAGATAAGGAATGATATACTGTTTTTTATTCAGTCTTTTATTTGTCTCAAAATATTCTTTCACAAATTTTTCATATACCTCTTTCGGAGGTTTACCCATATATTTTAACACATTATTAGAGACATGTTCAGGTGCTATTTTTAACTGACCAGAAATATGGTACATGCAGAGCTTTTCCAAAAACTTTCTGTAGTTTTTGTCAAGTAAAAGGTAGTCATACCTTATCCCCGACCTTATAAATACCTTCTTTACACCTTTTATCTTTCTTATCTTCTCTAAAAGTTCAAAATATTCGCTGTGGTCAACCTCCAAATTTTTGCACGGCTGCGGAAAAAGACACTGCCTATTTTTGCAAGCACCTCTTTCAAGCTGAAGACTACACGCAGGATTTCTGAAATTTGCAGTAGGTCCACCAACATCGTGAATATATCCCTTAAAATCGGGAAGTTTTGTTAGCTTTTTTACTTCCTCTAAGATTGACTTCTGGCTTCTTTTTTGAATGATCCTTCCCTGATGAAAGTGAAGAGCACAGAAATTACAGCCTCCAAAGCACCCTCTGTGAGATACAATGCTGAACTTGACCTCTTCCAGTGCTTTTATACCGCCTTCTTTTTCATAAATGGGATGATAGTTTCGCTCATACGGCAGAGAATAAACATAGTCCATCTCTTCCACTGTCAAAGGCTTTGCTGGAGGATTTTGAACCACATATAAATTTTTATGTGGCTGGACAATTATCTTTTCCTGTGTACGGGTTTTGTTCCCTGTACTGGATAGCAAAAGCATGGGCATATGCCACTTTGTCTTCTTTTACTTTTTCATAGCTGTCAATGATGATATAGTCTTTTCCCTCAAGATGCTGAATATCCTTTGCTACATAACACGTCCCCTGCACATCTCTTATCTCTTTTATGTTCTCTCCCTTTTTGAGCCTTGGTAGAATCTCAAACAATGGCTTTTCGCCCATTCCGTATATCAAAAGGTCAGCACTGCTGTCTATCAATATCGAAGCTCTCACCTTATCAGACCAATAATCATAATGAGCAAACCTTCGCAAAGAAGCCTCTATACCGCCAATTATGATGGGAATATCACCATACTCTTTTCTTATCAAATTACAATAAACAATTGTTGCTCTGTTTGGTCTTTTTCCTCTTTTCATACCAGGCGAATAATAATCCTGGCTTCGTGGCTTTTTAAACGAAGTGTAATGTGCAACCATAGAGTCAAGATTACCACTTGATACCAAAAAAGCAATTCTCGGTCTTCCCAGCACTGTTATGCTTTTTGAATCTCTCCAATCGGGTTGAGGAATTATTCCAATTCTAAAACCATAATCCTCAATTATTCTTGATATTATTGCATGTCCAAAAGATGGATGGTCAACATACGCATCTCCGCACACAAATACAAAGTCAAGCTCGTCCCACCCACGCTTTTTCATGTCTTCTCTGCAAATAGGTAAAAAAGCCATTCTACTTTCTCACTCCATATTCATAAGCATCTCGTCAAACTGTTCTTTGGTTATTAAAACTTGGCGCTTGCCGGTAGAATCCATCTTGCTAATTATTCCTCTTTCCTCCATCTGGTCAATTAGCCTTGCCGCTCTTGAATAACCTATCCTGAGTTTTCTTTGTAAAAATGAGGTTGAAACATTTTGCGCTTCCACCACAAGCTGGATAGCCTTGATCAAAAGCTCATCAGCCTTATCATCTTTAACATCTAAAACCTTGCTGTTTATCTCTTCAATCACTTCCTGATTGTACTCAATGTTAAAATTCTGTTTTAAAAACTCCACAACCTTCTCAACTTCGCTTTCAGAAACATACGCACCTTGAACTCTCAGAGGTTTTGCCAAACCTATTGGAAGATATAGCATATCACCTCTTCCCAAAAGCTTTTCAGCTCCCGCCTGGTCTAAAATTGTGCGTGAGTCAACTTGGGATGATACAGCAAAGGCTATTCGCGACGGAATATTTGCCTTTATAAGACCAGTGATGACATCTACAGAAGGTCTTTGCGTTGCAACAACAAGATGCATACCCGCTGCTCGTGCCATCTGTGCAAGCCTGCATATACTGTCTTCAACCTCGGCAGGTGATACCATCATAAGGTCGGCAAGCTCATCTATAATAATAACAATATATGAAAGTTTTTCTTGTCCATTTTCCTCACACCACTTGTTATAACCCACAACATCTCTTACACCCGCTTGAGCAAAAAGCTTGTATCTATTTGTCATCTCTCCTACTGCCCAGGCAAGTGCGTTTGCAGCTTTTTTGGCATCTGTTACAACCGGTATTAAAAGATGAGGTATACCATTGTAAAGACTCAGCTCAACAACCTTTGGGTCAATTAAAATCAGTTTTACCTCATCAGGCATGCACCTGTAAAGAATGCTAATTATAAGTGAATTTATACACACACTCTTACCCGACCCTGTTGCACCTGCAATCAAAAGGTGAGGCATTTTTGTTATATCTGCTATCACAGGACTTCCTGCAACGTCTTTACCTATGGCAAATGGTATCTTGTACTGCAGTGTGTAAAAATCTGGACTTTCAATCAGCTCTCTTATATAAACAGGTTTTGGTTCTCTGTTTGGAATTTCTATTCCTATTGCAGACTTATTTGGAATTGGTGCTTCAATTCTAACAGATGGTGCTGCCAGTGCAAGCGCAATGTCATCAGAAAGATTGACAATTCTGCTGACCTTTACCCCCTGTCCCGGCTGCAGCTCATATCTTGTGATTGTTGGTCCTACATTTACTTCTGTCACCTGAGCTTCAATGCCAAAGTTTTTTAATGTTTCTTCAAGCTTTCTTATGTTTTCATTTATATCTTTTCTTGAAACCTGCAAGTTATCATTTGGTTTTTTAAGATAGTCAACGGGAGGATAAAGATACTGCTCGCTTGAAGGTAAAAAAATTTTTTTATCTGCAGTTTTGTCATTTCTTCTTCCCTTTTTAGACAATTTTACAGGAACTTCTTCACTTTTTTTTTCTTCAGTTTTAGTATCAAAATTAAAATTGTAAAAACCATTAGTTTCAAGTTTTATATTCTCTTCTTCAGTAATCTCTTCTCCTCTTTTCTCATCTTGCTGAGTATCCTTAGGTTTCTTTTTTTTCAATAAATCTCTTATAGAAAAACTGAAAACAATCATGCTCATGATTATAAGCGTAGAAAAACAAATAATTAGCGTGCCTGTAAAACCAAATAACGATACAAAAGGGTATGTAATGGCAGAACCAAAAACACCAAATCCCTTGAAGTTCAAGCCATCAAAGTATGCATCTTTTAAAAACTTTATAAATGAACCAGAAGGTTTTATATTTGCTTGAATAAAGGTGGTAAAAATCATGAATATAAGAAGTATATAGGTAAATACAATTATATCCCTTTTGTCAAATACTCTTGGTCTTCTTAAAATTGAATCAAGTGATACATAGAGCATGAAAGCAAGAATTAAGAAAACACCTACTCCAAAACATCCTAGCAAGGTCTTCTTAACAAAATCGCCAACTATTCCAACTTTATCTGTTGCAACTGAAAAAACAAAAAATAGAAAAACAAAAAATAAAAAAGTCCCATACACTTCGGCATTTAACCTGTCAAAAACCTCTTTTTTTATCTTATATCTCTTCTTTTTTGATACTGCCTTTGCTCTCATAAATCCCTTCACTTCTTCTCTCGCATTTTCTAAGAATATTATAGCCTTTTTCCAAAAAAATAAAACCCCCAAAAATATTCTTTTGAGGGGGCTCAATCACTTTTTTGCACCAGGACAAAGCAAAAGCGGCTGAATTTGCCTGCCAGAAAGTGCTTCAATTATTGTGGGAATGAGAAGAGTGTATTCTGCAACAAGTGAATTTGGCTTTGCCAAAGGGTCATCCTGCCTAAATGGGACAAAGTAGATATTTTTTGTGTTAAGAAGAATGGCAATATTTTTGCAGTTAAGACCAAGCGCATCGTTTGTAGATATCGCAACAACCACCGGTCTTTGATTCCTAAGGTGCGCTTTTGTGCACATAACAGGAGTTTCATCAACAATTCCGTTTGCAAGCTTGGCGATAAAGTTCCCTGTTGCAGGTGCAACAACCAGTACATCAAAAAGTTTTTTAGGACCGACAGGCTCTGCTTCTACAATATTTGTTATTGGCGGGTTTCCACAAATAGAAACTATTCTCTTTACGACTTCATCCGCTTTTCCATAGCGTGTATTGGTTGTCTGTACTTTTTCACTGAATATTGGTGTTATGATTGCACCTTGTTTTTTGAGTTCTTCAATTACAGTTATTATTTGGTCAAATGTACAGAACGACCCTGTAATAGCAAACCCTATTTTTAGATTATTCAAGTCCACTCTATCACCCCCAGATTTCTTCCAGCAAACTCAACAGCACCTCAGATATATATTTGGCAGCTGTAACTGGTGCCACCTTGCCAGGAAGAGAAAGCGCATGTACCACTTCAATACCCTTTTCCCTTGCATATTCAAAGTCTACTCCACCCGGTTTTGAGGCAAGGTCAATTACAAGAGTATCGGCTCTTATCCTATCTATCACTCCTTTTGTAACAACCACAGCAGGAATGGTATTAATAATCAAATCCATTTTATTTACATACTCTGCTATATCACACAGGCGGACCGGTAGAAAACCAAATGCTTTGCACCATGTCAAATCTGAGCTTTTTCTTGAAGCCACATATATGTTTGCTTCAAATCCTCTCAAGACCTTCGTAAGGACTTTGCCTATTCTTCCATATCCAAGAATTAAGATGTTCGAAGAGTGAAGGGTAATTGGCATCTTCTCAATTGCAATCATCAAACATCCTTCAACAGTAGGTATTGCGTTCAGGATTGCAAGCTCTTCTTTTTCGTATAGGTCAAAAATTTTTATATTTTTCTCTCTGCAAAGACTTTTTATATTTTCAGAAATTACACTTGCAATGAGGACAATCTCTTTGCCAGACAGTTTTTCTATTAAACTTTGTATCTCTATTGACTGCTGTGAAAGAGGTGCAAATATATACTTTCCATCCTGTGTGAAGGGAATTGGTCCTATTAATACCTTTGATTTTTCAATAATTTCATCTAAACTTTTTGCAAAGTTTATATTTGGGCTACTCAGCACTTTGCCTTTATCTGTTGCCCAAAGCAAAACATCAAATCCTTTATCAGCTAAGCTTTCCGCCAAAATCAAAATCCTTTGGTCCCCACCAATAACACCTATATGTTTTTCCATCATTATCCCTCTTTTTTTGTTCTTGCTGCAAAGCTAATATAATCTATGTATTAATTTCAAAAAAGGTGCTTGGACAAAAAAATAAAAGCCACTTTTAGTGGCTTTCTATCTCTCTCAATCTTTTTTTAAAATGCATCTTTGATAAGATTTATTTTAGTTACATTATTTTTGCCATCTATAAATATCTCCACAACATCAAATCTGTACAAATACTTATCTTGCGAAAGATGGTATGCAATGAAATACTCAGCAACCTTTTTTATGTGAAGCTGTTTTTTAAAGTTGACAGATTCTGAAGGCAAACCAAATTTCAAGCTCTTCCTTGTTTTTACCTCAACAAATACAATTGTCTTGTCTTCTTTTGCTATTATGTCAATTTCACCAAGCCTGCATCGAAAGTTGGTTCTCAAAATCTCATATCCATGTTTTATTAAAAAATCAACCGCTAAATTCTCACCAAATCTTCCCACCTGTTTTAAATTCATTTTTTTACTTTGCTCCATTCTTACTAATTTTATCAAGATACCCAATGAAAACTAATATCTGCGCAACAACCTCATACAGGTCTTCCGGAATATATTCCTGAAGCTCTAAATTAAATAGCTTTTCTACCACCTTTTGGTCTTCATATACAGGAATATCTTCTTGTTTTGCTTTCTCTATAATCCTTTCGGCAACATAACCTTTTCCTTTTGCAATGATTTTTGGTGCTATATCTTCAAGATCATACTTTATAGCCACAGCTTTTTTTAACTTCTTCTTATTCATTATCTCACACCTTCAAATCAAGCCTGCTTAAAGTATTATCAAATATCAAATAGTCGAACGCAAGAGAAGAATTAGAGGTTTGGTCTATCCTGTATTCAATATCAAGTTTATACCCATTTTCTTTTAGAATCTCTAAGAGCTTCTGCTGGTTTTCTCTTATCAAATTCAGAGTTGACAGCCTTTCACAAACTATGATTGATTTGAAACTACCTTGGGAAACCTTTTTAACATAAATGCCTATTGTCCCAATGTTCTGGGTTGCCAATTTTAGCATAATGGAATTTGCTTTGAAGTTTGAAACTCCCTTCTTTTTGTTAACAAAAACTGAAATTTCATATTGGTGGTTATTAAGCTCATACTTGAGATTAAGAATATTCATGTAAAAGGTATCAAAATCAAGTGTGGTTTGCTGGTTTTGATTTGGGTTTATCTTCTCCAGCAGCTGTAACACCTTTTGTTCTGAAAACTCTTTGTGAAAATCAGCTATCTTGAAAAGCAAAAATTCCTCTTTTTTATTCAAAGTAATATCTTGATTTTTAACTTCTTCTTTATTTTGAAATCTTTCAAAAATCTCTTTAATCTTCTCCACAAACCTTATAAATTCACTTTTTTCTTTTATAAATTCCTCTTTTGACAAAGGCTTTTTAGAAAAAATCAAGCCCAAAAAAGCAAATAAGTCATTTTCATTATCTATTTTAATATCAAACTTTCCTATATGATCATTTAACATACTTTTAAAAAAATCTTTCATGAAATTCTTCTGAGGAACAAAAATCAATCCTTTCCCTTTTTCGAATACCACTATAAAACTCTCACTTTTGTAGTCAGAAAATTTCAGCTTTTCTAATATCCTATTTTCATTTTGGCTTCCCAAAAAAACCTCTTTTCTAAATTCAAAGGTTTTATCAGACAACTTCAAAAAGACATTTTCATCATTTTCAATTTCCAAAGAAGCAACAAACACCTTTTCTTTCTCTGCAAACTCCAAAAACTCAGCTGTAAACCTATCTTTAGGAATAGTAAAAATCTCTTCTTTTGCATTTTGTGCAAGGTCAAATACGTTATTTAACTTTACAGCATCGAAGGTTTTAAATAAAGTCTCTTCTTGTAGTTTATTTTCAAGGTAAGATATACTATTAAAATTTTCTTGTTTAGAAACAACGTCCATTATCTTGAATGTAAGCTTGCCATCTTCCCACACAGGATTTGCAAGACGCACCCTGTCACCTGGATTGAAAAAAAATGAGGAGCTATTTTGAGCTAAAATTGTTTTTGAACCTACATTCAGAATAAGTCTATCTCCTTCGACCCCGACAACCTGAGCGTCAAATTCTTTGTCTTGATTACCAAAAAGGTTAAGTATCTCTTTTATGTTATTTTGTTTTAAGAAGGTTATGAGATTATTTGTATAATTCATACTTTTTCACCTTAAAGAGAAAGAATATTTTTTAAAAACGAAATCCTGTGAATTTCGCATGGACCATATTTTTGCAAAATCTCTATGTGCTCTTTTGTGCCATATCCTTTGTGTTTTTCAAATTTATAGAGTGGGTACTTTGAAGAAATCTCTACTATATATCTGTCTCTTGAAACCTTTGCTAAGATTGACGCACAGGCAATTGAGTAGGATTTTCTGTCGCCTTTTATGATAGCCCTTTGATTAAAGCCCAGGTTCGGAATTTTATAACCATCCACTAACACTATGTCAGGCTCAATTTTTAAGTTTTCAATAGCATTTTTCATAGCCAAAAAAGTTGCATTGTTTATGTTTATCTCATCTATGACTTTGCTGTCTACCATCGCAACAGAATACGCTATACTCTCTTTTATTATCTCTTCAAAGAGTTTTTCTCTCTTTTTAGGAGTCAGCTTTTTTGAATCTCTCACACCTTCAATTATCCTTTTTCTGTCCATAACAACTGCTGCAGCAAAAACAGGTCCTGCCAAAGGGCCTCTTCCTGCCTCATCAACTCCACAAATAAATCTGTAACCTTCATTCAAAAGCTTTTCTTCTATTTCAAAATAGTTTTCATCTTCTGACAACCTCATCAAGTGTTATCCTCCCAATCCTTCCTTTTCTCAAATCGTCCAAAAACATTGTTGCTGCTTTAAGAGTATCAATCCTACCCTCTTTGAGTATACATCCTCTCTTCTTTCCTATTTCTGTTAGGTACTCTTCCTCCGAAAGGGTGGAAAAATCGATTAAATACTTTGTATTCAAGAGGTGAGAATACCTTTCTTTTATCATCCCAATTGTTTTCTTTGCAACAAGTTCTTTGTCAAAGAGGTCCTCTTTAATACTACCTATCGCACAAAGCTTTATAGCAACATTGTCATCTTCAAGCTTTGGCACAAGTATTCCGGGGGTGTCGAGCATTTCAAAATAGTCGTTGATTTTTATCCACTGTTTTGCCCTTGTAACACCAGGCCTGTCACCTGTTCTTGCCTTGGCTGAGTTTGTTATCTTGTTTATAAGTGTCGACTTTCCGACATTTGGTATGCCAAGTACCCCAAATCTTATAATTTTCTTTCTTCCTTTTTGTTTTGCCTCTTCAATCTTGTCTTTTAATAAATTTTCGGCTATTTTCAATATATTCTTTACGTTTGTACCTTTCAAAGAATCAATGCACACAGCAACCTGGTTATTTTCCTGAAAATACTTTACAAATTCTTGGTTTTTTGTTTCGTCGGCTAAATCTGATTTGTTCAGAACATAAATTTTAGGCTTATCTTTTATCAAAGCTTCGAGCTGTTCGTTTCTGGAACTCAAAGGTGCTCTTGCATCAAGCAAAATTAGATACAAATCAATATACTTGTTTAGCTCTAAAATTTCTCTTTTTGCCTTTTGCATATGTCCAGGATACCACTGAACGATCAAAGCAAAAATCCTCCTCTTTTTGTTGTAAATATAAAAAAGAGACTAAGCTTTTTTAAGCATTAGTCTCTTCGGTATTGTTATTCTCTTTATCTGGTTGCTGAACAAGCTCTTTAATCTTTGCAGCCTTACCTATCTTTTCTCTGATGTAATAGAGTTTTGCTCTTCTTACTTTACCTCTTCTTATAACTTCAATCTTCTCAAGCCTTGGTGAGTGAAGAGGGAATACTCTTTCAACACCAATACCATATGAAATTCTTCTGACTGTGAAAGTTTCCGAAAGCCCTTTTCCTCTTCTTTTTATGACAAGCCCTTCGAAAGCTTGCACTCTTTCTCTTCCACCTTCAATAACCTTAAAGTAAACTCTTACTGTGTCACCAGGTTTGAAATCAGGAATATCTTTTCTTAGCATTTCGCTTTCAATCTCTCTGATTATATCCATCTTCCACTTTCCCTCCTTCCAGCAATAAGGATGTTCTTGCAAACCGTGTTTGCAGAGGACCATGTACTTTATTTACAAGAAAAAAGCCCAAAAATGAACATGTGTAATTATAACACAATTTTTTGCGTCTCACAATATTTTATTAAAAATTCTCTGTCTTCGTTGGTTAGCTCAAAGTTTTCAAGCAAATCAGGTCTGTTTTTTATTGTTTTCAGTAAACTCTGATACCTTCTCCACTTTCTTATCTTCTCATGGTCTCCACACAAAAGTATCTCAGGAACCTTTTTCCCTCTGAACTCAGCCGGTCTTGTATACTGCGGATATTCCAAAAGCCCTGTTGAAAAACTCTCTTCTTGAGCTGACTTTTCTTCAATGACACCCTTTACAAGCCGCGAAACAGAGTCAATCACCACAAGTGCAGCATACTCTCCTCCAGTTAAAACATAGTCTCCTATAGAAATCTCATCTGTCACAATCATGTCAATTACTCTCTGGTCAATTCCTTCATAGTGCCCACATATTATTACAATCTCTTTTTCTTTTTGACAGCTGCTCTGCATAGCGCTGAGTGTATGTTTTGCCTTGAGGTGTAAGATAAATAACTCTGTGAGGTTTGGCTGGTTTTATACTCTCATATGCATCAATTATCGGCTGGGCACTCATAACCATTCCAAACCCGCCGCCGTATGGATAGTCATCTGTCCTCTTGTGCTTATTCATAGTAAAATCTCGTATATTAATTGCCTCTATCTTTATCAGCCCTTTTTGCTGAGCTCTTTTTAAGATGCTATAGTTTGTTGCAGATAAAATAACTTCTGGAAATAAAGTTAGAACTTTGAATACCATCTTTAATCCAACAACCCTTCAACAACCTTTATTTTCATATATCCCTCTTCGATATTAACCTCTTTTACAATCTCTTTCAAGGCAGGAATCAGTATGTCTTTCTTTCCTATATAGCTGTCGCAAATGTAAACATCGTTGCTTCCGGTTTTTAAAACATCCTTTATTCTACCCAGTTTTCTGCCATCTAAATCATACACTTCAAGCCCAATAATATCACATATAAAATAAGTGTCCTTTGGCAGTTTTTTGGCTCTTTCTCTTTCTATCACTATATACCTGTTTTTCAGCTTTTGTGCTTCATCTATGCTGGAAATTTCTTTGAACTTGATTATCACAATATTATCTTTTACTCTATATCTTTCAATTGTGAGCTTTGTTGAAAGGTTGTCTTCCAAAAGAACATATTCAAGCTCAGAAAACCTGTCAACCTCATCTGTAAGAGGTATTACCTTAACTTCACCTTTGAGTCCAAAAGTATTTACAATCTTGCCAACTTGGAGGTACTTATACATAATCTACCTCCTTTTTAAAAAAGAGTTAGGCAAGATACGCCTAACTCTTTTATTGTAAAATCTCAACTATAACTCTCTTGTTGTCTTTGTTTGCTGCAGCTCTGACAACTGTTCTTATAGCTCTTGCTATTCTTCCCTGCTTGCCAATGACCTTGCCCATATCTTCAGGAGCAACTTTAAGCTCAATAATTACTGACTGCTCACCGTGGATTTCACTAACCTTTACTTGGTCTGGATTGTCAACAAGAGATTTTGCTATGACTTCAACTAAATCTTTTAGCATGACAAGCTACCCCTCCTTTTAAAATGTTTTATTCAATTACTCCAGCTTTTTTAAGCAGAATTTTAACAGTATCTGTTGGTTGAGCACCGTATGATAACCATTTTTTTGCCTTTTCAACATCAACTTTGATGTCAGCAGGATTCTTCAAAGGATTGTAATAGCCAATTTCGTCAATTGTTTTTCCATCTCTCGGTGTGCGTGAATCTGCAACAACAATTCTATAAAAAGGATTGTTTTTTGCACCCATTCTCTTGAGTCTTATTCTTACTGCCACTTACATCACCTCCTCTTTTAAATTTTTGATGTATTACATGAAAGGAAATTTAAATTTTCCTTTCTTGGCAAAGCTGGGATTTGAAAATTGCTTCATCATCCTTTTCATATCCTCAAACTGTCTCAAAAGTCTGTTTACATCCTGAACAGTGGTACCTGAACCCATAGCAATTCTTCTTTTTCTGCTGGAATTAATAATACTTGGATCTTGGCGTTCTTCTTTTGTCATGGAATTTATGATTGCTTCTATTTTTTTAAGTTCCTTCTCGCCAGCATCAAAATCCACATCACCTTTTAATTTCACTCCAGGTATCATGGAAATAATCTGAGATAAAGATCCCATCTTCTTTATTTGCTTTAGCTGGTCTAAAAAGTCTTCAAGAGTAAACTGCATGCTTCTGAGCTTTTTTTCAAGCTCCTCAGCTTTTTTTTGATCAATAGCTTCCTGAGCTTTCTCTATTAAAGTCAAAATATCTCCCATTCCAAGTATTCGGGAAGCCATCCTGTCGGGATGAAAAGCCTCTAAATCTTCCATCTTCTCGCCAACACCGGCAAACTTTATTGGTTTGCCAGTTATAGCTTTGACAGAAAGAGCCGCTCCGCCTCGTGTGTCACCGTCAAGCTTTGTCATAATAATTCCATCTATGCCAAGCTGCTCATTGAAAGCTGCAGCAACATTCACAGCATCTTGTCCTGTCATGGCATCTAATACAAGCAAAATTTCTGTCGGCTTTATTGCATTTTTGATTGCAACCAGCTCATCCATAAGTTCTTGATTTATGTGAAGTCTTCCTGCAGTGTCAACAATGGCAACATCGCACCTGCTTACCTTTGCAAACTCAATGCCTTCCTTTGCTATCTTAACAGCATCTTTGCTGTTGTAGTCTGCAAAACATTTCACTCCAACCTTTTGTGCAACAACCTCTAATTGTTTTATTGCAGCAGGTCTGTATATATCACAGGCAACAAGCAAAGGGTTTTTGCCCTGCCTTTTTAAAAGCCCGGCAAGCTTTCCAGCTGTGGTGGTCTTACCAGAACCTTGAAGCCCCACCATCATATAGGTGGAAAACCCGCTTGGTGAAAATGTAAGTTTTGTGTCACTTCCACCAAGAAGGTTTACCATCTCATCGTATACAATCTTTATTACCTGCTGGGCAGGAGTGAGGCTTTCTAAAACTTCTTCTCCCACAGCCTTTTGTGTCACAGTGTTGATAAAATCTTTTACCACTTTGTAGTTTACATCAGCCTCTAAAAGAGCAAGTTTCACTTCTTTCATAGCGTCTTTGATATCCTTTTCTGTGAGCTTGCCCTTACCTCTCAGTCTTTTGAAAACATCCTGCAGTTTTTCAGAAAGACTACTAAACATCTTCTTGCCACTCCTGAATACTATTTATTATACTCATGATTTCTTCATCTTTGTATCTTTCGTATATTCTCCTTAGTTTCTGGAGGACTTCTTCAATTATGCTCCTGTTTTTATAATACTTGTCTGCCAGTTTTAGCTTTGCCTCATACCTTTTTAAGGCTATTTTTGCTTTTCTAAATGCATCAAAAACACCCTGCCGTGATATGCCAAGTTCTTTTGATATCTCTCCCAAGGTTAAATCTTCATTTACATACAGCTCTATAATCTTTTTTTGTCTTTCGGTCAAAAAGTCCTTATAAAAATCGTAAAGAAGGCTCAAATATACCTTATTTTCTTGCTGCATTTTTAATTTCATCTCTCTGTAAAGCTTAAAAACTTGACACTATTATATGATAATAAACTTCTGATCTTTTGTCAAAAATTTTTTGTGATTAGATAGTGTCAAGAGTTTGTAGAAAATATTTTATTATAAATTGCAATACTATTAATGAAATAACACTTGACAAGTTTTTTTTTTTTGTTATTTTTAATTCGTAGTTTATACTAAAAATTTCTATTATAAGAGGAGTGTGATTGATATGTATTAGAAATTACACTATTATTATAATTGATTTTTTGAACTAATTACTTCATTTTTAGTGAATTGATTAAAATATTTGCTGTTAAGGAGGGAAAAACTAATGATTAAAACTGTTCACAAAAAATGTTTTAATCAAATCAAAGTTCTCTTTGCAACAGTTTTAGTTATATTATCTACTTACTTACCAACTTATACTTACTCACACGAAATATACTCGTACCCCATTAGATGGTATACTAAAATTACAGAAGATGGCAAAACAAAACTTTATTTAAAAGCTAATAAGGATTATTTAGATCAACCATTCTTAGAGACATATACATCTTCTTTAAGTAACTGGAATAATGCATGGAGTGCTAATGCAAATTATAATATTCACTCAGTTTCTCATATAAAATGTATTGATACAACATACTCAAATGCAAATCTTTTCTTTTGCTCAGCTTCAAAAGAATGGTGGCAACAATTATTTAATTACAGTTACGAGCAATACGAGTTTTTAGCTCTCACAGAAAATTATAATATCTATGGAACTAAAGTTGACTCTTCTACCGTTTCAAGTGTAGACAGAAATATTGGCAAATCTATTATATACTTAAGTCCCTACGTCACTTCGACTGCCTACAATTTTATTCAACGGAGAGGAATTTTAATGCATGAGATGGGACATGCAATTGGTTTGGGACACCCAAATGGTACAGATTCCAGAAATCCATATTCAGCTCAAACATACGGAAGTATAATGGACAATTATTTTAATGAGGATTATCCTTCTATTCACGACGTATATGATATAGAGATAATGTATAATTTTAATTGCCGTTATTAAAAAATGTATTTGATAATTTAGGAGGTAATAGTATGAAGAAAAGAATTAAAATAGGCATTTTAATTCTTTGTATTTTTTTGTTGTTATTACTACCTTACATGCTTATCAAATTTAAAAATACACACACAACAATTCAATATGAAAAACCTAAAATTTACATTGATCCTATGTCTTCTGTAAGATTTCTTAATTTTGAATTTTGCGCAAAATATTCAGAGCTTATTATCGTTGGAAAAGTTATTAAAAAAGAACAAGTAGAAGAAACAATAACTGCACAACCTGGTACAAATGAATATGGAGTTGCGAAAGCAGCAGGCATACCTTTTGTTAAGATCCTGCCAAGACTTTATGTTACAGTTGAAGTTGAAAAGGTTCTCAAAGGCAAATTAGATGAAAAACAAATTGATGTAGGCTTTGTAGTCTTTGATCCACAAAATCACTCTGATCTTTTTGCAATGAATCCTGGTGAAAAATTTGTGTTTGTTCTGACAAAAGGAAAAAACACAAGGCCTAATACCTGGTATGTAAATTGTCCCAATAGGTTTATATTCAAAGTGAACAGCAACAATACCGTATATCCTGCTTGTTGGTGGTATGATGAAAGATATAAGAGGAAATATTTTAATATAACCTTAGATCAATTATCAGAAGAGTTCAAAAGAATAGATAAACTTGAAAATGTCCCTATGTATGATGATGTTCCAAAAGAGGTATGGGAAAAGTACTACGAAGCAGAATCTGAATCGCAAACTAAAAGCTCTTCAGAAAAATAAAATATCTAAAAGGTGGGAAGTTAAAACTTCCCACCTTTTTGTTAGCCTTAAAAACACAATTTTATATTAGTAAAAATTGGAAGAGAATACAAGGAATATTGGCAGAAATTTTTTAATGGCTATGAACAATCTTTGTAATTTTATCCTAAGATACAAGAGCAAAGTGAGCCGAACATTTCAGTAATTTTAAGGTATATTATAAAGAATTTAAATCTGTTATCTGGTAGTAACCACTTTTAATTTCCTGCATACCTTCTTTTCCTCTTAAATATCCAATTATAATTTGATTTAATCGGGGATATTCTCCCATATCCTTCTCAGTTCTTACTAAAACCTCACCGTCAAGCAAACCTACAACTTCTGCATCCTTCAAGTTTGCCATTGAAGAGACTATTCTGTGTTTTTGTTTAGCATCATCAATTGAATCGCAGTACAAAATTCTGCCATTTTTGATTATCGCAATATTTGTTGCATACTCTTCAAGTTCAAAAATCTCGTGTGAAGACACAATAACTGCTATATTTTTCTCTTGAACATATTGTTTTATAAGTTGTATCAACTCAAATCTTACAGTTGGGTCAAGGTTTTGAGTAGGTTCATCTAAAAGCACCAGCTCTGCATTTGTTGCCAATACTAAGATAACAAGGATAAGTGTTCTTTGTCCCATTGAAAATTTAGAAAGTTCTTGATTTAAGCTAAACCCATAGCGCGAAAGAAAATTTTTGAAAAATAAATCATCCCAATTTGGATACAAGGCTTGATACATTTTATAGTAATCACCTAATGTCAACCTTGAAAAAACTTTTCTGTGCTCAGAAACAAATGCTATGTTCTTCTTTAAAGAAGGCTCAAAAGGCTTGCCAAAAATCAAAACCTCTCCAGTATCTCTGGAAGCTGCATTTATTATACACTTTAGAGTTGTCGTCTTACCAGCCCCATTTGGTCCAACAAGAGCCAATATCTCACCTTTTTGAACTGAAAAATTCACGTCGGCTAAAATCTGTTTCCCGCTTATTCTTTTGCTCAAATTTTTGACTTCTAATACTACCATCTCAGTACTCACCGCCTTCTCTTTTATTAAGACCTCGCTACATACTTCTATTTTTTTGTAATTCTATTGCATTATCAAAAAACTCAACTATTTGCTCCATCATGTCTTGATCAATCTCAGACATTAATTTGCTGTTTATACTAGCTTGAAAGTCCTTAAGTATTTTTTTAGGAATTTTTTTGTAGCTGCCATACTTACTTGTTAACTCTTTAAATTCATTTCTTTTTTGGCGAATATATTTCAAGGCATTGTCTGATAAAAAAATATCATGTCCTTTACTATCAAATAGTTTTAAACTAACATTAGTTTTATTTAAATGTTTGCACGCCTCAAAAATACTATTTTCCAATTTCACTGTATCATCATCCTTACTATGTATGACCAACAGAGGTACTGAACTTTTCTTTATTCCATCTAATGCAGTTATGTTTGCTAATTTGCTAAACTTTATTTTTCCAAGCAAACTTAAATAAGGCAAAATAACTTTTCCCCATAGTCCATAAGAGTTTATTGCAGTTGTTTTTACAATTTCATATGGGGAATTGAAACCAGCACACGAAACAACACCTGCAATTTTATGAGAATAGGATAAAACAGCACAAACAGCATAACCACCCCAACTATGTCCAAAAAGCAATATGGGCATGTTTTTAAATTCATTATTCTTTTCAATAAAACGTAACGCATAATCAAGATCAGCAACAGCTTGTGGAAGCCCAATCATTGAATCCCTTTCACTTTCACCACATCCAGTATTATCGAATCCAAGAACGTAATATCCTTTGTCCGTAAAATAATTTATTTCATCTAAATAATTGATATGGGTTCCGCCAAATCCGTGTGATACAACAATTAAACCTTTTTTAGCTTCGATATTATTTTTCTTATAATAAATATAACCTCTTAACATTTGTCCTGCATTTGATTTGAATTGTACTCTTTTGTAAATTAAATCAGGATACTTTTTCACAAGAGAATACACTTTATCATCTTTGGAGGTACATCTCTTAAAAGCTTGACTATATAAAACAGTGGTAATTAGTAAACAAATTGAAAAACTTATTAAGATAATAAAAAGTATTGCAGCTATAATCTTGTTTTTATTTTTTTGAGTCTTTGCTATTAAATTCATCTTTCTATCCCTCCTTTTTTACATATGCAAAATATGCAAAAAAGCAAATCAGAGCAGCATACAAAAAGGCTAAAACTATGTTTCCCTGCTTTGTAAAGCTTATTAAACTATATGGATTAAAATCAGCTGCATTCAAATTATTTGAGCCTAAATCTCCCAGCAAAGCATCTGCAATTGTTATTACAATACTCCAAATAAAACCATCATGTCCTAATGTCGCGAATAACATACTTATCCCGTAAATTGCTAAAAGCGCAATGATTGTTTTTAAAATAGCTAATAACCCTTCTAAAATGGTCAGGTTATAGTATATTTTATCAACTGCCGATGTTATTGAAATTATAAGAACTAAAAACATTAGATTATACAGGAAAAGCTCTCTTTTTGAGAACGGTAAAAAATACAAAAGCTCAACATTTTTATTCTTAATATCATTCACAAGCATTGCAGAGCAAAGAAGTATTATGCCAATAACTCTCATGGTAAAACTTGGTATAAACAATATTAGCATGAAAAATAGTATTTGACCTGTTTTTTCTTTTAGTTCTTTTCCAATGTAAATATCCATTTTTGTTAGACTTTCTTCGATGTTAAAATTTAAAATTCTTGAAAATTCAAACCTCTTCATTTTTCCACACCTCCTCAAATAAAATCATGGCTGTGTAAAAATCTATTTGATGACTTCTAAGTTCCCTAACACACCCTTTTATTATCTCTATTATCTTTTTATCAACATCAATATCCTTCTTCACAAAATACCCAATCCCCTGTTCTGCTTCAATAAAACCTTCAGCTTTTAGTTTTTCAAATGCTTTTAAGACAGTGTTTATATTCACATCAAAAATTGCCTGAAGTTCTCTTACAGTTGGAAGCTGTAAACCTTGCTGAAGATTTCCAAGTATTATCTCTGATTTAATCATGTTGACAATCTGGACGTATGCAGGCACACCGCTGTGTTTATCAACTTTTCTCAGCATTTTAATCATCACTCTCTTATAAGTTTTACAAAACCTGAAGTTATAGTTGCAACAGGTGCACTGTAAAGGTTATTGATTTTTACAATACCACCTGTTGCTTCAATGTTCAAAATGCCCTTTTCATTTTCGCTATTCAAAATATTAATTGATCCATTCAATCCTGTTGCATTAATATCAAACTCCTCAAACCTTGCTTTTACCCTGATATTCAATCCTGTTGAATCAATCTCAATTTTATCAAATATCAACTGTGAATTTATATTTGCCCCAGAAGAATTAACCTTCAAATGCTTCCCCTTAAAATCAGCTCTCAGTTCAAGCCCTACACAGTCTAAAGAAATATTATCTGTTGCTTCAATCTGCCCTTGAAAAAAGCTGCCATCTGAATTTACTGTTAGATTTTTGAACTTCCCATCACCTCTTGTTTTTAGCCCTTTACAGGAAATTTTTACATTTTTCAAAGATTTTGTACCAAGTCTTATTTCATATGTTGTATCAAATTCTGTATTTCTGTCAAAGACTTTTAAAGTTTTTCCTGAAACTTTTGTTTTGAGCACTGAAGGAAAATAGATGGTATCTTCATCATCAATGAGTTCTAAATCTATTCCGCCTGAACAGCTAATTACAATTTCATCAAAATTCTTAATTGACATATCCTGGTCTGCAGAATAAGTAATTGAATGATAAACCTCTATAAAGTCGCTGCTGGTAATCACATCAGAAATTATTTGTGAAATACTTTTTGATAAACTAGAAAACTTAAAATCTTGCTTATCAGAAGAGTAGTAGTGAAGTTGAGATATAATTGAACCAACAACAATCAATATGACTAAGATTATAGCAATAATCATTCCCATAGAAGTTTTCTTTATTGTAAAAATACTAAATAAAAACAAAATGCAGCTCAATACAAACAAAACCTTTAATGCAGTCCATGGAAAAATCCATGCAAATAAAATTGAAAGCAGTGATAAAACAAGTCTCATTGTTTGGTTGGTGTGAAATTTTTTAATCTGAAATATGTTAGAGCTATTTTTGGATATAAGATAGAAAAGCCCAAGTACAATGAAAAAAATGACCACCAGCAAACCAATAAGTCCTAAAACATTTTGATTAAAATGCATAACCTACCCTCCTGTTTGATTTTTATAGTGTTATATAATTATATAACACTAAAATTTGATTCTGTCAACTGTATTTTTCGATGATTTTTAAAATTTTTAAATTATATATTCCGAGTACTTTTGATATGGATAAACGGAATTCTAAACTAATATTTCTAATAAATATAATTATGATATAATGTACTATATGAAATTATTTCTATCCTGAGGTTGTTGAATAAAAGAAATAACCATGTTATAGTAAACGTAGCAACAAAAGAAAATACCCCTCTTGTGTTATAATTTTAATTTAAGAGAAAATCACAACAAAACACAAGGGGGAAAAATTTCAGAGAATTAAAATATCGAATAAACCAAGACACAGAGTTTAAAAGAGCAATAGGTATGGAAGAAAGTCCAAACTATTCATATTTTGCAAAGTTGTCAAGAACAATATAGAAAGAATACATGCAAGATATAAAGGACATAGTAATAGCTGAAATAAAACCTGATATGAGTATAGCAAAAGTTGACTCGCCGTCGCTGAGAAGTGCCAAAAATGATTTAGAAGCAAAAATATGTATACATATTACAATAGGATTTTTCAGGGGATACAAATTACATCTTTTGTGTGCAGGTAAAGAAGAAGTAATACCACTTTTCTGAATTTTAGCAACAGCAAACGAACATGACTCAAGACAAAAAGAGCTTTTGTATAGGGCATGGGGCTTGAGCTGTGAGATTGTTTTAGCAGATGCGGGATACGATTGTAGCAGCTGATTTAATATAGCAAATAAGCTTAAAGTTAAATTTGTTGCTGGGATAAATAAAAGAAACATGAAAAATAAAAACAATGTTAGCAATAGTTTTAGAAGCAAGAACATAAGATTTTTAGAAACTGAAGAGGGTAAAAAGCTATACAAGCAGAGAACAAAGATTGAAAGACTATTTAGCAAATTAAAAGGAGAATATAATCCTGAGAATGTGAGGCTCAAGGAATTTAGAAATCATAAAAGATTTATTGATTGGATATTAATTACTTTTCTATTTGAGCAACTTTTTAGAAAATTAGAAGGTAAGAAGTTTTCTTTTACTTATGAATGGAATCAAAAACTTTTGTTTATTTTATGTATTGTTGGTAATATTTATTATTCAACAACCTAATTGATTGTCCATAATAAATATCTACAACATTTTGTACAATAACATTTAACAAACTAATTTTGGTACTATAATCAATTATTCTTATCCCCCAAAATTCAGGACTTATTGCAGGGATTCTTCTGTCTATTAAGTAATAATGAATTTTGTTTTCAGGTATATTTCTTTCAAATTCTAACACATCAAAAGTACAAATATTGTCCATTGATTTCTTAATTCTTTTAATTCGTGAACCATAGACCACTAACAATTTATATTTATTACTATCCACCTTTCTCAGTTTTTCTAATAGTTTCTGGACACGATAGCTTTTATTTTTATCATACCCTAACACTAACAACATATTAACCTCATATTCTACAAAACTGTCTCGCCAAATAATTTTTTCTATTTCTTTGTCACTCTCTATCCAACCAATATAATAAGTTTTAACTTCAAAAGGTATAATAGGATATATATACCACCAAAAAATAAACATACCTACACTGATTGTTAATATTGCCCAACAACCCATCCCTTTTTTGCTTTCACCCTTTTCCATCATAATTACTTATCACCTCTATCTCTACTAAAAATTTATCACACCAATATAAACATTTCATCCTTCCATTTCTATCTTTAAAATATATGACCTTCCTAACAGGTAATACTTTTATTCCGAAAACCATAAATAAAACACTTACTAATACCAATAAGTTAAGCTAAATACTTCTTAAAAGCTGAATTAAGTAAAATTTGAATGTTATTTTTATTTGGTATATTATATCCCCTACCTCTTGACATTCTGCTGTTTGTCTATTATACAAAATTATTTATAGTCTAATACTCAATCTTCATCTGAATTTTATTTGTACCGGAATAGATGAAGAGGAAAGAATCTCTTTGCTAAGATCTCTGTCACATTCAATCCCCCACACCCATACTGTTCCATCTTTTTTAAGCGCTACTGAATGAGTATCTCCTGCAGCAATTGCCACAACATTGTCAAGCTTTTCTACTTTTAAAGGAACTGTTGAAAATTCTATATTTCTTCTACCAAGCTGCCCTCTAATGTTTGAACCCCATACCCAAACAGTTCCATCTTTTTTCAGTGCCATTGAATGGTAATCCCCTGCAGCAATTGCTACTACATTGTTTAGACCTTTCACACGTACAGGAACAAAAGATGTCTCTCTTGTCCCATTCCCAAGCTGACCATAAGCATTATATCCCCAACTCCAAACAGTACCATCCTTTTTCAAAGCCAAAGAATGATATTTACCAGCCGCTACTTTTACTACTCCACTCAATCCCTTTATTTTAACTGGCTTTTCTGAAAAATTAAGATATTTCTTTTTATTATCTAAATTAGTATCACCCCATGACCAAACAGTCCCATCAGTTCTCACAGCCAATGAATGAAAGTAACCTGCTGCAATTGACCTCACATTTTTTATATTATCTAAACGTATTAATTTAGTCACAGAACTTACTGAACTGTCGGTAAATTTGCGAAAATAAAAATCATTACCACACCCCCATATGTTCCCATCTTTTCTTAAAACCAATATGTAATCTAATCCACCAGCTATTTCCGTAATATCGTTTAATTTTCCAATCTTTATTGGTAGTGGAGATAATATATCTTTAGTATTTTTTTCACTCCACACACTTTCAATAAATCCCCATACCCAAACAGTGCCATCTTTATCTACTGCTAATGAATGTTGAGATCCAGCCTCCACTAACACAGCATTATTTAGTCCCTTTACACACGTAGGAATATACGAAGATTTATAAGTCCCGTTACCAAGCTGACCTTTGTTATTAGCACCCCATGACCAAACTGTTCCATCTCTTTTTATTGCTAACGTATGAGAACCACCCGTAGCAATTGCTACAACATTGTCAAGCCATTTCACTTTATATGGAAGATTTAAAGAAAAGCTATTATTCTCTCTTCCCAGCTGACCAAAAGCATTATTCCCCCATGCCCAAATAGTACCATTTTTTGTTAAAGCAACTGAATGCAATCTGCCTGCGGCAACTGCTACAACGTTCTTTAAACCCTTAACCTGAACAAGCAAAAATGAATGCTCACCAACATTACTACCAAGCACACCATAAGAATTATGTCCCCATACCCATACTGTCCCATCATCTTTCAATGCTATTGAATGACGATAACCGGCAGCAATAGCTACAACCTTATTTAACCATCTTATACGTACAGGAATATATGAATTATCTATTTTCCCATTTTTCTCAATTATACCTCCACCCCAAATCCAAACAGCGCCATCTTTATTTAGTGCTATAGAATGAAAACCACCTGCTGAGATTGCTATAACATCAGATAATCCCTTTACACGGACAGGAACAGAAACAGTATAATCTTCAGTTGGTCTGTTCCCGAGCTCACCATCTTCATTATATCCCCAACTCCAAACAGTACCATCACGTTTCAGTGCCAATGAATGATAAAGTCCTGCTGAAACTGCTACTACATCTTTTAACCCTTTCACCTTTACTGGAACAGCTGATGGTTTTAAACTCCCAATTCCAAGCTCCCCATGATTGTTTATACCCCATGCCCAAACGCTTCCGTCAGAACCAACAGCCAATGAAAAATCCCACCCAGCTGCAATCGCAACTATATTTTTTAGTTCTTTTACCTTCACTGGCGTTGTAAAATCTCTATATACATCGCTTTTTCTCTGTCCATAGTTAGTATGACCCCAAATCCATACACTCCCATCCTTCTTTAACGCCAAAGAATGAAACGTCCCTGCTGATACTGCCACCACATCCTTGAGCCCCTTAACACGAACAGGAATACACGAATCTTTATATGTGCCATTGCCAAGCTGCCCAAAACCATTATATCCCCATGCCCACACTGTTCCATCATCTTTAATTGCCAACGTGTGAAGACTCCCGGCACCTGATGAAATAACCTTAAAATTTTCTCCCTGCAACTCTTTGCTGTTTTCTTTATTCTTTGAATTTGCATTTGATAAGGTCATACTTAGAAAACTAAAAATTAAAAACAATAATACTGCATACTTTATTTTTCTCATTTTCATTTTGCACCTCTACCAAAATTAATTATAGTTTTACCTTTTTATATTTTATATTACAACATTTTGTATAATAACATTCAGCATGCTAATTTGGCACTATAACCAATTATACTTATCTCCAAAGATCAAAATTTGTTGCAGTGATTCTTCTGTCTATTAAGTAATAATGAATTTTGTTTTCAGGTATATTTCTTTCAAATTCTAACACATCAAAAGTACAAATATTGTCCATTGATTTCTTAATTCTTTTAATCCGTGAACCATGAACTACTAACAATTTATATTTATTACTATCCACCTTTCTCAGTTTTTCTAATAGTTTCTGGATACGATAGCTTTTATCTTTATCATCTCCTAACCTTAATAACATACTAACTTCGTCTTCTATAAGCTCGTCTCGCCAAATAATTTTTTCTATTTCTTTGTCACTCTCTATCCAACCAACATAATAAGTTTTAACTTCAAAAGGTATAATAGGATATATATACCACCAAAAAAATAAACATACCTACACTGATTGTTAATATTATCCAACAACCCATCCCTTTTTTGCTTTCACTCTTTTCCATCATAATTACCTATCACCTCTATCTCTACTAAAAATTTATCACACTTATATGAACATTTCGTCTTTCCATTTCTATCTTTAAAATATATGACCTTCCCAACAGGTAATACTTTTATTCCGAAAGGATTATACGAGAGTCCAACCGGCCTTGGAAAATTTTTGTGCCTTTTATAATTCTCTAATTGCTCAAGCTGTTCGTAAAAAGAACTCTGGTCTAAAGCAATTCTTGGAAAACATGTGCCCCCGAAAAAACTCAATGAACCATCAAACCCCTCTACTTTCTCAACATTCTGCGTTTCTAAAAATGCCTGTGCCACGTTACCAAGGGTAACTAATTTTTTATCTTTTTCACTTATTGTTGCTTTTGTGTCTATAGCATCAAGCAAACCATTATTGCAACTTAGCAGTACTAGTTCCTTTATTTTCTTTTCCTTTAATTTCCTTATTTCAGTTGCTAAATCATCATGTAGTGTCTTCCCGTCTGGATTGACTGTTAGGTTTTCTTTATCTGTTTTATTATCACGATCAACGTCTCTATCATTATTTATCATTATAGCATAATACTTACCGTGAAAAAACAAAATTACGTTGTCAATCCCTTCATCTCTCATATTATTCCATTCCCTCACAAATACTTCCTCTGTTTCTACTTGGATGGCTTTAACCTGTTCTATACTCTTGTATCCATTTTTAAATCTAACCCATTTTCTCGCAAACTCTGCTTGTGATTTAAAGTTTTTTGGATCATAAAATATATAACTTATTCCCTTTGTGTTATTAAAAATACCCCTGCTAAAATCTTTGCTAAACATCAGTGGATCAACTTCTACTGGTCGCCCTGAATATCCGTAATTTACATCAAATCTAATATTATCTATCAACACAGCTGTCGTATATATGGTATCAACCGCATCTTTAACGCTAAATTTCAGAACTGCATTCTGCCCTCTGAATGGTGTTACATCAAATTCTGTGGTCTGCCAGTCTGTCATCCATACATCGCCTTTATCAAACACTATCTCAGGTGAAACTTTTATTAAATTCCCACCGTTAGTTTCTGTCGCATTAAACATTGAAGCTATTTTATTTATGTCCAAATCTAAAATCTTAACCTCCTGCCCATTTTCACCCTCTAAGGTTATTGTTACAACAAATGGATCATCGTAGCGTGAACCTATCCATTCTAAAAATTCTTCTGATAAAACATTCCAATCAAATATTAACTTGTTGGCATATTCAGGTATAAATATTCTTTGCTTTAGCTCACCATGTTCTAACGTATAGCCTAAACCTGTTGAAATAATCCCCATCTTGCTTCCATCTGTCGGCTTTACAAAGCCAAGCCCAGTTGTTGCTCTCCCATCTCCGTCCGTTTGCCACCCAATAAGGTCATTTTCAAAACTACCATTAATCAATCCATATGGCATCTTCAAATTTGCCTGACCTTTTATCTGAAACATCCCATTATCATTATAATAAGTATCTAAAGTTGGTACATAGGCTTCAACTGTACACCTACCATTCAAAATTATCTCTGTAAGTAAATGCACGCTATTTATCACTATACATTCATTCGTTACTTTATCACTATAACCAAAATATGCACATGCTCCTCTTTGAGCAAATGCATTCCAAAGTAAATCTGTTGCTGTGCTATAGCAAGAATTATTTACTATAATGCTCTTGGCAAATCTATCAGAAAGATTATTTTCAAACCATTTGTTGCTTACTGCATAATAGGTTTCAGAATTTTTATTATCTATATCTGCTATTGTAAATATACCAACTTCATCTTTCTGCTGTTCTATTTTGTATTTAATGTTTTCTCCCAATTTTTCTCCTGTCACCAACCACTGACCATTATGACCATGAGTTGCAAATATAATCATACCATATTTTGTAACATCCCTCAGTGACTCTACATTGGCTTCAGTATCTCTTACTATGTCCAACTTATAACCATACGGCGAAGAATTTACAATCTCTTCAACATATCTTGTCTCGTCGGCCTCGCCCCACTTTGTGTCAAACGGTGCCCACAGCAGAATGTCCTTTGATAATGTAAAGTCATAATTAAAATCAATAATTTTACAATCAGATTCTGGTTTTAAATCTATCTGTTGAAAACTTCCACTACCTCTAACCATTGTCTCAGTACTGCTATTTTCTGTTATTAGAACATATAACTTCAAACCGCTCGTCAATGTGATTTCTAATGAATCATTAACAACATTTACTTCTTTTATCCTGTCATCCCCACTCAGTTCCAGCTTTAGTAGATTTGCTAATTCCTTAACGCTTGTGTTAACATTGGAAGTAAAATAACTTTGAATATATTCCCTCACGTAGTTATTAACATCAATAAGTGTTTGGAATGCCACATCAGGTAAAGGTTCAATAACTTCTATGCTAAACTCTTTGCTAATTTGAGTTCCATCAGCTCTGTAAACTACAATTTTCAATCTTAGTTTTCCCTGCTGAGTTTCATTAAAGTCAAAAATATTTGTGTACACTTGGTCAGCTTTGATCTCATCGCCATTTATACTTAAATTGCCATTGTCAAAAAGAAAACCCTTTGATAACCACTCGCCTGAAGCATTCATCATAAATAGCTCCACAGGTGTACTGTTTTGTGTTTCGCTTCTTAACTGGTTCTTCTCGTAAAGCACTTTTACGCTTATTCGGTTTTTAACCGGTTGATTTGTTAAAATAGTTTTATATTGAACAAATATCTCGTTAAGTAACTCTTGCAGAATGATTGTATTCGAATATACATTACCTGCTGTTAAACTTATCTTTTCATAAATAACTTGTTTGTAATTATCTTTCCCTATTTTAAAGGTATAATTTCCCTCAGGCAAACTAAAATCAGCAATACCCTGTTCATTAGAATAAAATACTTTACTTGCATTATCAGCCGCACTATCCAAGGATAAAACGGTTATTTGGGCTCCACTTACAGGTAAATTGTTATTATCCACAATGTATAAATTAATAATTGCTTGATTCTTCACAAAATTAAGTACTATAGATTTGCTCAAACCCTTCTTTGTGGTTATAGTTAGCGTAATTGATTCATTCATACTATCCGAAATAACAATAGTTGCTCTTCCATCACTATTGGTCGTAACAGAACTTGGTGCAGTTGCATTGCCTGTAACACTTATTGAACAGATAACATTCGGTACTGGTTTGCCAAACTTGTCCACTATCGTAAATGATATTTTATGTTCAATATTGCATTCATATTCATTTCGAATTTGATCAAAAATTATATCTGTTTCTCTGTAAATTAAATCTATATCCTCTTTGTTGCTCTGTACATTTAAAGTAATTCCTCTAAAAATTATTTTATTCGCCAGTATCCTTCCTTTCAAAGTAAATATTCCCGAATTAATAGTAACAGTTCCTTTAGGCGCATAAATGATACCCTTTATATTTACCTCAGAACCATTAAAGGTAATATTACCTGTTTCAGAACAAATAACACTCCCATTTTTAAAGCCAATTTCACTTTTCGCCACATTAATTGAAATATCTTTCGTTGCTATTATATAGTCATTAGTTGTAAATTTCGAACCATTTACAAAAATACTCCCATTAGCAATGATAGATTTCTCGAATACTATACTGTTCCCATGGTATTTCTGATCAGCTTCAAATATCTCTGCATTTTCACTTGCTATTGTTTTAATCTCAGTAGTATAATCCGACATTTCAATAATGGGTGCACATTCAATTTCTTTGGTTATTAAAGCTTTTGCATTCTTTGCACTCACTTTACCTGAAGCTTCACATGCACCGTCAATAACAAGCTCTGAACCTTGATACACAAAGTCCGCATTAGTATGCACATCACCCTTTATGCTGATTCTTGAACCATTCAGTAATAATGCGCTCTCTCGACTTGCAGAAAACAAAGCATAATCAACAGCTTCCCGTCCAGACATCTGAACTTCTCCATCAGCAGCAAACGTATTGAACGGTAAAAATTGGAGTACCAAAAACATTGCTAAAATCATACTTAAAAACTTCTTATTTCTTGCATTCATTACACTTTCCTCCTCCAAATTTTAAAATTTAATTTAGCCTTTTGCAGAACGCTCAATATGAGCGTTATCAATCATTTAAAACATCTAAACAGTCTGGTCACTTTCCTTATATTTGTAATATTTTCTTGCTTCCTTGATACATAAACTAAATCTTTTTATTTGTCCACTTTCTGGATTGAATTTTATGCTAAGATTTTATCAAAACATTTCATAATATGTCAACATCCATCTTTTGTTTTTAACTTTCATTTCACAAATTTAGCCTGCTCAAACTTCGATTCGCTCATTTATTTATTAAAATTTCTATGCAGTCTATGAAATTGAAAACAAAAAATCAGCCCTCTCAACAGCATTTTTGTGTTATAATACAATCTGTTATAAACTAAACAACTTATAATACCAAACCAAAACGCAACTTAGCATGAAAAGAGTAAAAAGATGGTAAGAGTCAGATTTGCACCAAGTCCGACCGGTCAGCTTCACATAGGCGGTGCAAGGACAGCACTTTTTAACTATCTATTTGCCAAAAAACACAATGGAAAGTTCATTTTGCGTATAGAAGATACCGATTTAGAAAGGTCAAGAGAAGAATGGGCAAAAGTGATTATGAAAAGCTTAAAGTGGCTTGGAATTGAATGGGATGAAGGAAAAGCTTATTATTGTTTTTGTAGCCAAGAGGAAATAGAAAAAGCAAGAGGGCTGGTTGGTAACTTTACCTCAACCCTCTTATTTTTTACTGTATATTAATTATCAAAAATTATTGTCTTGAGACGTCCCTACATAAACAACCAGTCCGAACTTTTACTCTATAGCCGGAACAACAGCATCAAATTTTTCTACTTTCCCATCTTCAGTCACAGCCTCCCCGGCAAATACCCAAACAGGTTGCAAATATGGCTGCTCTTCAATTGTACCTGCATCTTCCCAGTAAGCAAGAAAAACTTCTTTGATTGTTGCAGACTTTGCCTTAGGATTGATACTATTCGATGATTTTCTATTTTTAACTTTTTCAAAAGCTTTCTCTGCAGGCATTATCTTTACCTTTTTATACTCTTCTATCTCTTTGTACCATTTGGTAACTTCTACTATTTTGCCATTGTCACCTACAGTAACTATTATTTTCGAAACACCATATACATCTTTCCCATCTACTACTGGGAAAAAATTTACATCTTTACGAAGTACTTTATAATCATTAGTAAGCGCACTTCCAGAGGATTCATATGCAACTCCGCAATATATAAATCTTTTATCATAAATACCATTTTTCTTTAAAAAATCAAGTGCAATCTTTTTGGCTTCTTCATCTGAAGGCAGATTCTGTGGTTTATAATCATAGTTATGCATATATTCCTTCATATCCGTGTAAACCCAACGCCCTGTATTAATCTGATACCTCAGTAGACGATAATCTCTATCGTCCACTCCCTCTTTTATAAAGTATTCATTAGCCGCTTGATAATATTGTACCTCACCATTTAGTCCAAATATCTTAGCTAAAGATTTTATTTCTGCTTCTGGATCTTTAGGTTTTTTAAATCTGTATACCATAGCTTCAGTAGGTAAATTGTCAAATTTGGCTGTCACTTTATAGTCTATTTCAGGTATTTCATTCCCCGGCTTAGGAATATTAAGCGGCGGTATTTTGTTTGGTCTTATATACAAAAAATAACCTGCTATAAAAGCAATTATTAAAATTACAAAAAAAACTTTTAACATATTTCCAATTTTAATACCATTTATTTTCATTTAATCATCCCCCTTTAATTCACTTAACAACAGTAACTTTAGATGGATATATTACATTTTCTGCTAATATACCATACCCTTGCTTGTAATTTTTATACCATTCTTTTTCAGGTCGACAACCATAAAAACTATAAAGAGTATCATTTGCTGCTAATTTATATCCCATTATACGAGCAATAATAACAATATCAAGAACGAAATTATTTGTTTCGATAGCGAAATTTAAAGAAATCGCGAGATATTTTGAGAAAATCTAAGGTATATTGAGAGAGGGGGAAAAAGATACATATGAATATTAAAGCACAAAATAAGAAATTTTTAAAGCTACTTTTTGTAGTGAAAAAGGTTGCTGAAGCTCTGTCAAGGAGAATAAAGCACAATAGAAGAGGACGCCCAAGGAAATTTAATTTGTTTCAAATAATAGCTTGTCTGGTTTACAAAGTTAAGAAGGGGATAAAAAGTTTCAGAGAATTAGAATATCGAATAAATCAAGACATAATAAACAAATTACCTAATCCAGGCACAAAATATTTTAATGTAAAATTTACCTATGATATATCAAATATGATGGATTATACTTATGGAGGAGTAAAAACATATACTATTTCTCTGCCGTACATTTGTAAATAATTTTTCAAAAGGGAGAAATGTTAAAACATGAACTTTGGAAATATCGAGAGAAAGAGATGCTATATAATCGTATTATTAATTTTACTTCTTATTATAAGTAACTTATTGACAGTTGCCAAGCTTTATATTTATAACAGAACATTGAAAGAAATTAAAGAAGATTTATCTCAAACTTTCTTATCTGAAATTAACCGAAGTTTAACTATAACCAACCAATTTATAGTAGATGTCCAAAATAGTTCCGAATTTAATATGACAACAATTGGATATTTGAGTGTTCTTCAGAAGAGCATCGGAAGAATGTTTTCTTTGTTAAAAATCGCAGATAATTGTTTTGAAAGTAAAAATGGCAGAGATTTTTCATTTTTTAATGTTGCATTTTTTATTTCAGGTTATGAAGATAAAATTTATCAACTTCAAATATTGCTATTAAATAATAGAGAAAAATCAAATTTCAGTGAGTAAAGTTGTTAACCAATTACTGGTTTTAAAAAATGATTTAAAATTAATTAAAAGTTTTGATATTTCAAAAATTAGCAATAGAAAAGAAGCTAAAATTAAATGGGAACAGATTGAAAAGAAACTAAAGTTTTTGAAACTGCAGAAATAAGAAATCTTCTAATATTATTAATTTTCTATCATTGAAATATTTTTTATTTGTAGCGTTTTTTAGAACTCAAACAAAATTCTTATGTTAAAACACTTTTAAACCAAGGCAAAAAGCCTCCTTTTTGGTAATCTATGCTTTATGTAAAATTCTTACTAAAAAGGAGGCTTTACTCAACACAAAATTATTTATTGTCCCTAGAAGGTAAAAATTTTCTTTTGCTTATGAATGGAATTAATAACTCATGAACCAAATGTATAAGTACTATCTTAATTAGTCTCTCAAAATTTTAATATATAGGTATATCAGTAATATTCCTTAAAGACATTATTTATTCTCCTTTAACTTTATTTAACAAGCAATAATAACCTAATTCCAATGAAGGTTCTACTGGCTTACTACCCTCTATTTCTTTAGAACTAATAAAACGAACACTAAGTCCTGTATCATTCCTTTTCACGTTTAATATTTGATATTTTTCTCTTATCTCATTATAACACTCAGGTTGCATTTCAATTTCCCAAACATTCCCACGTGAATATTCACTTAAACCTTCAAGATTACCTTGATAAAGAATTTTGCCTTTATTTAGAACGCTGAGTATGTTACAAGTATCTTCAATATCAGATATAATGTGTGTAGACAAAATTACTGTTTTGCCTAAACTAAGTTCAGCTAAGATATTGCGGAATCTTATTCTTTCTTCAGGGTCTAATCCAGCAGTCGGTTCATCCACAATTATTACCTCTGGATTCCCTAAAAAAGCTTGAGCTATTCCTAAACGTTGCTTCATCCCTCCAGATAGAGTTTTAATTTTTGAAAATCTTTTATCTCCTAAATTTACAATCTCCAATATTTGATCAGCCTGTTTCTTTATTTCTGTTCGCGATATACCTTTTAATGCACCAACAAAATACAAAAAATCTATTACAGTTACATCCCCGTACAAACCATACTCCTGGGGAAGATAACCAATAATTTGCCTTATCTCTATTGGATTTTTTGTAACATCATATCCATCATAAAAAACTGTTCCACTTGTAGGCTTTAAGACTGTTGCCATAATTTTCATCAAAGTGGTTTTGCCAGCTCCATTTGGTCCCAAAAGACCATACATTCCGCCCTCAATAGTGATATTCAAATTATCTAATGCTAACAGTTCACCATACGTTTTTGATAAATTGCGAATTTCAATTTTCATTTATAATCTTATCCCCCTGTGTATATATCTTTATTGAAAGAATTAAGAACAATAAAGCTAATAAAGAGAAAAGTGTCATTGACAGCAAAATAGAAATATTTATTCTTAGCAGTATTAAAACTACTATTAAACTTGCAATTAATGATAGTTCATAATTACGAATGAGTAAGGAAATAAAACTTGTCACATTCCCAATGAATAAACAATCTATAAAAGTGCTAACCGCAAACAAAAATAAACTATGTTCACCTTTATAATTGCCTCCTCTAATAACAAAAGATAACATAAAACAGCTTATCATTGGAATGAGACAAAACAGCAGAGCAAGCAAATATTTAAATAGAAAAATGTAAATTTTCTTTTCCGGGTAGCTTGACATAATTTCCCAATATCCCGCTGAAAACTCGGTTGTTAATATTCTGGTAAAAACACTTGCAAACATTATCAGTCCAAATATGAAAAAGGCAACCCCAAAGTTAGTATCTTCTAATTGCTTTGCAGTGAGCAAAACAGTTATGTTTACAAATAAAAAAACAACTGGCATAATAAAAACATTTATATTCTTGTTTATCTTGTAGTAAAGGTAAAGCTTATAAAACATAACGCATATTCCCTCGCTTTTCTTATCAATAACAATATTAATATTAATGAGACAAAAGTTCTATCAAATCTTCTACATTCAATTTTTGCTGCTTTTCACTATTCATAAGTTCCCTTAAAAATATCTTTGTCTTCTCAATATCATTTTCCTTATATTTTTTTATAAGCGCAACAATTGGCTCTGAAGCATCCCCACCAAAATTTCTCTTTACATTTTCTATAAATTCCTTTTCATCAAAGTGTGGGTTATACTTTTGCTCATAAATATAATCAAACAAATACTTTATACTAAGTGCAAGCATAGGTGGACCTAACCTTATACCTGGCAACGTGTCAGATATATAACCTTCTTTAACTAAATTACTATCCATGTTTTGATTAAATCCCTCATCAGATAAGTTGAACCAACCTGAAAAAACAGCCCAATCTAAATTGTGTTTATCCATCTCTAAAAGATTATTCGTTCCAGCCTTAATAAACAAATTTTCACTTATCATTATTCGACCATAGCCATTTTCAACATTCAAATTTTGCTCCAAACCTGCTAAAAAACTGTTCTGTGGCACCTCAAAAACTTGAATTCTTGGTAAAGGGACTAATTCATTTAAAAGTTTTACTTCATTTTTTATATATTGATGCAGTTTTTTAACTGATTCTTTGTGAATTGAAAGGTAATAATACTCAACTCCACCATAGACAGATTTCTCCATATTTTTGTAGCCATATATAATATTTTGATCTTCCACAATAGGAAATTTTGATTTTATATTTGAATTAAATTTTCGCGGTCTTATCTCCCGTCCTGGGTAAAGCCATTTCTTTCGAGGAATATAATTATATATTGCATGTTCCATAGGATACCAACCAGCATTTCCCGGAACAAATACCATGTTAGAAGTCATATATGCATAAGGCTTATAAATATATTCAAAAGCCTCATCACTGCATTTTGCAAATTCCTGTAAAGATCCTTGATATTCTAAAGCACAATTTACTTGTTCCTTGGGTTGAATTGTTTGATTGATATTGACTAAATCTCCTTTGCGCTGAAACTCTACTAAATTACCATCTACTTTAATGTATTTTATATTAAAATTTGAAGCTAAATAAAACCTTAACTTTTGAGGATTATTTGTGTTATTGTATGCATTAAAATTTACTTTTAATGAAAGTTTATTACCATTGAGTTCACCTTCAATACTGTAATCATCAATATGAACATTTAATACGGTATTATTGTAATACAGTATCTTTCTCAAAACTTGTTTTTCAGGAATGATTGAAAACTTCCAATATAAAACAGTAACAGCAATACAAATTGAAAATAAAACTGTCAAAGTAATGTAATTAGTTAATTTGTTGGTCTTTTCTCTGTAGGTTTTAAAAATTGTCAGAGTTAAAAACAATAAAAACAGAGAAAAAGTAATTAAAAACAGACGGCTTAAAAATAATATATCCTTCTCAACAGGAGTCATATCAAAGTTAGTTATATTCGAACTTTTGAAAATGTTCAAGTGAATTATTTCTACTATGCTCAGAGCTTTTATTGTAAACCTGTCTAAAAACATGTTAATAATTAAAACCAAAAAACTTATTATATATCCCAATATACTTTCTTTTAAAACAACTCCACAGAATGCTCCGAATGATGATAAAAATAGTACATTGATGATATTTTGAAATAAGAATATAAAAATCGTCCCCAATGTTATATGTTTGTGAAAAACAAGGGTTCGGATTAACATAATAACACTAAATTGCAAAATTGAATAAAATAAAAACACTATAAAAACAGCTGCGTAAACTCCAAAATATAACTGCCAATTACGAAAAGAATAACTATCCATTAAATCACAAAATTCGCCTTTAGAAATGCTATAATAAATCCAAACAATATATGTAATAGTGATAAAAGGAAGCAAAAGATTTTGCTGAAAATATGAACTTACAAATGCTGCTTGACCACGGTCTGTCCAAAACAAATCATAAGCATAAATGACCATAAATAAAACACTTACTAATACCAATAAGTTTAGCCAAATATTTCTTAAAAGCTGAGTTAAGTAAAATTTGAATATTATTTTTATTTGGTACATTTTATCCCCTACCTCTTGACATTCTGCTGTTTGACTCTCAATAGAATACGTTCACATATTTTCATTCTCTTTGGTATGTATTTTTATTTATAAATTAGGTTGTTGAATAAAAAATATTAACAATTATACATGTAATCTGCTACGATCGTATCCTCCATCTGTTAATACAATCTCACAGCCAAAGCCCCATGCCCTATACAAAAGCTCTTCTTGTTTTCAAGTCATGTTCATTTGCCTCTGTTAAAATCCAAAAAAGCGGTATCACTTCTTCTTTGGCTGTATACAAAAAATGTAATTTTTTCAAAATAATTAGCTTAAAAATTTTTATTTTGTGCTTTAATGCTCATGAGTATATTTTTAAAAACTTTTTTGTTACTATGTTTACTCTATATGGCTATTTCTGTTATTCAACAACCTCTTTAATCATTAATAATTTATATTCTCCATACCTCTGTTTTTTTTTACTTTTTCTTACTCTTGGAAGTTAAAATAAAATCTCGCCCACTTTACAATTAAAATCGTAATCATTGGCAAAAGGAACTTCATAAATAAATAAGAGAAATATTGGAAACAATCAAAGATAAGCCTATCAAACAAGTGTTAAATATGTATTACCCTCAGTACAACTCTACTCGACCAGTTCTTAAACAAATTATAGAAAGCTTCTAAGAATGCATTAATATTCTCAAAAAGATCAATTTACCTTACAAATAAGTTGTTGAATAAATAATTATACCATTAATGTTATTATATAGGATTACAAATTATTCCACGTGTATTTAAAAGAAAATTTACAGTTTTCAATTTTTTGAATATAGACCTCTATCAAATAAGTAATCATTATCCAGTCCACATGCCTCTTATATGTTCTAAAACCTCTTAACCTTACTTGTTCTAAATTGTATTCTCCTTCTAATTTCCCAAATAATCTTTCAATTTTTGTCCTTTGCTTATATAACCTTTGTCCTTCTTCACTTCTTAAAAATTCCATATTCTTTATCCTCAAAATATTTTTTACATTACCGAAATCCTTACTATTTCTCTTATTTACCGCCGCTACAAACTTTATCCCAAGTTTATCTGCCACCTCAAACCACTTTACACAATCATAACCTGCATCCGCTAATATCACATCAAGCCAAATATCTTAGATCAATACAAAACTTCTACTACTCTACTGTCATGGACATTTGCACGTGTCAACCACCATACTATTGGTATAACCTCATCTCCAACTGTTGCTATTACATGTAATTTATATCCATTGTAAAAACCTAAACTAATACATACTCCTGTTCCTGCTTCTTTGTCACCCCTCGAACTTCTCAAAGGGGTAGAATCTATAGCACAAACTTTTGTCTGCGGAGCTATTCTTCTTGCTAAAATTCTTGCTATTTCTTCTATATATTCTTCTTCAATTACCTTTGCCCATTTCGAAAAATATGAAATGTCAAAAGCTCTTCTCTATCCCTATAGCTTTTTTAAATTCTTCATCTTCGTTTATCTTGTATTCTAATTCCCTGAAGCTGTTTATCTTGTTTTTGACTTTGTAAACAAAACAAGCTATTATATGGCTTAACTTAAACTTCTTTGGTCTTCCTCTTCTATTGCTTTTTATCTTTAATCCCAGAGCTTTTATTACTTTCTCAATTGTCATAAGTATCTTTAAAAATTTTTGATTTTGTGTTTTAATAAAATTAGTCATTGCCATCCTCCTTTGTTATGTGTTTTTTGTCTTCTCTTCCTATAATTTTACCTCAAGGAGGATGGCTTTTTATATATCTATTTATTATCTTTTATGTTAATTTCTTTTATTCAACAACCTATTACAAAAAATAAAACAACAAAGGCACTAGCTTTTATTAGAGAAAACTTACACCCCCTATTGGCAGCTTTAAAATTTTTGTCCTCAGAGCATATTTGGGGGATTTTTGTTTCTCTGATCTCCCTAACCAATACAAAAGAGTTGACATGCCTCATTTCATATACTACTGAGCAAATTTTCTTTTAACTTCCTTAACTTTGCGATTAAAACAATCTTCCTATTTCTAATTGCTAATTTTACCAACCATACCGCACTACAGCCTTTTATGTCTCTCTCCCTAACACAGTAGTATCTTTTCTTCATTCTACCTTTCTCTTAACTCAATATCTTTATTCTACCTTTTTTCCATGCTTACTTACTACATAAACTAAATCTTTTTATTTGTCCACTTTCTGGATTGAATTTTATGCTAAGATTTTATTCAAACATTTCATACTATGTCAACATCCATTTTTCGCTTTTTTTCTTTTTTACTCTTCATTTTTTAAACCTAGCTACTTCATGCTTTAATTTACTCTTTATTTCTTTAAATTTCTATGCAGTTTATGAAATTGAAAGTAAAAATATTTATTTTCTTTCTCAAAAAATCAGCTCTCTCAACAGCATTTTTGTGTTATAATACAATCTGTTATAAACCAAACAACTTATAATGCTAATCAAAATGCAACTTAGCATGAAAAGAGTAAAAAGATGGTAAGAGTCAGATTTGCACCAAGTCCGACCGGTCAGCTTCACATAGGCGGTGCAAGGACAGCACTTCTTAATTATCTATTTGCTAAAAAACACAATGGAAAATTTATTTTGCGTATAGAAGACACCGATTTAGAAAGGTCAAGGGAAGAATGGGCAAAAGCGATTATGAAAAGCTTAAAGTGGCTTGGAATTGAATGGGATGAAGGAAAAGCTTATTATTGTTTTTGTAGCCAAGAGGAAATATAAAAAGCAAGAGGGCTGGTTGGTAACTTTACCTCAACCCTCTTATTTTTTACTGTATATTAATTATCAAAAATTATTGTCTTGAGACGTCCCTACATAAACAACCAGTCCGAACTTTTACTCTATAGCCGGAACAACAGCATCAAATTTTTCTACTTTCCCATCTTCAGTCACAGCCTCCCCGGCAAATACCCAAACAGGTTGCAAATATGGCTGCTCTTCAATTGTACCTGCATCTTCCCAGTAAGCAAGAAAAACTTCTTTGATTGTTGCAGACTTTGCCTTATGATTGATACTATTCGATGATTTTCTATTTTTAACTTTTTCAAAAGCTTTTTCTGCAGAGATTATCTTTACCTTTTTGTATTCTTCAATCTCCTTATACCATTTATAAACTTCTACTATCTTTCCATTATCACCTACAACCACTAATATCCTTGAAACACCATATACAGGCTTTCCTTTTATCTCGGGATAAAAATATACATTCTTGTGATGAACCTTATAATCATTTGTAATTTTATCGCCAGATGAAGAGTCTGTAACTGCACAATAAATAAATCTTTTATCATAAAGACCATTCTTTTTCAAAAAGTCAAGTGCAATTTTTTTTGCTTCTTCATCAGAAGGTAGATTTTGTGGATCATCATTATCAAGTCCTTTGCTATCTTCATAATGCCATCTCCCTGTGTCAATTTCATATTCCAATGCACGATAATACTTTTCATCTATTTTCTCTTTTATCAAATAAGTTCTCCATATAGGTTGATATTCCATTTCACCTTTTAGTCCAAATATTTTAGCTAAAGATTTAATCTCTATATCTATGTTTTTTGGCTTTATAAATCTGTATACCATAGCTTCAGTAGGTAAATTGTCAAATTTGGCTGTCACTTTATAGTCTATTTCAGGTATTTCATTCCCCGGCTTAGGAATATTAAGCGGCGGTATTTTGTTTGGTCTTATATACAAAAAATAACCTGCTATAAAAGCAATTATTAGCACTATAAAAGATATTTTTGATATAGTATGCATTTTAGCAGTTTTTATCTTCATTTAGCTTAACCCCTTTCATTTACCTGATAACAACTCCAGTTGGAGCTATTTTTTCCTCTGCTAATATACCATACCCTTGCTTGTAATTTTTATACCATTCTTTTTCAGGTCGACAACCATAAAAACTATAAAGAGTATCATTTGCTGCTAATTTATATCCCATTATACGAACAATACTGCTTTGACCATCTTGCCTTTGTGGCTGATAAATTCTTGCAGCTTTCACAAATGCTTTTACAAAGCTATCTTTGTATCCCGTTAAAAACTTTACAAAATCAACTGCTTCACGACTGTCTAAATACATGGTAGATGCAAAACCCATAACAAGTGTTGCGCCCTCAAATGTTTTATAAATATTCTCTAATTTTTCTTGATCCCCGTTGCTATTTAGCCAGTTACATGTATACATTATAACCCATTTTAGATTACTGTGCCCAAATCGAACTTCGTTTGTCCTTGCATTTACCTCATCATTATATTCCATTGAACTGTTATGCCAAGTTTCACCTGTACTTCTTGCAAAAAAATGAGCAGCATTCTCTTTAGAAAAACATAGTCCATGTCCAGAATAAACTAACAAATCAGCCTGTGATGTAAGCGAAGTATTCTTCAAATAGGACTCATTCGCTTCACTGTTGAGTTTTATAAGATAAGCAGTTACCCATGCATTTCTCCATAAACTATCGGCTAAATTATAAACATAATGAGCACCTGCTCTATCGCCATATGTGCATGAGCCATTTGGACTACTGTAAGTGCTAACGCCAAGGTAAATACCTTTTAAATTTGCCGAAAAAGCTACACAAAAGTTAAATATCAGTATTATAATTAAAGCAAGAGAAATATAAAATTTATTTTTAATCAATTCTACTTAGCCCCCTTGCTTTTGTTAAATTTTTTACAGTAAAAACTCAATATGAGTGTTATTATAAGAACTTTCTAAAAGTTTTCCTTTGACTATATTCCATTAAAGCAATTTAAGAAGAACAAGGTAACAGTTATTGCTAATAGTTATTAATATCAGAATTGTCAAAATAAACCTTGTCAGAATAATAAATTTTTAATGTTAATTAATCAACTTTGAGCCCTTTTTGACGGGAAATAGTTTTGAAGTATTTAAAAGGTGTTATATATACAAACAATCATCAACTCCTTTCAATGGATAAAGTAACTGTAAATAGTTATATCAAAAAAAAAAACATAATGCAATGGGCAAATTAGATAAATTTTTTATGTTATAATTGGAAATTTTCATAAATTAAAATTAATTTTTTATTTACAAATTCTAAACAGTTTTTTGCAAATGTAATATATTTTTGCTCTATCATGAATTATAAGGTAGATAAAAAGATAAGATACTCTTTCATTAACTTTTTTATGTTATAATACAATCTGTCACAAAACTAACACTGAACCAAAATAAAGCTTTAAATGAAAGGAGTAAAAAGATGGTAAGAGTTAGATTTGCACCAAGTCCAACAGGTCAGCTTCACATAGGTGGTGCAAGGACAGCACTTTTTAACTATCTATATGCCAAAAAACACAATGGAAAATTTATTTTGCGTATAGAAGATACCGATTTAGAAAGGTCAAGAGAAGAGTGGGCAAAAGGTATTATGAGAAGCTTGAGATGGCTTGGAATTGAATGGGATGAAGGACCTGATGTTGGCGGTGAATTTGGACCGTACTTTCAATCTCAGAGAAAGGAAATCTACCTTGAATACATTAAAAAGCTTTTAGAAGAAGGAAAGGCTTATTACTGTTTTTGTACACAGGAAGAGATAGAAAGAGAAAGAGAAATTGCAAGGCAGCAAAAGATACCGTACAAGTACAGCAAAAAGTGCAGGAATATCAGTTTAGAAGAAGCAAAAAAAAGAATCGAAAACGGTGAAAAGGCAGTTGTTAGAATAAAAGCACCTGTGGAAGGAACAACAGTTGTGCATGATATCATACGCGGAGATGTTGAATTTTCAAATGACCAGTTAGATGACTTTATAATCTTAAAGTCTGATGGAAATCCAACATACAACTTTGTTTGTGTAATTGATGATTATCTTATGAAAATATCGCATGTTATAAGGGCTGAAGAGCATCTTTCGAACACCCCAAAACAGCTAATAATATATGAAGCCTTAAATATTCAGCCGCCGCAGTTTGCACATGTTCCCATGATTCTGGCACCTGACAGAAGCAAGCTCAGCAAAAGACATGGTGCAACTTCAGTTGAAGAGTTTTTCGAAAATGGATACTTAAAAGAAGCAATTGTCAACTACCTTTTGCTCCTTGGCTGGTCACCTGGCGAAGACAGAACTATCATAAGTCTTGACGAAGCAATACAGAAATTTGAGCTTGAAAAGGTTTCAAAAAATGCAGCTATTTATGATATAAACAAGCTTACTTGGATAAACGGGTACTACCTCAAAGAAATAGACATTGATGATTTATATGAGAGAATGAAATATTTTTATTCCAAAAATGGTATTGATATATCAAGCTTTGATAAAGAATATGTAAAATCTGTTTTAAAGCTTGTGCGCGAAAAGGTCAAAACACTTGTTGAAGTAGTTAGTGCAAGCACTTACTTTTTTGACTCAAATTATGAATATGAACAAAAGGGTGTGGAAAAATATTTTACGGCTGATAACCTAAAATGCCTTCAACTTCTTCTTAATGATTTAAAAAATGTACAACCTTTTTCATCAGAAGAAATTGAAAAACTTGTGAGGTCAAAAGCTGAAGAATTTAATACAAAAGCTGCAAATCTTATTCATACAATAAGGATGTGCATAAGCGGAAGAACTGTAACACCTGGTCTTTTCGAGATGATGGAAGTTCTCGGTAAAGATGAAGTAATAAATAGAATAGAAAAAACACTTAAAATATTTGCGTAAATACAAAAAGGGTTGGAAGGAAAAATGTACAACTTCTTCCAACCCTTATTCTTTGTTTATTCTTCATATCCATGGGGATGTGTTGAATGCCATTTCCACGCTGTAGATATTATTGTCTCCAAACTATTATATTTCTGCTGCCACCCAAGAAGCTTTTGAGCTTTCTGTGATGATGCAACCAAGATTGAAGGGTCGCCTGCTCGTCTTGGTCCAATTTCATATGGGATTCTCTTGCCAACAACCTCACTTGCCTTTTCGATTACTTCCATTACAGAAAATCCCATCCCATTTCCCAGATTAAATATTTCACTTTTGTTGCTCTTTTCTAAATACTCCATAGCTTTTAGGTGTGCATCGCAAAGGTCAATAACATGGATGTAGTCTCTTATACAAGTGCCATCTTTTGTATTGTAATCATTGCCATATACAATAACCTTTTCACGAATACCAAGTGCTGTTTGAAGCACTATTGGAATAAGGTGTGTCTCAGGATTATGGTCTTCTCCAATAATCCCGTCGGGGTGGCTACCTGCAACGTTGAAATACCTCAGTGAGACAAATTTTAGTCCATAGGCAATATCCATCCATTTTAGCATCTTTTCAATTGCAAGTTTTGTCTCACCATAAGGATTTGTAGGCTGGGTTTTGTCCTCTTCAAGTATAGGGATGTTTTCTGGTTCTCCATAGACGGCAGCTGTTGAAGAAAACACAAGTTTTTTTACATTGTGTTTTATCATTGTGTCAACAAGGTTAAGAGTACCATAAACGTTGTTGTAGTAATACTTTATAGGATTCTCAACGCTCTCCCCCACCAAAGAAGACGCAGCAAAATGGATAACTGCCGAGATGTCATTTTCAGAAAATACTTTTTCCAAAAATTCTTTGTCTTTGAGGTCACCATTATAAAATTTTCCGCCTAAAACGGCTTTCTTATGACCTTTTTCAAGATTGTCAATAACGACAACATCATATTCCTTTTCAAGCAAAAGCCAAACCATATGGCTTCCAATATACCCTGCTCCACCAGTAACCAAAATCATCTCTTATCAATCCTTTCTTATTAAAAGAATTTTTAAATTTCTATCTCCCTTGCACCATCGTCAATCTCAAATGTGTAAAAATCTGCTTTAAGACCTGTCTTTGCATAATAGCTTTCCCCTACTTTTCTTATAAACTCTTCTATTGCATCCTTATGAACAATTGAAACTGTGCAACCACCAAAACCAGCACCAGTCATTCGTGTACCAATTACACCCTCTATTTTCAGAGCTTCTTCAAAAAGTGTATCAAGCTCAAGTCCTGTTACCTCATAGTCGTCTCTTAGCGATATATGAGATTGTATCATAAGCTTGCCAAAAGCTTCAAGGTTACCTTTTTGCAAAACTTCAATGGATTTTAAAACTCTATCGTCTTCGTACACAACATGTCTCACTCTTTTTAGGATTATTTCGTCATCAATTAAATCTTTGTACTTTTCAAACGTCTCAACGTCAAGCTCGCCAAGGCACGAAATGTTAAGTTCCTTTTTCAAAAGTTCAAGCCCTTTTTCGCACTGAGACCTTCTTTCATTGTATTTTGAGTCTGCAAGACTTCTTTTCTTGTTAGTGTTGCTAATGACAATCTTGTAATCACCAAGTTTTAAAGGTACATACCTGTACTCCATAGTGCGTGTGTTGAGAAAAATGGCATGGTCTTTTTTCCCAAGACTTGAAGCAAACTGATCCATAATACCACAGTTTACCCCAACAAACCTGTTCTCAGCTCTTTGGCATATGAAGCTAAGCTTGAGCCTGTCAATTGGCTTGTTATTGAATAGGGAGTAAACTGCAATTCCAGTTGCACACTCAATTGCAGCAGATGATGAAAGCCCTGCTCCGTGCGGTACAGTGTCGTGAAAGAGCATGTCAAGACCTCCAACTTCATATCCTGCCTCTTTTAGCTCTTTTACAACACCAAGCTGGTAATTTCCCCATCTGATATTTTTATACTCATCAATCTTATCGATGTCTGCTTCAACAAGCTCTTTTAGGTCTGTTGCATACAAGCAAATTTTTTTGTCGTTTCTTTTTCGAGCAAGAACGGTGGTACCAACATTGAGTGCCGCAGGGAAAACATACCCACCGTTGTAGTCTGTATGCTCACCGATTAGGTTTACTCTCCCACTTGAGAAAAAGCACCTGATAGGCTCTTTATTTTCGCCATATACATCTTTGAACATCTTCAAAAGTTCTTCAATCTTCATTTACTTGATTCCTCCTTGCATCTTTTTCATAAATCTTTTATAAGCCTGTCTCAGCTCTTCTGCCTTTTCCTCAGGTGAAGTGGTGTTACACGGTGCCCATGCCCCTGTTTCACTCGACGCATTAAACTTTTGTTTATCTTTCGAGCGCATAGGTGGGTAAAATTCTACATGAAAATGGTAAAATTTTGAATAGTCCTCATCGACATTGACAGGTAGCTGATGCATACACATCATGTACGGGAACTGATAGTCAAAAAGACTATCCAATGTTCCTGTTGTCTCTTTTAATATCTTTGCAAAGCTGTTTTTTTCTTCTGCTGAAAGGTCAGCAATCGTCCCCACATGTCGTTTTGGAGATATAAACACACCATAAGGATATTCAGTAAAGAAAGGTAGGTATGTTACAAAATGGTCGTTTTCTATGATTATTCTCTTTTTAAACTCCATCTCTTCTCTGTCAATCCTGCAGATTAAACACTCACCATGATCTTCATAGTGCATCTTAGCACTTTCAAGTTCACGTAAGATTTTTAGTGGTATCCATGAATATCCATATATCTGACCATGTGGATGCGGCATTGTGACACCCACTACCTCACCTCTGTTTTCAAAGATGAATATAAACTTTATGTTTTTATCTTTCCTTAGAGTTTCAAATCTTTCAACCCATAAGTCCACAAGCTTTCTTATATGAGAGACCTCAAGCTCAGGCAGTGTTATGATATGATTTGGAGAGTACAAAATCACCTCACATTTTCCATATGCGGGTGCAACCTTATAAAAAGACGTAGCAACATCATCTGGTTGTGGTGGATTTTGCATTAAAGCTGGAAAGTCGTTATCATATTCTAAAACATCATAACTTTCTGGAACCTTGCCAGAACCAGGACAAAACGGGCACCAGTCTTTAGGCATTTGTGGTCTTTCTTGTCTGTGCGATGCAATCATTACCCAGTCACGTAAAAGAGGATTCCATCTAAGTTCTGCCATTTTTTCTCCCCCACATCAAAATAAAATTTTTTCTCCTTTCTTCCTATTTTTCATTCTAAAAAAAAAGAAGTGCAATTTGAATGCACTTCTTTTTTATGTATTAGCATTTTTTTTAGGTGTATCATAAATATATTTATCCTTCTTGTAATTCATTGGAGACACTCCATACTTTCTTTTAAACAATCTGCTAAAATAGTTCTGGTCTTCTATTCCAACCATCTTTGAGATTTCTCCAATCGGAAGGTCTGTTGTTTCTATGAGCTCTTTCGATTTTTTAAGCCTTATGTTAATAAGATATTCCTTGAATGTCACACCAAGTTGCTTTTTGAAAAGATAGCTCAAGTAAGTTGGAGATAAATATACCATTTTAGCCAAATCATCAAGTGTTATCTCTTCCATATAGTGGTTTTTAATATATTCAATTATCCTTTCAATTGACGAGAGAGAAGAAATTCTTATCATCTCTGAGTCTATAATGTATTTTGCCACTATATGCATCATATCAAGTACACTTTTCAGTTTTTCCTGGTCAATGAAGGTAAGCTTGAAAAAGCTCTCTTTTACTCTTTGTATGTCCACTGGCTGACCGTCTAATTTTTTTGCAATTTGTTCCCACATCTTTTCTGATGGCGGCTCTAAAAGAATCTGACCAATAAAAAGTGAGCCTATATAGCTTGTGTTGAAAAACAGAGGAATAACAGCCTCAATAAGCCCCATGTGACACTTATAAACATGTATACCCTTTTTCTTTTGAGCAGTCTGTGCACCGTTTATATCAGATTCTCGGCACGCTTCACCATTTTTATAATAGTTTTTCATTATAGTACAAAATTCACATGTGCCTTTCTTCTTATTTTCTACCCATTCGTTGTCAGCTGTCAAAAAGTTTGCTGAGATTCCTGTAATGTAAGAAAAGTTATCTAAAACCGAAATCAAATCGTCATACTTGATAATCTCTTTAAAATCCATATCCTTTTTACACCCTCTATAATCTTAATCAATACAGACCACTTTGATACCATTTTGCATAAAAATATCAGCTGTAATGCCACTTCCTTCAACCAGTTTTCCTGAAAAGCTTCCATCATAGATTTTGCCATAGCCACAAGAAGGACTTTTAGACTTTAAAAATGCAATTTGTGCACCGAAAAAACTTGCAAGTTTTAGAGCTTCATAAGCACCTTTATAAAAATTATCGGTAAAATCCCTGCCTGTTATATCTATAACCCTGCCATCTTTTATCTCACAGGGATTTCGTGGTGTTGGAAGTCCTCCAAGCTGTTCAGGACAAATGGGAATAAGAATGTACTCATTTTTCAATCTTTCAACAACTTCTTCTCTCAAATTGTTTGTCCCATCATATTTTGTATTGAGCCCTATAAGACAGCTGCTGATGAGCGCATATTTCATTTTTTACCCTTCTTCTGCGTTATTGCCTCTTCCATAAATTTGGTTATGGCAAATTGCACCTGTTTTACCCCCATACCAGATTTAGCTGAAAAGTGGTAAAATAACTCCTTTTCTATCCCCAGTTCTTTTGAAATAAGCTCTGTATTTTTTGCAAGTTCATTATTTGAAAGTTTATCACACTTTGTTAGTACAATCATGATAGGAATTTCTTTTTTATCAAAAAAGCCAAGCATAATCTTATCATCTTCTGTGGGAAGATGTCTTGAATCTAAAAGCAAAACAGAAAGTTTTAGCTCCTGCCTTTCAAGCAGGTACTCCTCAATCATGGTTCTCCATCTTCGCTTTTCCTCTTTTGAAACCTCAGCATAGCCATAGCCCGGCAGGTCAACAACCCTGAACTTGTTGTCTATATTGAAAAAATTGATTGTTCGGGTTTTCCCCGGGGTTGACCCAACCTTTGCAAGCTTGTCTTTGAACACAGCATTTATAAATGATGATTTCCCTACGTTTGACCTTCCGCAAATGCACATCTCTGGCATTTTAATCGGCGGATAGTCTTCTTTTTTCACAGCAATCTTTTCAAGCCTTGCATTGGAAAGATTAATTTTCAAATTAATTTTCACCCCCCTTTACTTTACTATTGCAACATCAAACACCTCATCAATTGTTTTTACAAATATAAAGTTCATATCTTTTTTTACATAGTCTTCAAGCTCATCTACATCCTTTTTATTTCCAATAGGTAGTATTACATTTTTAATACCCATTCTCTTTGCTGCTAAAACCTTCTCTTTAACCCCGCCAATTGGAAGTACCCTACCGCTTAAAGTAATCTCGCCTGTCATGGCAACATCGTATCTTACTCTTCTCTGTGAAAGTGCCGAAACCATTGCAGTTGCCATTGTCACTCCAGCAGACGGTCCATCTTTTGGAATAGCACCTTCTGGAACATGAATGTGAATATCACACTCTTTGTAAAAGTTTTGGTCAATTCCAAGTTCTTTCGCCCTTGACCTTATAATACTCACTGCAGCCTTTGCTGACTCTTTCATAACATCGCCAAGCTGACCTGTAAGTTCTAACTTGCCAGACCCTGGCATAACAAGTGCTTCGACAAAAAGAGTTTCACCACCAAATGGAGTCCATGCAAGACCCGTCACAATACCAATCCTATTTTCTTCTATTAACTCATCTCTTCTGTACTTAGGTGTACCTAAGTACTTCTCAAGATTCTTTGATGTGATTTTTACCATCTTTTTGTTTTTTTCTAAAATTTCCTTAGCAACACGCCTACACAATCTCGCAATTTCTCTTTCTAAATTTCTCACACCTGATTCACGTGTATAAAATGCTATAATATCCTTTATAGCACTCTCTTCACATCTCAGTTGAGATTTTTTAAGCCCATTCTGTTCTAATTGCTTGGGCAAAAGGTACCTTCTAGCAATCTCAAGCTTCTCTTCTTCAGTATACCCTGTAATCTCAATCACTTCAAGCCTGTCAAGTAAAGGTCTTGGAATTGTCTCAAGTGTGTTTGCTGTTGCTATGAACATTACTTCAGACAAATCAAAAGGAATTTCAATATAATGGTCGCGGAATGCAAAGTTCTGTTCACTGTCCAAGACCTCTAAAAGCGCAGATGCAGGGTCACCCCTAAAATCATTCGACATCTTGTCAATCTCATCCAAAAGTATAAGAGGGTTTTTTGTTTTTGCCTGACGAAGAGCATAAATAATTCTTCCTGGCATTGCACCAACATAGGTTTTCCTGTGTCCTCGTATCTCTGCTTCATCCCGAAGACCACCAAGCGAAATTCTTACATAATTTCTGTTAAGTGCACGTGCTATTGATTTTGCAATTGATGTCTTCCCAACACCAGGTGGTCCTACTAAACACAAAATAGGCCCTTTCATGTCATTTTTTAGTTTCCTTACAGCAATATACTCAAGTATCCTTTCTTTTACTTTTGTAAGCCCATAGTGGTCTTCATCAAGCACTTTTTTGACCAGATTTATATCAATCTTTTCATCGCTTCTCACATTCCATGGAAGGTCAACAATCCAGTCAAGGTACGTTCTTATAACCCCAACCTCGGGCGAGTTTGGAGGCAATTTCTCAAGCCTATCTATTTCTTTGAACACCTTTTGAAGGCTTTCCTGGCTCAGTCCCAGTTTTTTGACCTGCTCTCTATATTCCTCTGCCTCAGAAAAAAGGCTGTCTTTTTCCCCAAGTTCGCTCTGGATTGCCTTTAGCTGTTCTCTCAGATAATACTCTTTTTGGGTTTTATCAATCTGTTTTTTCACTTTGATAGCAATTTTTCTTTCAATCTCAATTATTTCTTTTTCCTTTAGTATCATTTCATATAGTTTTACAAGTCTTTCTTTCAAGTCAACCTTTTCAAGTAAAAGCTGTTTATCTTCAAGCTTGACAACAACATTTGCAGCTATAACATCTGCAAGCTGGTCAGGGCTTTGAATTGTAGTGACAGACAAAATAGCATCAGGTGGAATTTTGTTTGTGAGTCTTGCAAACTCTTCAAATGCTCCAACCACATTTCTTATGAGTGCTTCTAATTCAGGATCATCTTCTAATTTAATTTCATTTTCTTTATATTCTTCAACCTCAACTAAAAAATATGGGTTTGTTGACAAATATCTTATAACTCGTGCTCTATAGAGACCTTCAACAAGTATCCTTGAAGTCTCGCTTGGCAGTTTTAACATCTGCTTTACCTTTGCAACTGTGCCAAACTGATACATATCATCCGGTGTTGGTTCTTCTTGTTTTGGGTCTTTTTGAGAAAGAAGCAAAACAAGCTGGTCATTTTCCATAGCTTGTTCTAATGCCTTAAGAGAAATTTGTCTTCCAACATCAAAGTGAAGCATCATGTATGGAAAAACCACAAGCCCACGCAGAGGAATCACTGGTATTGTTCTTGTAGATACTGTGCTGCTCAAATTTTATCTGCCTCCGTTTTTATAATTTTATTTCTGGGTGTATAATTATATTAAAACTCTTCAAAGGAGCTAATGGCTATGATGGAAAACTTGATAGACAAACTCATTCAAAATCCTATTATACCAGCTATAAGAGACAAAGCAATACTTGAATATGCAATAAATTCTGAATGCAGTGTCATTTTTCTTCTTCACTCTTCTATTTTAACCATAAAAGATGAAATTAATATGATAAAACGAAAAAACAAAACAGTTTTCGTCCACATAGACCTAATTGAAGGTGTGGGAAAAGACGAAAAAGGGATTGAGTTTGTTATAAACTGTGGTGCTGATGGTATTATATCAACAAGGCAAAACTTAATCAACTATGCTTCTTCTCTTTCTGTACCTTGCGTTCAAAGAATATTTTTGATAGACTCGCAGTCCATAACATCCGGTCTTAAGATAATTGAAAACTCTAAGCCAACACTAATTGAGGTGTTGCCAGGTGTAATACCAAAAGCAATACAAAGGCTGGCCATTTCAACTACAATCCCTATTATTGCAGGCGGGATGATTGAAACAAAAGAAGAGGTAATACAGGCTCTCTCTTCCGGTGCTGTTGCAATCTCAACAAGCAAACCTGACCTCTTTTCAATCATATGATGAGTCTTTTTTGCCAACCCTTCTTGTTGCAACAACATCAGCACCAGTATCAAGAATATTTTTCACAATCACACTTCCTATCTCAACTGGTGCTAAAACTTCTATGCCTTTTAAGATTGAGATAGCTTCAAAAATTTTCTCCTTAGGAATAGGTATGTTAGTTCGAACAGGCACAAAGTCTATTTCACCATTTTTAACATGGACGGTGGTTGTAAGAATTCTTTTAGGGTTTGTAAACTCTTCTTTTGCCCACTTCATCCCTCTTTTGCACCCAAATCCAGTAAACTCAAAAGTATCACCTTGTGCCTTTTTTTCAATTGTGCAGCCTCTTGGGCAAAGAATGCATGTGACTTTATTTTTCTGCATTTTGGCTTCTTCTCTCCTTTTTTTGCCTTTAAATGTTTTGCAAGCTTACCACAATATCATTAGAAAAATCCAACTGAGAGAGAATCTTTTGTGAAATTTCTATACCCTCCATCTCACCAGGTGTTAAAATGCTTTTTTTGATCTCAATAAGAATTTTGCCTGCATTAGAAATAGTCACAACAGCATCTTTATAAAAATTATCTACCCTAAACCTGAGAACAAAGGGCTGGACAAAATTTTTGTTTAGCTTTTGCGGCACAACATATTTTATACCCTCTTTTGCCACAATATTTATATGAATGTTATTTTCAAAAAGCTCAGGGTGCTGAGAATATATTGCAGCATACCTTCCTGCTGTCTGCGCCTCTTTTGTAACATTGTCAACAAGATCATGAACATGAAGAACATTTCCACAGGCAAATATCCCTTTTTGCGAGGTTGAAAATGTATTGTCAACAACTGGACCTCCTGTTTTTGAATCAAGAACAACTCCAGCTTTTTTACTCAGTTCATTTTCAGGTATCAGCCCAACAGAAAATAGCACCGTGTCGCATTCGATAAACCTTTCTGTTGACGGAATTTCTTGCAGTTGAGAGTCCACCTTTGCAATTGTAACACCTTCAACTCTATACTTTCCGTGAATCTTTACAACCTTGTGCGATAAAAGAAGAGGTATCCCAAAATCATCTAAGCATTGAACAATGTTTCTTCTTAGCCCTGTAGAGTAGGGCATTATCTCCACCACTGCCTTTACCTCTATCCCTTCTAAAGTAAGACGTCTTGCCATGATAAGACCTATATCCCCAGACCCAACAATTACTGCTTTTTTGCCAATTCTGTATCCTTCAATGTTTATAAACCTTTGAGCCTGACCTGCTGTGAAAATCCCCGCAGGTCTTGTTCCAGGTGTCATTATAGCACCCCTTGTTCTTTCCCTGCATCCCATTGCAAGCACAATAGCATCTGTTTTTATCCTCTTAAGCCCTTTTTTATTGACAGCTACTATTTCCTTTTCTGGGGTTATGTCTATCACATGAGTTTCGGTAAGATATTCAATTTGGCTTTCAATCACTTGTTCAATAAACCTGTGGGCATACTCAGGTCCTGTTAGTTCTTCCTTGAAATAGTGAAGTCCAAAGCCAGGATGAATACACTGGTTTAAAATCCCTCCTAAAAACTTGTCTCTCTCTATGATCAGCACTTTTTTATCATCCAAGCTCTTAAAACTTTCTAAAGCAGCCGCAAGTCCGGCTGGTCCACCACCTATGACAACTACTTTATATTTTTCCATCTCAGTCTTCCCACCTTTTCTCGGTCAGAATATAAGAGTTTATTCCAAATTTTGTTATTTTAGTTTTGTCAATTTTTAGCTCCCTTGAAAGTATATCCATCACACGAGGCAGACAAAATCCTCCCTGGCACCTTCCCATACCAGCTCTTGTTCTTCTTTTGATACCATCTATGGTCCTTGCACCTCTTTTTATTGCTTCAACTATCTCATATTCAGACACAAGCTCACATCTGCACACAATGTTCCCAAAACTCGGATAAAGCTTAATCATTCTTTCTTTTTCTTCATCAGAAAGCTTTGAAAACCTTTTTATATCTTCCCTATAAGGATTAAAATTAAGATTTCTTTTCGCGTTAAGTTTTCTGCTTACAAGTCCAGCGATATACCTTCCTATTGCCAACGATGCGGTAAGACCTGGTGACTCAATTCCTGCAACGTTTATAAAGTTTTTGACATCTTCGTCTTCTTCAATAATAAAGTCATGAGTATCCGGTGTTGCTCTGATTCCCGAAAAGATTGTTATTACATCTCTCTTGCTCAGGCTTGGCAATACTTTCCTTGCCTTTTCAAATACCTCATCAAGCCCCTTTTGGGTTGTAGCTGTGTCATCCTTGTCATCTATATACTCAGAGTTTGGTCCAATAAGTAAATTTCCATCTACAGTCGGGGCAACTAAAATTCCTTTTCCCTTTTCTGTGGGTACCTGAAAAATGACTCTGGTAACTGGCATCTTATCTGGCTTGTCTAAGATGTAGTACTGTCCGCGTCTTGGATATATTTTAAAAAGCTTTGCTCCTGCCAATTTACTTATTTCATCTGCATACACTCCTGCACAGTTTATTAAAACCCTGGTTTTTATAAAGTGGCCGTCCGCTGAATGAACCACAAAATAGTCTCCATCTTTTTCTATTTTGCAGACTTCAAAGCCAAATATCACATCTGCTCCATTTTGAATAGCATTTTCAAAAAGGGCGACTGTTAATTTATACGGATTTGTAATTCCAGAGTATGGAGCAAAAAGTGCTGCTTTTATGTTTCTGCTCAAATTCGGCTCATTTGCAAAAACCCACTCTTGACTTTTTATCTCAAGCCCTTTAACACCATTTCTTTTTCCTCTTTGCAAAAGTTCTTCCAATACATTTATTTCATGGTCATCAAATGCAACCACAAGCGAACCAATCATCTTATACTCAACATCAAGTTCATTGCAAATATCTGCAAATATATTGTTACCCTCAACATTGAATCTTGCCTTTTGGGTCCCCTCAATTGGGTCATAACCTGCATGCACTATTGCGGAGTTTGCTTTGGACGCACCTTCTGCAACATCTTCCATCTTTTCAAGACTGCATACTTTTAATCTGTAACGTGTTAGTTCTCTTAAAATTGACATGCCAACAACTCCCGCTCCTATTACAGCAACATCATAAATTCTGCTCATATTATCACCCTTTTCAAAATATGGTAAATAAAAAGCCTGCAAATAGCCCCTTTTTAAATGAAGCTATTTGCAGGCTCTCCACATCTCTTGCCAAGCTTTATTTTAAGACAATTCAATCAAAAAATCAATAAAAATTTTCAAAGACCCATTACAAACTCTATGTCTGGTCCATGCTGGTCAGAACATTATCAAAATAGTTTATATTGCACCTTTTCCCATCCCAGTGAATACAAACTTCACAGCTTATATCACCTTTGTGAGAATAACCACCATCGTTAAACTCTGGGCAGAGTTTGGCAACTGCTCTTTGCTGTTCCTTGCTTGCCATGTTTTTTATCACCTCTGGCTTGGTCTTAAAATACTTTCTATAATAAATAACTTTTCCTGTAAAGATGGTCTTTTATACGTCTTTAACACAAAATATGTGCTATAATTTATTTTAAAGCACAAATAGTATAGTACTGTGAAGGAGGCTTTAAAAATGAGCAAATTTTTTATGCCAACAAAGGTCATATTTGAAAAAGATGGTGTTTTGAAGAATAAAGACCTTTTCAAGCTTGGCAAAAGAGCTTTTATCGTGACATCTCCATCTTCTCTTATGAATGGTTCCTTAGAAGATGTAACAACTGTATTAAAGGAACTTTCAATTGAATATTCAATATACAGCAAAATTGCTCAAAACCCAAGCGTAGAACAGATAGATGAAGTTTCAAAATTGGCAAGAGAGTTTTCCCCAGACTTTATAATTGGAATTGGTGGAGGTTCTCCTCTTGACTCATCAAAGGCAGTAGCAGTGCTGTGTGCTGAAAAAAATCTAAAAGCGCAGGATCTTTTTGACTCAAAATTTGAAAAGTGCTTACCTATAGTTGCAATTCCAACAACATGTGGCACAGGAAGCGAGGTTACTCCATATTCAATTCTTACACTTAAAACCATTGAAAACAAAAAGAGCTTTGCGTCAGAATTAATTTTCCCGAAAATAGCAATCGTGGATTACAAATATCTTTTAACATTGCCACATAACGTTATTGTAAACACTCTCTTTGATGCTCTTTCTCATGTGATAGAAGGCTACCTTTCAAAATTCTCAGACCATATAATTGAAGCTTACTCTAAAAAAGCCTTGAGCTTGTTTGCAAGCTCAAAAGGTAATCTAAAAGAAAACACTCTAAAAGAAACTGACCTTGAAAAGTTTGCATGGATATCATTGATTGGTGGAATAATCATTGCACAGACAGGTACTTTAATTGTTCATCCTTTAGGTTACAATCTTACTTATTACCATGACATCCCACACGGAAGAGCCAATGCAATTTTACTTTCAAGCTTTTTGAGGCTTGAAAGCAAATATTTAAAAGAAGAAGTAAGCTTTGCTTTAAACTGCATGGGCTTTGAAAGCATAGACGAATTTTCTGAGTTTGTAAGATTTTTTGTTAAAGAATCTATTCCAAAATTGCCAAGTGACAGAATAGAATATTATGCAAAAAGAGCCCTCGAGTCTAAAAATGTAGCAAATTTAAGACATGCAGTCTCGCTTGATGAAATGATAGATGTTGTAAAAGGTTCGGTTGAGTAATTTAAAATAAATTCATAGTTATATAATCGATTTACAAGGGTATAATATAATCAAGAAAATTACTTATATGAGAGGTATATTGAGAAGAGGAGAAGTTCAGAATGGCAAAGCTACTGTATATAAAAGCTAATCCAAAGAGCAACCAGAGTTCAAGAACATTTATAATCTCGGAACATTTTATAAAGGTATACAAAGAATTTCATCCAAACGACCAGATTATTACTTTGGACCTTTACAAAGAAGGAATTCATTTTCTTTCTCAAGAGGATATCAACGATATCTTTGCTCCAAAGACTGAGGCATCAAAGCATCACCATATTTTGAAGTATGCTTATCAGTTTGCTGAGGCTGACAAGTATGTGTTTGCAGCACCTATGTGGAATTTGGGCATTCCCGCAATCCTCAAGGCATATATAGACTATATCACAGTCTCAGGAATAACCTTTAAATACACTGAACAAGGGGCTGTGGGTCTTCTTCGCGGTAAAAAAGCAGTTCATATCATGGCAACAGGCGGAGAGTACAAAACACTACCATTTTCGGACTTTGAGATGGCAAACAGGTACCTGAAAACAATTTTGGGTTTTATGGGAGTTGAGGATTTTAAAACGATAACAGCTCAACGGCTTGACATCGTAGGTGAGGATGTAGAAAAGATTATGTTCACTGCGTTGAAAGAGGCTGAGGAAATAGCAAAAGGATTTTAAAAAGAAAATTTTGGGAACAGATTAAAACAGGGGCTGTCAAAAAAAGATAATTTGATAGCCCCTTTCTTGCAATACAAAGTGTTCGTTTATTTCATACTTTGATACAGTAATTAGATTTAACATTATTTTTATTTTCCATATGAAACTGTCATTCCTGTTACAAAAGTATTCTTTTTTTCAAATATTTTTCGTACCTTTTTCTCTCTTAAATCATATTCAAAAACAGCGCTTGGATAAGCTTCAATCCCTTCACCAAACATCATTCTCTTTACATTTTTAGGAATACCGATAAACCAGAGTTTTTTTCCATCATTACTTAAATAACCTTCTATCGGAGAGGCAAACTCCTCAACAGGTGTATCTTTTATTTTTTTTAGCATACTTTCAGTTAGTATTGGCACTATTACTTTTGACTTTAGATCTAACTTGTATATGCCCGTTTCTCCCTTTTTTCTGGTAGAGTTTAGATAAATATTGGTTGCACTAAAAGTAATAATATTACTCTTTGGTACAAAACCTAAAGCTCCAATTGATCCCGCTTTGAGTTCAGTAATTTTTGTATATTTTTGATTTTTTAAATCAATGATGTAAAAAGTATGTTTTATTGAATCAACTGAGGAATTATCCTCATACATCTTTTTCTCATCCATAGATGAATAAGAGACAGTAAAAATATGATTACTATCAATCACTTCAATGCTATCAAATACCATATCAGAATTTATAGGTTTTACCATTTGAGCTTTTTTCTTTTCAACATCAAAAATCCATATTCTTGGTATTGGAGAACTCAATCCAACTCTTGATACACATATTTTCAAAGGTTTTTCACTGAGAATTTCAATATCTATTTCTCCAGCTTGATCATTAGTAACTTGGAATACTTTCTGATTTTTTAAATTCTTCACAAACAACTCCCAAGGTCCAGTTCCAATTGCATCAGCATACGCAAGCCATTCTTCATTTGTGGAAATATCACCAAAGGTCATGACTTCCCTGTTTTTAAGAATTAGTTCTTCCTTTTTCTTTTTAGGTATAACCTTCCACATATGAGTCTTTCCATTTTTATCATATACTGAGACAAGTAACTTTTCCACTACCTCTTCTTTACCGGCTTCTGCTTTATTATAAATTCCTAAAGATAAGGATAGTAGCAATAAAATTGCTACTATCCTTATTACATCTATTTTTAACTTTGAGTATTCCATTCTATTTTCCCCCTAAAAATTCCTTTACTTGTATTATGAATTTTTGAAAATGCTGTTTTTACCATATCCAATATTCTACCTTGCACATATGGACCTCTATCTAATATTTTTACTGTTGTGCTTTTGCCATTTTCAAGACTGGTTACCTTTACCCTTGTCCAAAATTCAATTGTCTTATGTGCAGCACTTTCGCTATCCAATATTACTCCTGCTGCTCCTTTTTTCCCTTCACCATTATACCATGAAATATAACCTGTTTCTGTATTCAACTTTTTAGCACCCTGTTGCAAAATGTTATTACTATTTTCATCATCGTTTGCTTTATTTTCTATTTTTTCTGATTTACTATCATTAGTTTTGATTTCATCTAATTCACTTCTTTTAAATCAATTTTCAAAGGTTCTTCTTGCCCCTGATGAATAACAACTGGTGCACCTAATGCGTCATATACAACTATCATTCCAGGCTCTACTTCAGGTAAATCCTCTTCAGGTAGCGGTTTACAATTTTCTGCTATTTTTTTGTCTTCTTTTGATAATGAAATTAAATTATCACTGCCTTCAGACAAAATAATTAATTTCCCATTTTCATCAAATGTAATAATCGTGCCTGGCTTCATATAAGAGGGTATTTTATTATTATGGCTTTTATCAATTTCGTTACTATTCAAAGCCGTTGCAGCTAAAGAATTCCAACTACTTAACACTAAAAGCAAAACTGAACAACAAGCAATGATTTTGACAAAGTTCATTCTAAGCATTTTTTTGGAAAACATCTACCATCCACCTCCCATTTTATTTTGCATCCCTTCATGGGCGCCCATGAAAGGTTAATGCCAATACCAGTTGAAATATCTCAAAATTAAAATAAATAATTTCTTTTTTATATTCCCTGGTATACCATCCTATTTGCATATAAACTATCTCATTTGCGAAAGGCAATATGGAAATTGCTATATTTATTAATATTCTCCTTGGAATTTTCACCTCAATTTTACTTTATTAACTTTCATCCTGTCAAACTCGTTTTTTTAGTTAATTTTAAGCAATTTTTAGCTATCAGCTCTCTCTTTCTTCAAATATCTCTAAATTCCTTAAATTTTCTCTTGTTTTTCCGCAAACAAATAGAAACCCCTTTAATTTTTTAGTAAAAAACTTTGTTATTTTATATCGTCAATTTTATACTCTTTTATTCCACTACTGCTTCTAATCTGAATAGAATTATCAGTAAACGTTACCGCTCCCGTTTCTTCATCCCACTTTACCCTTTTATTAATTACAATCCTTTCATCTTTAACTTTGCCTATATTAAGCTTCACTTCATCTTCAGCATTTATATCTTTCGTGTAGAATGCAATATCATTATTTTCAGAAATATAAGGACCTTTGAGGATACTCTCATTATCAGACGTTTCAAAAATGACTTGGTCATTTTTATAAATCTTTTCTCTGCCTCTCAGATTTGAAAAGTGTGGTTGCGGCAAAACATAATAAATATTTTCTTTCCGACTATCCCAAACAAATCCTATCCCATAATACTCTTTTACTTTTTGTAATTTGTTTGCATCAAGCAAGCAATAGACATCTAAACTTGGATTAACATAAAAGTTTTACCTTGAAATCACATCATAACTCACAATACCGCCCTTTATTTGAAATAATAGCTCAACCTTTTTATTTTTTAGTCTATAAATATTAGTATCAAAAATTTTATTAGGTACAAATGACTGATAGTTTCTGTCAATAAAATAAATTGCTTTATCATTTCCATATATCGGCCAATAGGCATTAATGTCTTTGGGCACATCGTTAACAATCTCCAACTTTCCAGTATTAAGGTCAAGAATAACTGGTTTTGATCTAAATGGGTCAATAATAGAAGAATAATCCCCAAATTCTCGATATTCTGGTTCTCCCTGTGCAAACATGTATTTATCATTTGAAATAAAGAAACCTGGTGAGTTGCATAAACCTGTAATTTCAGAAAATTCTCTTATAGTTCCGCTTTTTAAGTTTACAGCCATTAGATATACATATGGTGGAGACGCCGATGAGGAGGTGCTAATTACAACCCACTTATTATCGTTGCTTATAGCAGTAGAAAATATCAATCTATAATCTTGTGTTAAGGGTAAATTATCTATTTTTTCAGAGAGAATCTTTTTCTTTGTATTATTCTGCAAATCAATCATAACAAACGATGTAGCTGAATAGTTTTCCTTATTGTTATTTTCTCCACACACTATATATCTGCTATCACACGAAAGAGAAGGCCAGCAAAATTTGCCTTCTGCTATACGTGCCAATATGAACGAAGATTTTTTCTCATTACTCTTTTTTTTCTGATATTTCAATATATATAGTGCCTTTTCAGAGGCAATTACAAATTCTTCTCTTTCCTTGTTTACATTAATAAACTCAACCCTCTCATTTAGTCCTTGCCTATATACTTCTTTTCCGGTTTTATAATCAACCAGAATTACTTCTTTAAGATTTTGTGTATAAGCTACATAATTTTTCCCCCATGCAAAAAATCGACGTGGAAAAAGCGTAAAATTATTGTCAATCCCAGCATCTGTTGTTTTAAATTTGAATAATAATTTATCATTCCCTCTGCTGTCAACAAGTCTTCCCTCAAACTCTCTACCATATAACACATTTCGATTTTTGTTATTTAATACTTTTACATATCCTATTTTTTCAATGTCTGATTGAAGAAAATATGCATACAAAAATCCTATTAAAACTATTGCAAATAATATCAGTCCAGCAAAAAGAAGTTTTTTCATAGTAACTTTATTATTTGACTTCATGTACTCACATCCTTTTTCTTATTTTGTTATAAAATTATCAAAATTTTATTTAACACATTTGCAATAGAGGTTTTTAAACATCGTAAACCTAACAAATTTAAAGTTAAGAAATATGAAAATCCTCTCTTATGGTCAATTAGACATACAACCACAAGAGAGGCATCACTATCATGCATAATGCAATCAATAAAAATATACTTAATTACTTACAAAAGGACATTTGTATGCACCATATGAACTTTCTACATCAGACTTACTTCGCGCGCGGTGAATAACTTGAACATAACCTGGTCTTCGCCACAAATTAGGATTTGCTGCCTTTGAACCATCATAATTTTGTTTTGAACAATACCATTTGTAATTATTGTACTGGTAAGCAATAGACATTATTTGGTCTCTTGTCAGACCAGAAGTACCTATACTATATTTAGTAGTTTGCTCTTTAAACTGTGTAGCATAGTTCTTGTTTTCAATTAAATTTTCATTAATTCTCAATGATTCTTTATATTTGATATACTGCTCACTTGTCATCCATGAATCGACTTTTAATACATATACATTCTTTTCATACGGCAACAATACAAAAACATCACCGCCTTAATCACTTACCGTGAAATTTTGTTTTTTTACTTCGAAGTTTTTCTATCAGCCTTTTTAAAGATTCTTTTCTAAAATCAAAAGAGTCTTTAAAAATGTCTAATCTGTGACCATTAATTATAACTACATGATTATTTATCCATTTAACATCAGCTTTATCTTCCGGGTAGTTCCAGTATATGTTTCTAATTTTTAAGCCATTTTTATAACACAGCTCCCCTCTAACTCCATATGCTGTTGTTGCACCACCATTGATTAAGTAAAATTTAATTTTATATTTTCCATCAGGGGATAAAGATTCACTTAAAAATTCGCCATGCGGAAGTCTGTTTATATCAAAAAATAGCCAGTAGACAAAAAAAGAAAATAATAATATAAGCATTAATATTGTTTTCAGTAATTTGATTAATATTCTTTTAAAAGAACCATTGTTTACTTCAGCTGAACCATTAGATTTATAAACCTTGCTCATACCATGATATCCCTTTCCTAATTGCTTCTTGATCTTTCGGATCATCAAAATAGCTTTTATAGTAAGAAATATCCCATGTTCCAGATAATATTTGAACAAGTCCGTCAGCTGCACATAAAACTTATGCTGGAAGAGGTAGTGATCTACCTGTATATCCATAATGAATATTACCAATATCTTCTCCATGTATATACTCTATCTTACCATCAACAACGATTTTATATAATTTATTCCATCCATATATTCTTTTGTAATCCCAATCACCACCTTCTCTTACTTTAGATGTCCAATATGCAACTTTTGCAGAATACGCTAAGGCAGCATTTCCATTAATAATTAATGTTGATAAATAAATACCGTTCAATTCATTTACATTAGCTCTGCACATTTCTATCAAATATACACGCTCTGGCTCATCTGGATCATGCTGAATAACAATTGAATTTTTATTGCTTTTTACACTTTTATTTTTTAGTTGTATATTTTTTGAAAGCTGTATACTAAAATCATCTTTTACTTCTATAATTCATTCCTCTATAGCTAAGTTAAGGTATTTTATGCATTCTTTACACTTCAATATTAAATTATCGTCTTTGACTATATCTTTTATTGATTCATTGACAGTAATACTTCCATCATCATTAATCCTTAAATAATTTTTAGGACTTTTTAGCACAAGACTATTAATGTTGAGCAAACTTTCTATCAATTTACTATCTTGCAATGTATAGTTGCCAACTATCTTATATTTTTCATCTTCAGCATATGACAAAGAGAAGTTAAATACATTAAATATTAAATACAAAAATCGTCATAATACTTAAAAAAGCTAACTTCTTTTTACTGCTTTTCATATTCCCATTCCTCCTACCTATTTTATTTTGCATCCTCTCATGAGCGCCCATGAGAAGTTGATGCCATTGTAACTTGAAATCTTTTAAGTATAATAAACAAATAGACAAATAATGGTAACAAACATAAACATGTTGCAATATATTCTTTTTATATTCCCTGGCATACCATCCTATTTGCATATAAACTATCTCATTTGCGAAAGGCAATATGCAAATTGCTATATTTATTAATATTCTCCTTGGCATTTCTCTTTCAATTCTACATTAGTAATTTTACTTGGTCAAACTTGTTTTTTCTCTTTTTAGGCTGATTTTATGCAATTTTTAGCTATCAGCTCTCTCTTCCTTCAAATATCTCTAAATTCCTTAAATTTTCTCATATTTTTATGTAAATAAAAAGCTACCCCTTTCATGGAGGTAGCTTTTATATTCTCTCAAAGATGCTTTTTTTAGACTATATTCCTTTTTATCCTCACCAGTACCCTTCGCTTTTAACTTAACTTCAAAATTTTATTAACTCTTTAGTTACTTGTGTTATTGTCCATTTTTTGTTTTCTTATTAATTCCTCATACATCGTTTGCGATGCGCTTGGCGGCAATTTCTCATACATGGGTGGATTCTTCACCTTTTCTGCTTCTTTAATTTCTTCTGCTAACTGTTCTATAGTAATATTCAAAAATCTTTTCCTACTTTTTTCATCATACCACCAGCAAGCTGGATATACCGTGTTGTCATCGTTAACCTTGAAAATAAATCTGTCATCAGCTCTATGCCACCATATACCAGGTTTATCTGACTCCTCTAACATAAAGACAAATCTTTCTCCTGGGTTCATTTTGAAGAGATCTTCATTGTTGTCACAAAGCTTAGTAAATTCAAGGATTAGTCGTTTATCGGCTTTTCCTTTAAGAAACTTTTCAACTTCAATTGTAACATAAAATCTCGGTATTTGAATAATTACAGGATAATTTAAAGAGGAATCTTTATTCATTATTTTTGATAATACAGCATGCTCTGGTGTTCCTGGTTTTGCTTCTATATCTTCAAGTTTTTCATATTTATTAATAACTTTCCCAACAACTATTACTTTTGCCTTTTGAACTCCATATTCAAATGTTAGTGGTATTGCTAAGCCAATTCTTGTTACTGCACCTGTGAAGAAAGGTTTTTCATAGGATTTCATTTTAATAGCATTTTTAACGTAATGAACAAAGATGATAGATATACCTACAATCATTGTCAAACTAAACATCAAAGCTATAATTTTAGTTTTCTTTTTCATTCGATTTGCCCCCTTCATTTTTTACTTCCAATTTCGACAAGAAAAGCCATACATTATTTCCACATCATATATGTCATGTAGAGTTGGAAATTGCGCTAAGTAATCATAAGTCATAACACTTCTACCTGGTACTGTATTAGGTGGGTAAGGATTTAACAAGTCATCATAGCTTATATGACCAAGTCCTATAATATGTCCCATTTCATGCATTAGGATATACGTTCTCTCAAATTCGCTTGTACTTGCAGTTATATATGGACTTACGAAAATAGAACCAGCACCAATGTTTCTGTTGTTAATTCCTATAACATTACTTTCTGTAATTTGAATCCCATCTGTATTTGTGATGAAAGCAAATCCCGCCATATCCCCATTATTTCCAACGGTAGCTTTCCACTATTCTTTTGTCGGTGTCGCAAAGAACAGTTTAGCTGAATTGAATGAAGTATTTTCAAACTTCACATGTGAGTATGTGTGTATTTTTAGGTTCAAAGATCTTGCAAAGCTAGATGATGAATTTAAGCTCCAAGCATTGTTCCAGTTGTTTAGTGCATTGTTGTATACCTCAACAAATGGTGATTTCAAATAATCGCTATTAATTTTAACACATGGCTAACGCTATTTCAATCTCAAAATAACTCAACATTTTTTTATAACAAAAACTTGCATATTTCAGCTCAAAAGTGCTATTATTTAATTGAAGGAGGATGATGAAGATGAGCGATATAAAAACTATTCAAGAAGATATTAAACATGAGGTTGCTATTGATACAGTTATGGGACTTCTCGGTAAGCTAACCAATATAAAAATTAAAATTGAAGATTTGTCTCTTGATAACGAAACAAAAGAACGAAAGATTCAAAAAATAGAAAAAATCTTAAAAACACTGTGGAAAGAAAGAGATCTCATCTATCGTGGTGACAAAGATGCAACTGAAAGGGCACTAACTGCTTATGCTCTCCTCTCTCGGTCAATCGATGAAGAAAAAATTATAAACTCTAAAACCTTTTAAATCAAGAAGGGAAAAACACAAATGATTAATGAAAATCTTTATAAACTAAATAGTAAAGAGCATGATAAAGTTTTACATGATATAAGGGAAAAAATTTTTGAAAACAAGAGTCCAGTTGATTACCCTAAAATAATTATTCTTGGCGGACAACCTGGGGCAGGAAAAAGCAAAATAATAACATTATCAGAAAACGAATTTTTTAAAGATGGCAACGTTGTAAAAATAAACGGTGATGATTTTAGAAAATATCACCCGAAAGCTGAAGAAATATTTAAAAATTACAATAAGCTATTCGCCAAATTAACAGATCCAGATGTAAGAGAATGGACACTGAAAATCTTTGAAGAGAGCATGGATAAAAAATTTAATATAAAGCTTAGTAACTCCTCCTTCTGTAATTTTCCAGTACCACCGAACAGAATATTTCTGACCGATTATATAATACAATTCGTGAGAATAGGCAATGGTTAACAAAGAAGAAACTACGATTAAAATAATTAAGGCAATTGATATCACAATCTTATTGTATAACTTTTTTAAATTCTCAGCAATCATTTGCTTTTCCCCTCCTGTCAGTATACTTTGTTTTACTAATATTTGCTAATGATACTAAATTTATATTTTCTACAACATATTCACATACCACCTCCTCTTTAGGACTCTTAAAGAAGTTAATGCTCCTGTAATCTTGCAGATTGCTATATTTACTAATTTTCTCCTTGGCATTTTCACCTTAATTTTACTTTATTAATTTTCATCCTGTCAAACTCGTTTTTTTTTTTTTAGTTAATTTTAAGCAATTTTCAGCTATCAGCTCTCTCTTTCTTTTAATATCTCTAAATTTCTTAAATTTTCTCTTGTTTTTTCGCAAACAAAAAGCTGCCCCCTTCTCTGGAGGCAGCTTTCAAATTTTTTCGAATTTCCTTTTATATTATATCCCTTTTTACTCTTATTAAAGTACTATACAAAAACGGATGTAGGAAAAATGCAGGCAGAACTAACTCTATTACAATGCAGATATAAACTTCTATCAAAGCTAAAATTCTTAATAAAAGTACATTTATGGAAACATTTGGTTTGCTAACGAAATAAAAAAATATAAACTATGTCTTTAAAGATTCTTTAGGAAATAAACCAGCTTCGTAAATTTCTTGACATAATGGATCAGAAGCATAAAAACTACCTGTTTTGATATATGCATAAGCTCTACAGCCACCTCTACAAGTAGAGAGAAATTTACACATTGAGCAGACTCCTTTTAATTGATTTACATTGATATTTCTTATTTCCTCCATAACAAAACTGTACCAGCATTCTTCTATAGTTTTTTTTCTAATATTCCCAATAATTAATTCATTTATATTTAATAAACCATCACATGGTGCTATATTCCCATTAGAATCAATTCCTATTATGTTTGGAAATGTACAGTAATAACCTTTCCCATACTTTCTTGTTGATAATACTTTTGGTATTAAACCAGGTGGTAAAATAAGACTTAGCTCGGTAGAAGTATTTTTACTTACAAAATATTCTGCTATATTACTAAAAATATCCATTTTTTCTTTTACTGATACATCTATTGCAGAACAAGCTCTTCCTGTTGGAAGTAATGGAATTAATGCATATGTATCAACGTTTAATTCACAAGCTAAATCATATAACTTGAAAATTTGATTTTTGTTATCTTCCATTAATGTCGTTGCCATTATTACTGTAGTATCAGAATTTTTAAAATATCTCTTTGCTAAATTTAATGCTTTTATTCCTTCTCTAAAAGCTCCTATTTTATTTCTTATTTTATCATGTGTTTCTTCTAATCCATCTATACTAACTTGAAAAATCTTCAAATTAAATTTTGATAATATTTTTATTATTTCTTCGTCGATAGTAATTCCATTAGTACTCACTGAAATTCTCAATCCTTTATTATGTGCAAATTCACAAATTTCTAATATGTTTTCATTTAGAAAAGGTTCTCCACCATTTAAATACAAGTCTAAACAACCTGCCTCATATAACTGTTCAATTATCAATTTAATCTCGTTAACAGAAAGTTCACTTTGATAATCAAAATTTTTATTTGCTACATAACAATGTTTGCAAGCTAAATTACATTTGCGAGTAACTTTAACCGAAGCAGATAATATGGGTATGCTACTGAAAATATCTTCACTATTTACAAACATTTTCAAAATTCACTCTCCTACTATACAATCTGGCGGGAAAAGACCCTCTTCATATAGTTTTTGGCACGTTGGAAATGGTGCATGTATATCTTTATAATACGCATACGCTGAGGCACGACAACTACCTGCACATGTACTTAGAAATATACATTTACTACAAACACCTTTAATATCTAATCTATTTAGTTCGGACAACTTTGAAAATACATTAGACCTTTCCCATATATCCAAGACAGAAGATTCTCTTATGTTTCCTGCAATATACTCAGGAAAAGTAAAAAAACCATCACATGGAGCAACATCACCATTTGCTTCAATACCTATGATATTAGGAAATGCACAACATACCTCAAATTGCTTATGCAGACCTTCTTCTCGTAAATCGGCAGGTACTAAAGCTGGCGGAATAATACTATTTTCTGCTAACTTGAATTTTCCTTTATATTTTCTATAAGCACTAAACAAATCATTAATTGCTAATTTTAATTCTTGCGAAGTTACATCTAATTCACTATTAGCTCTACCAGCTACTAAAAGTAAAACTAAAGAATATATATCAACTTCATATTCAACTACAATATCAATTATTTTATTAATTTGATCATAATTTTCTTTCATAAGACAAGTAGCTATTGTCACATTTTTAAAATTCAACTCTTTTAATAATTTTAAAGCATTTATTGCTTTTTCGAAAAACCCATCACCTCTAATTTTATTATGAATTTCCTTAGGTCCATCAATACTAATTTGAAACATAGAAAAGTTTATATTTTGTATTTCTTTTAGTATATCTTTTGTGAGTAGAGAACCATTAGTACTTATTAATATTTCCATATTTTTATAGTACGCATATTGTAATATCTCTACTATATCTCCTCTTGCAAATGGCTCACCGCCTGTAAAAAAGATTTTCTTTACTCCAAATTCATCACTATAAACGTCTATTAGCTTCTTAATTTCTCGAGTAGTTAACTCATTATTAAATGGTTCACCTGAGTTACCATAGCAATGTTTGCAAAATGCATTACATCTTTTTGTTACTCTTATTGAAGCAGCAAGTATTGGTATATCACCTAATATCTTCCTAATTCTAATAGAAGTATCCACTAATTCCATTCATTTACCAATCCTTTCGATAAGATTCCCTTCTATCAATAAATTCAGGCAATTTTTTATATCTTCAATAATCATTTTTTTATCTTCATCAGATTGAGGCATATATTTTTCAAAGAACTTTTTTACAATTATATTCTCATCTACAGGTTCTCTACAACATTCCCATATTTCAAAAGCTGTCTTGTTTAAAGCAATTCCATTACTAAATAAATATCCATTTTTAAATATTCTATAATCCACTTTTACTTGTTTATATTTAGGCATCTAAACACCCCCCATTTTAATCAATATTTCAATATATCCTTTCAAAAAATAACAAAACAAAAACTGCTAAACCCGAAATTAAAATAAATACGGCACTTACAAACAAACCATATGAAATGCCTAAAACCTTTATAAAGTAACCAATTCCTATACCTGCTAAAATTTCGCCGCACGCTTCTGCAAATTGAAAAAAAGATAATGTAGTAGCCCTTATTTCAGAATCAATAAATTTATTTAGATAGCTTTGAAGATAAGGTCTAAGAATAACTTCTAATACAAAAAAGGACACTAAACATAAGTATGAGATAATATTTAAGTTTATAAAGATAGCAACAGTTAGTATTATAAACATTGAAATTTTTAGATTGCCAATTATTAATAAATCATTTTTTTTATTGTTAATCAACATGTTTTGTAAAAACATAAACGCAAGACCAAAAATAGCACTAATTATATATATATTGCTTATCCAAAAAACGTTGAATTTTCTATATTTTAAATATGTCTGATAAAATCTTTCTATACCATCAAATCCTATTGCAAATAAAAACATTGCTAATGACAATAACAATAGAGTTTTACTTGACATCACATAAGAAACAGATAATTTTATTTTATTTATTATTGACTTATTGATATTCGAACTACGAGATACTGGCAACGATTCAGGTACAAAAATACATGTTATTAAGGTAGCAATTAAATATAATACTGCTGACACTAAAAATGGCATAATAGTATTCATTTTGTACAAATGGGTTATAAAAATTGCTCCAATAATACTTCCAGCAATCAAAATAATGTACATTTTTCTCAACTCATTTTCAAGTTTATCGACTTTCCCTTTCAGAATCAAATGATCAGCTAACCATGCCTCTAATGCTCCAGATTCGAAAGAATCAGCTAATCCCATTATTAATACTGAAAATACAAACATATAAATTGTATTTCCCAATGAAAATAAGAAAAAAGCCATAAAATATAAAAAAGCTGATAAAAATAATGAAACTTTTCTACCATATTTATCTGCAAATGCCCCAAGAGGAATTTCTGTGATAAACCTAACTGTTTCCAAAATTGTACCTAATATGCCAATAAAAAACAAAGAAATTTTGTTGTTTGATATATGCAATATCCAAATAGGAAAAAATAACCCTTTTGCAGTGCCTTTTAAAAAAATTGTTACATAATAAGCTAACATAAAATCCCCTCGCGTTTCTTGATAGTAGTGGCAAGTCACTTTTAGTGACTTGCCACTAATGATTTAAACTTTGTGACCGCCCATTACTACTAAACCTCTAACTACCCTTTTAACAACAGGTTTAGAGTAATTTTTCATCGTTAAATAGCACCTCCTCTCTTGTTAGAATATTTTGTAATGTTATAAAACGCTCATTATGAGCGTTTTATGTAATAGTTTAGATGATCAAGTGTCAAATCATTCTTTTGTAAGATAAAATTGAACCTCAATAATTATATATAAGCATGTTTTAATATTTTCTTTTTTATATTCCCTGGTATACCATCCTATTTGCATATAAACTATCTCATTTGCGAAAGGCAATATGCAAATTGCTATATTTATTAATATTCTCCTTGGCATTTCTATTTCAATTCTACATTAGTAATTTTACTTGGTCAAACTTGTTTTTTCTTTTTTTAGGCTGATTTTATGCAATTTTTAGCTATCAGCTCTCTCTTCCTTCAAATATCTCTAAATTCCTTAAATTTTCTCATATTTTTATGTAAATAAAAAGCTACCCCTTTCATGGAGGTAGCTTTTATATTCTCTCAAAGATGCTTTTTTTAGACTATATTCCTTTTTATCCTCACCAGTACCCTTCACTTTTAACTTAACTTCAAAATTTTATTAACTCTTTAGTTACTTGTGTTATTGTCCATTTTTTGTTTTCTTATTAATTCCTCATACATCGTTTGCGATGCGCTTGGCGACAATTTCTCATACATGGGTGGATTCTTCACCTTTTCTGCTTCTTTAATTTCTTCTGCTAACTGTTCTATAGTAATATTCAAAAATCTTTTCCTACTTTTTTCATCATACCACCAGCAAGCTGGATATACCGTGTTGTCATCGTTAACCTTGAAAATAAATCTTTTATCAGCTCTATGCCACCATATACCAGGTTTATCTGACTCCTCTAACATAAAGACAAATCTTTCTCCTGGGTTCATTTTGAAGAGATTTTCATTGTTGTCACAAAGCTTAGTAAATTCAAGGATTAGTCGTTTATCGGCTTTTCCTTTAAGAAACTTTTCAACTTCAATTGTAACATAAAATCTCGGTATTTGAATAATTACAGGATAATTTAAAGAGGAATCTTTATTCATTATTTTTGATAATACAGCATGCTCTGGTGTTCCTGGTTTTGCTTCTATATCTTCAAGTTTTTCATATTTATTAATAACTTTCCCAACAACTATTACTTTTGCCTTTTGAACTCCATATTCAAATGTTAGTGGTATTGCTAAGCCAATTCTTGTTACTGCACCTGTGAAGAAAGGTTTTTCATAGGATTTCATTTTAATAGCATTTTTAACGTAATGAACAAAGATGATAGATATACCTACAATCATTGTCAAACTAAACATCAAAGCTATAATTTTAGTTTTCTTTTTCATTCGATTTGCCCCCTTCATTTTTTACTTCCAATTTCGACAAGAAAAGCCATACATTATTTCCACATCATATATGTCATGTAGAGTTGGAAATTGCGCTAAGTAATCATAAGTCATAACACTTCTACCTGGTACTGTATTAGGTGGGTAAGGATTTAACAAGTCATCATAGCTTATATGACCAAGTCCTATAATATGTCCCATTTCATGCATTAGGATATACGTTCTCTCAAATTCGCTTCTACTTGCAGTTATATATGGACTTACGAAAATAGAACCAGCACCAATGTTTCTGTTGTTAATTCCTATAACATTACTTTCTGTAATTTGAATCCCATCTGTATTTGTTATGAAAGCAAGTCCCGCCATATCCCCATTATTTCCAACGGTAGCGTTCCACCATTCTTTTGTCGGTGTCGCAAAGAACAGTTTAGCTGAATTGAATGAAGTATTTTCAAACTTCACATGTGAGTATGTGTGTATTTTTAGGTTCAAAGATCTTGCAAAGCTAGATGATGAATTTAAGCTCCAAGCATTGTTCCAGTTGTTTAGTGCATTGTTGTATACCTCAACAAATGGTGATTTCAAATAATCGCTATTAGTTTTAATATAAAGCTTAGTAACTCCTCCTTCTGTAATTTTCCAGTACCACCGAACAGAATATTTCTGACCGATTATATAATACAATTCGTGAGAATAGGCAATAGTTAACAAAGAAGAAACTACGATTAAAATAATTAAGGCAATTGATATCACAATCTTATTGTATAACTTTTTTAAATTCTCAGCAATCATTTGCTTTTCCCCTCCTGTCAGTATACTTTGTTTTACTAATATTTGCTAATGATACTAAATTTATATTTTCTACAACATATTCACATACCACCTCCTCTTTAGGGCTCTTAAAGAAGTTAATGCTCCTGTAATCTTGCAGATTGCTATATTTACTAATTTTCTCCTTGGCATTTTCACCTCAATTTTACTTTATTAATTTTCATCCTGTCAAACTCGTTTTTTTTTTTTTTTTTAGTTAATTTTAAGCAATTTTCAGCTATCAGCTCTCTCTTTCTTTTAATATCTCTAAATTTCTTAAATTTTCTCTTGTTTTTTCACAAACAAAAAGCTGCCCCCCTTCTCTTGGAAGCAGCTTTCAAATTTTTTCGAAGTTCCTTTTATATTATATCCCTTTTTATTCTCATCAAAGTATTGTACAAAAATGGAAGCAGGAAAAATGCAAGCAGAACAAGGCCTATCACAACACAGATGGAAACCTGCATTAATGTCAAAATCCCAGATGGCAGCATTGCCGCAAATGTGCCAGCTAAAATTATCACCGCTGATGTTACAACATGACCAATGTTTGCTGAGGTAAACTTAAGTGCTTCTGAAAGTTCTAAATTTCTATATTCGTAAAACCTTATCAGTAAAAATACACTGTAGTCTATACCCAGAGCTAATAACACAACAAAGGTGAAAAATGGCACTGCCCAGTTGAGTGCTTCGTACTTGAATATTCCTTTGAAAATCATCTCTGCTATTGAAAGATATAAACATAATACTTAGCAAAAACTATTAACAGAAATACTTCAATAACGAAAATTAATTTTGAAAATATTTAATTATTTTCTTCATTTAGATGAAAACTTTTCACTTTTGATAAATAAAAATTGAACAGTAAACATAAAGATTAAATAACTCAAAAGTATAAAAAATGATCCTAACAGCGAATTATATGCTTGATTCTCAGGAACTATTATTATGCTTCCATATTTTAAATTTTTAAAAAATCCATTTAAGAAACCGTATATATTAAATATAACCAAAAACTTTATATAAAAAGCTTTGATAGAAAATTTATGAATTGCTGGTTCAAAAAATATCAGAAATAAGGGTAAACTTAAAGAATAAACAAAATTCTTAGTTAACAGATGCAACGTATATGATAAATTTCCCACCAAATATAAACAAAAAACAACACTAATTAATTGTATAATTAGTTTGTACCATGGTAAAGTAATAGCAATTATAACTTCATCAAAAACCACACCCAAAAGTATAGAAATCAAACTGAAAAGTAAAGAACACCAAAATATTGTAAATTGCTTAAGTAAAAAAAAAGTATTTTCTTTTCAGAATTGTAGAATAAATAAAGAGTAAATTTGCTTGGTATTCTCTATCACATATTAGAGCAGAAATAATTGTTATCGCTATACCGCCAATTAAATTACAATATAACAACAAACCTGATGCATAAGGAGAAAAAATACTATTTGAAGTTATGTCTCTATTTGTGTTTCTATATATCATAATCATTAGTATTACGTAGAAAAAATATATTAAAAGAATAAGTTTAGATTTAAACAGCTTTTTTATCTCAGATTCTAATGTTTTGAAGCTTATCACTATACCACCTACCACTCGTAACATATAATTATCAAATCACTTAAAAATTCATATCTCAATTGGTACATTAAATTATTAGTACCAATTGATTACTGGAAATTCATTTTGATAATGCACCTTTCTTAAAATACTCACTTCTCAAAAATTGAATATTAAAATTGACTGCTACAGTTTAAATTTGCCCTTTATCTTTGGTAAACTAAAATCAGAAAAAGTTTAAGCCTGATTTAGTTTATTTGGATATTTTTGAACACCTCCTGCTGGACGTGCTTTGATATCTGCACGCCACAGCTTGAGAAAGACTTCAGCCCCAAAGGATTACATGAGTAATGTTTACTCGAAGGCTTAAGCACTAGCAGTTTACCACATCTGATTTGAGCATGTCAGATGTGTGCTACAGCATAAACTGCTCAAGTAGCTCTAATATCGGCGAGGCTGCTATTGTCATGTAATCCCCAGGGATAAAGGGCTTAATACTTTTTCTTACCACTACTTGCAAAAAGGAGGTCTTCAAATTGCCAAATACTTTAATAGTGGGCATTGATATCAGTAGTCAGTCAAATTCTATCTTCTTCGTCGATGATGCCGGTAATCACTTGATTAAAAAATCTTTTTCCTTGCCTAACCATCAAGAAGGTGCTAATGAATTAATCAGAAGGAGTTATTGATTACTTCAGCCAGTACAATCTATCCTACGTTAAATTTGGCATGGAAGCAACTTCACATTACGCTTGGCATCTGCACTTGTATCTTGCTTCTTCATCTGAACTGCTGCCATATAAACCAACTTTTTATGTTCTCAACCCAAGCATAGTCAAAGGCTTTAAAAAAATCTATACTTTCTTGCCTAAAACAGATAGCATCGATGCAATTATCATCGCTTCAATAGTGTCAGGTTCAGCAAACTCAACCCAACACCTTTGCCTGATTTTAAATATGCTGCGCTACAACGCCTTACCAGAATGCGCTATCATCTTGTTCACAATTTGACACGTGAAAAAAACAGAGCCCTCAATCTCATATACCTTAAATTCTCTACTTATTCTCAAGACTGTCCATTTTCAGATATCTTCGGTAAAGCTTCTTGTGCTATCATCGAAAACTTTACACCTGACGACATTGCCTCCATGCCACAAGAAAGATTTAATTAAGTTCATATCCGATAACGGCAACAATAGACTCTCAGATGTCAATAAAATCGCTGAAATACTTAAAACCGAGGCTCAAGCGTTCATACAGATTACATCCTCTGTTGGCTGAGGCAAATGACTTAGCTTTGTCTATGACTCTTGAAAACATCAGATTTATGCAAGAACAACTCAAAAAACTCGACAAAGAAATCTCTAAACTACTTAAAGCTTTCTCTCAAACCCTGACTACCATCCCTGGCATAGGAGATGTTCTTGCAGCTGCTATCTGTACTGAAATCGGTGATATCAAGCGTTTCAAAAATGTAGCTGCTTTGGCAAAGTATTCTGGCTTGATTTGGACTTAGTACCAATCAGGCAACTTCAATGCCCAAGATGTTTCATTAGCTAAGTGTTGTAACCAATATTCTCAGAATACTATCTTGTTGAAGCTGCTAACTGTGTACTGTAGCACACAGTACGTTACAAAGCCTTCTACAACAAGAAGTTTTCAGAGGTGGACCTGTCATCAGCATAAACGTGCCCTCGTCCTCACCGCAAGACGATTAATTCCTCTGATCTTTGCAATGCTCTAGCCTTGGTCAAATATATCAAGAAAGAGGTGATGTTTACAATACTTAGTTAGTCCCAATTTTTTAATTTAATAATCTTTCCCAAACAAGCTGCCAGTTAAATTTTTCCATGCTGAGCGGCTCGGTATTCTATTGCCTTTTTCACCCTAATTATCTAAAAAAATTTTTTTAAAAACCTCCTTGACATTATACCGTTTGTCTTAGTAATACAATACTTTACTCTATTTTTATATACCCTTCTCCTACACCTTTATGAAAAGCAAGAATAACCTCATACTCTCCATTTTTCAAGTTACTGATCTCTAACTTTTCATCTTTTTCATCCCCAATGTCTTTTTTGTAAATTATCCTGCCTCTTCTGTCTTTTATTTTAATTGTTACCTTATTAGTACACTTTATGTGTTGACAATTAAGCACCAATGAATCCTTGTTTACATAAATCAAAAAAGGTTTTTCTTGTCCATATGTAACACTGTAGTTAAATTTTATTTCTGTTGTATATTCTTTTGTGCCAATCCTATTAATAGAAGTATTATAACTTATTTTATCACTACTTAACTGCCGAAAATTTACTAAATTAAAAAACAACAACACACCTAAAAATAGAAAACAAACCAAAATAACTTTTAGTAAAAATTTGGCTCTCATTTGCTCAACCACCACCACCTGTACACACTAATTATCTGAAACAAAAAAAGCCAATTAGTAATATAATTACTAAAAACACTATAAGATAACTAATAGAAACTAATAACAATAGATTGAAACTATTTAAAATGCTCTTATCAATCAATTTTATTGTTACATAATTTTCTGAAGAAGCTATATTAGAAAAAACTTGAGATATTAACATAGAATTAACTGTAGTAAACCAATATTGATTTAAATATTTAAATACATTAGAGATGTTACATAAAATATTTATCAAAAACGGTAACAATACTGCAACAGAAATCGCAACATATATTTTTCTTATAACGATTGCTAATATATATGAAAAAAGACTTAATTCAAATGAAATCAGTAGTACAACTAACGATTGTCCGATTAATCTTTTAAAATTAAATCTAAATTCAATATCAGAAATTCGAAAAACACAGAATACGTTTGTGATTATAAATGTAATTAACAAAATTCCAATCAATAAAATAAGTAGTGTAAATATTTTGAGAACATGTTGTTTTATTCTACCTTCAAATATATGAGAAAAACAAAAAGTGTTACTATGAAACTCATATCCTCCTACGTACCCTCCAAGTACAGCTCCTAAAAACAGAACATGCATTATATAAAAGAAAATCAATGAAAATGAATTTAGCTTTTCTAATTCAATCTTATATAAATAAACTCCTGAAGTTTTATTAAAAAACCTTAAGTTGTTGAATAAATAATTATACCATTAATGTTACTATATAGGATTACAAATTATTCCACGTGTATTTAAAAGAAAATTTACAGTTTTCAATTTTTTGAATATAGACTTCTATCAAATAAGTAATCATTATCCAGTCCACATGCCTCTTATACGTTCTAAAACCTCTTAACCTTACTTGTTCTAAATTGTATTCTCCTTTTAATTTCCCAAATAATCTTTCAATTTTTGTCCTTTGCTTATACAACCTTTGCCCTTCTTCACTTCCTAAAAATTCTATATTCTTTATCCTCAAAATATTTTTTACATTACCGAAATCCTTACTATTTCTCTTATTTACCGCCGCTACAAACTTTATCTCAAGTTTATCTGCCACCTCAAACCACTTTACACAATCATAACCTGCATCCGCTAATATCACATCAAGCCAAATATCTTAGATCAATACAAAAGTTCTACTACTTTACTGTCATGGACATTTGCACGTGTCAACCACCATACTATTGGTATAACCTCATCTCCAATTGTTGCTATTACATGTAATTTATATCCATTGTAAAAACCTAAACTAATACATACTCCTGTTCCTGCTTCTTTGTCACCCCTCAAACTTCTCAAAGGGGTAGAATCTATAGCACAAATTTTTGTCTGTGGATCTATTTCTCTCACTAAAATTCTTGCTATTCCTTCTATATATTCTTCTTCAATTATCTTGGCCCATTTCGAAAAATATGAATGATCGGGGCTCTTCTCTATCCCTATAGCTTTTTTAAATTCTTCATCTTCGTTTATCTTGTATTCTAATTCCCTGAAGCTGTTTATCTTGTTTTTGACTTTGTAAACAAAACAAGCTATTATATGGCTTAACTTAAACTTCTTTGGTTTTTTACTTCTGCTGCTTTTTATCTTTAATCCCAGAGCTTTTATTACTTTCTCAATTGTCATAAGTATCTTTAAAAATTTTTGATTTTGTGTTTTAATAAAATTAGTCATTGCCATCCTCCTTTGTTATGTGTTTTTTGTCTTCTCTTCCTATAATTTTACCTCAAGGAGGATGGCTTTTTATATATCTATTTATTATCTTTTATGTTAATCTCTTTTATTCAACAACCTAAAAAAACCTATTAACTAAAGCTACCACAAAAATTAAAATATAAATAATCATTGAAATTAAAAATAATTTGGATTTTAAAACTTTCTTTAATTCACCTGCAAGAATATTATAAATCATTTTCAACACCTACTCCTTTGTCACTGCCTTAAATACACTTTTTATTGTTTCCCTATATGTTTCAAACCTCTGTAACTTAATACCATTTACTACTATTTGTTCAAGTAAATTTATTTTTTCATTTTCTTCAACTATAAATTCAGTATTAGCAACTCTCGTGTAATTCAACTTTAATAAATCTACAAGTTTAGTAAATTTTTCTGTATCTTTGTTGCTAACTTTTACAAATTTTTTATTTTTAATTTCTAAATCACAAACATCGCTTTTTTTCTTTATTTCTCCTTTGTGAATTATGATAAACTCATCTATTACATTTTCAAGCTCCTCGAAAGCGTGTGTTGAAATAATTATAGTCTTATCTTTTTTTTCTTTCACTTCTTTAATCTTTTCTTTAAACCAAAACACACCTTCAATATCAAGTCCATTAGTTGGTTCGTCTAAAATAAACAATTTTTTATCACCAATGCAAAATGCAAAAGCAAGTTGAAGTCTCCTCTTCATCCCAAGCGAAAAATCTTTAACTTTTTTCGATGCTACTTCTTTCAAGTTAACAGACTCAAGAATTTTAAAAATTTCTTCCTTTCGTAATTTTACTCCCTGCATTTTAGCTATTATGTCAATATTATCATACGCATTTAAGTCAAAATATCCTGCTAAATTTTCGGAAAGATAACTAACTTCTTTTAAGCCACCATCGCGTGGATTTTTACCAAAAACAGAAACACTTCCTTGTGTAGGAAGCAAAAGTCCCAATATAATTTTTAACAATGTGGATTTTCCTGCACCATTTTTGCCAAACAAACCATAGACTTTACCTTCTTCAAACACAATATTTATTCCTTTTAAAACTTCCTTGTTGCCAAAGCACTTGAAGATATTATTAACACATACTGTTGTCAATTTTTTCACTCCTTTAAACGCTTAATATTCCATAAAGTGTTATCAATGGGGCAATTTCTTAACGAAATTGCCCCGTACTTCTTAAATACTTAAGGCAATGCTGTAGCCTGAACAAACACATCTCGTGTTTGTATTGGTAAACCCAAAAATAAATATTGTGTTTGAACACCAACACCTAAGGTAAATCTAGCATATGCCTCACAAATACCTTTAGTGGAGGTTTGATAAATCCATGACGAGCTAGCATTACTATATTGCCAAAGCGATAAAGTGTTTATCCATGGGAGACTATAAGTAGTAGAATAATTTACAATTTTAGAACCATCTGAAGAATAATGTCCCTTTACACCCAGTCCAAATATAGGAACACCACACCACGAATAATATTGTACCGAATTTTGCGCTGTTTTTAAAGTTGTTCCACCCAACGTAGCAGTAATATTATTTAATGTAAAAAAGATAAAAACAAATACAAAAACCGCAATAAATTTTAGTAACTTTTGCTTTTTGAACATCTTACTTCTTACCCTCCCTACTTTTTATTTTTGCATTTAGCCTTTTGCAAAAACGCTCAAGATGAGCGTTATCAAGCTTTACATAGAATCAAAAAAGTCTGGTCACCTTCCTCATAATTGTAGGTAGTAAAATATGATTATATAAAACAAATCTTCTACTATGAGGAGGGTTCCAAAATCTTCAAAACCAAACCTAAACAACTTTCATTTTTAGACTTATTTTCCCACCTAAAGGTTTTGGCTCTCTACAAGCCTTGATACCCTCTCGGGCTTGTTCAATAGATTTATCGACTTGTCACATTATATACCTTCTTCTTTCTACAATGCTTACTATAAACATTTTGCAAGCATAGATACTTCTCCTTAGAATCTATGCTTCTGTGCTTCCTTGTCCAAAAATTACTCAAACTAAATACCCTTACACAGCTTCGCGCTGTTCTTCTTAACTCTTATGAACTTCGTTCTTTCTGTAACCTAAATGGAAATGTTCCCTCTATTTCCACTTTCTCTCGCTTCAGAAAACTATTTAACAGTGAAATCCATAAACTCTTTCAAAATATCTCTATCCACGCAACAATATTTCTCTCCAACAATGCCCTCAAGCTTCTTCAATCTTAATCTTTGATACACAACAGGTATTGTCCCTCAGGTCCGTGAAAATAACCCTAAGTTCATTCATCTACTGCTGAAAAATACATCAAAAGCTAATCCTGAGCTGTCTTCCGATAAAATCTACTTCTGCTGTTTATTCTTCTTTGCCTAAAAGTGCTAACGCTAATCCTAACATCCGCCTTATGTTCACAAATGGCCATTTCTGCTGGGCTTTGAAATTTGCTGTCATCATAAGCGCTCTCGGTATTCCTTTAGCATTAGTCCCTCTGTTTAACTCTGATTCTACTTCTTCTGACCCACATCAAGAAAAAGCTATCTCCGACTTCTGCCGCTTTAATTCCTTCGCTCGAAACTTTATTCTCTTATATCCCCAAAAATTTCTCCACTTTCATCGCTGACAGTGCTTTGGATTCCCACAACATATACTCCACTTTAAAAAATACTTTTAACTTCTTCAAAATCGTTATTCTTCTTAATACAAGAGCTTCTAAAAATAATACTACACCTACATCAAGCCCTAATATTGTTATTTCTGAAGATGGTGCTTCTTCTTGTAAAAAGTTCAATCTACCTTTTAAACCCAAAGGCAAATGTCAGGGTAAAAATCGCTCTTTGCGCCTTAAATGGACTTGCCCTATGTCACAATACAAAGATGGCAAACGTGTCTGCTCTTGCCCTCAACCTTGTACTACCTCTAAATCGGGGGCAATAGTTTATATATCCTGACGATTTTCGCTCTTTCCCAAGTCTGAGCAGAAATTCTCAAGAGTTTTTTGACCTCTACAAAAAACGTGTTGCTGTAGAGCAGACTATTTTCCACCTGAAATCCTACATGGGCTCTGATACTATTCTGTCCTTATGACCATATTTCTATTTTCTCTGATTTCTTGCTATCTGCCATTACTTTTTCTCTTTTATTTATCCTCGCTCACAACATTAAGCTTTATTGTTCTAAATTGACTATAAAAAACTGAACAAACTTAAAAAGCTTATAGCTTAAACTCACAATTTTTATCGAATTATTAACTTTTGAAAAATTTACGATTTTGTTTTTTCTTAACCTTCTAAAACCAAGAAGCTTAGAAGGCTTAGGATATTATTGTCTTTTTAAAAGTTGTTAATTTTCGTCATATGTTTGTTGCTGATTAATCTTGTTTGTATTGATAATGTTTGGTTATCATTTTGCTTTTCTTTTTGTATCTTGATTGTATTTCATGTTAGTATTGGCATCTCTTACCTTCAATCACCACCCATTTTGCAAACGCCTATTTTATTTTTTGCATCCCTTCATGAGCGCTCATGAAAAGGTAGATGCCTCTGTAAATCAAAATTTTTTATGCAATGTAAGTAAGTTACAATATCTTTTGCATTCCCTGGTATACTAACCTATTTGCATATAAATTATCTCATTCGCAAGAGACAATATGCAAATTGCTATATTTATTAATATTCTCCTTGGCATTTTCACCTCAATTTTACTTTATTAATTTTCATCCTGTCAAACTCGTTTTTTTTTTTTTTTTTTAGTTAATTTTAAGCAATTTTCAGCTATCAGCTCTCTCTTTCTTCAAATATCTCTAAATTTCTTAAATTTTCTTATGTCTTTTCACAAACAAAAAGCTGCCCCCCTTCTCTTGGAAGCAGCTTTCAAATTTTTTCGAATTTCCTTTTATATTATATCCCTTTTTATTCTCATCAAAGTATTGTACAAAAATGGAAGCAGGAAAAATGCAAGCAGAACAAGGCCTATCACAACACAGATGGAAACCTGCATTAATGTCAAAATCCCTGATGGCAGCATTGCCGCAAATGTGCCAGCTAAAATTATCACCGCTGATGTTACAACATGACCAATGTTTGCTGAGGTAAACTTAAGTGCTTCTGAAAGTTCTAAATTTCTATATTCGTAAAACCTTATCAGTAAAAATACACTGTAGTCTATACCCAGAGCTAATAACACAACAAAGGTGAAAAATGGCACTGCCCAGTTGAGTGCTTCGTACTTGAATATTCCTTTGAAAATCATCTCTGTTATAGAGAGTGCAAGGTAGCAGTCGACAAAAACTATTATTACCATTATTGCAGCATTAAAGATTGACCTTGAAATTAGGAACATGAGAATAAAGATGCTTATTATCATTATAAGTCTCAAAGTCTTGAAATCCTTAAAATAAATGCTTCTCAAATCGTGGTTTGAAGATGATATCCCACCAACTCCTACCGACACAAACTTTGTGTTTATAAACTCTAAAGAGTTATTTAAAACCTTTTCCACATTGTCAACTATGTCAATTGCCTTGTTTGTATATGGATTTGTGTCAAGAATCAAGATTATCTTTGTTATTGTTCTATCTTTGTTCATATATGAATCTAAAGCCTTTTTGAAGCTACTGCTTTTTATAGCCTCTGGTGGGACGTAAAAGATGTTTGTTGTTTTGTATCCTTCAAAATAACCCTTTATACTCTGCATAGAATTTGCCATCTTGTTAAGTGCATCAGAAATCTGCAAAAGCGCTGATTTTAAACTTGTAAACCATGTCTGAAGTTCATCCACTTTTTTTAGAATCTGTTCTTTTTGTTTGTCAAACTCCTGAATTTTTGAATACATAAGATTTACACCTGAGATTATTTCCTTTTGCCCCTTGTCAATTTTGTTATAACCACTTACAACTTTTCCTTGAGCATCTGCAAGATGTTTGGTAGCTACAGCAATACTGTCAATCGAATTTGAGATAAAGTTTTAAAGAATTATCTGCCTCTGAAATTTGTAATGAAATCCTTTCACATTCAGATGAAAATTCTTTTAGCTTAAGGGCAAGTTTGCTGCTTTCACTTTCAATCTTCGATAGAATCTCTGCAGCCATAATATAATTGATACACTTTTCGCTTGCAAAATTTACATAAATTTATGGATGCTTTCAACTTTCTTTTGTTTTTAAATAAAACTACTTTCTTTGCTGAAAATGCACATTTTATATTACCGGTAATTGCTTTGTTATTATCTATTTTACCCAACATTGAACCAACAATAAATATACCCTTGCGCAAAAAAATAAATCTAACTTCTATAAAAATTGAGTCTACTATTGATATTTCGTCATCGTTCTATCAATCTAATTCATCGCTCTAATTCATAGATATAACAAAACAAATCTTTATTTAACTAATATTACTTCTGCCATTGTTGTAGGATCATTTATTGCTAAAAACCAACAACCCAAATAATTTATTTTATCAATATTTTTATCTACTTTTCCATTAACTTGAATATCAAATAAAAATCTATTGCCCTGTTTTTGATTAATCAATATAACATTCCAAGGAATTTTTAGCTGAAGTAAAAAGCTATCATCGTTTTTTGTTATTTGTACTTTATCAAGTATATTTTCTAATATCTTATCTTGATTAACATTATACTCACCTTCAATTATTCTTTTCTCCCCACTAACATCTTTGATTTTAATATCTATCATCTTTAATATTTGATAATTGTAAAAACTTAAAATAATTTCCATATCTTTTTTATACCAATGCTCTAATTCTGATGATGGTAATTTTATTACAATAATGAAAAAACTATAGTCCCAGCTAACTCCAATAGAAATATTTTCTCCATTTAAAATTATTTCATTCCTTTCATATGTTTCTGTATTCAACAAACAACATTTCAAATTATAAAATAATATATTTTCGCAAGATTTTCTAATTTTATATGGGCAAATAAGAAATATACCTTCTCTCAATTTAAAAATAGCTGTTTTTATTATGTCTGCTTTGTTACTAAAAATAAGCTTTGAAGCATTATATTTCAATAACTCTTTAATAACTTTTTTTCTAAAACCTTCTTTTACATTATGAAGAGAGTTATGATAGACATTTTGGAGTTCAACTATATATTTTTGATACATTCCTTTAGGAAATATTTCTGAAATTAACTTTAATGCAAATAGAACTTCACCTACTATATTTAGTTTTTCGGCATTTTTTAATATCTCCTCCCAAACAATCTTATTTCTATACTTATTCTCAAAAAGTAAAATATCTATAAGTAGTAATAATCTTAAGTATGGCTCCTTCCCTTCTGTTAACATAGAATAATAATCCAAGATAAAATCCTTTGAAAAATGATATAATAAATATAAAAAATTATTGTTAACATCTAACCGATAGAAAATTTTCCCTTTAACTTTATATTGTTCTGCTTTATTTATCAATTGTTTTATAAATTCATTTTCATCATCCCAGTTACATGTAAATTTTAAATGAACTTCAATCGGAACATTAACTAGCATATTCCCAATAATTAACTGTTTGTTCATAGAAGGTAAATGATTATGTCCTCGTAGTTTTAAATCATAAACGTTAATTAAATTATCACTTACATGTAATCCTTTTTCATCTTTATATCCTAACTTACCTAAATGGTCTAATAATACTGGTAAATCGTCACAAGTAACTAAAATATCTATATCACTTGTTTTTCTAATTTCTGGGTATTTATATAAATCATAGCTTAGTAAAATACCTTTCAAAAACAAAACTTTTATCTTCGAACAAATTTCATTTATATTTAACATCTCGTTAAATATAATATCATTGATAAATTTTTGAAATTTTATTTTTGCGGTTGTTCTATTTAAGACTTCGTCATCTATATTATATTTTGAAAATAATACTCTATCTAGTTCGTAACTTTCAGCAAATTTATATAGAAGACTCTCATCTTTTATATAATTTATCAAGTGATTATATAAAACCTCACATACTTTCATTATATACCATTCTCCTCCTAAAATAAAATTTAATTGAAATCAATTTGATAAATTTTATTAAAATATCTCAATAAGTTCCTTTCATGAGTAACCATAATAATAGTAGTGTTTGGATCTTCTAGCAGACTGGAAATAACTTTTTTCCCCTCTTCATCTAAATTTGCAGTTACTTCGTCAAACAAATAAAATTGCCTCCCTTTGAGCATTGCTCTTCCAAGAGAAATTCGTTGTTTTTGCCCACCTGATAAATAAATTCCATTATCACCCGCACGTTTGTCTTTTATTTCTTCCAACATTAGTTTTTTCATAACGCTCTCTAAAGTATTTATTTCTTTGTTGAATTTCACCATCTTGATATTATCTTCCACTGAAAAGTTAAATATAAATGGCTGTTGAGAACAATACCCAATTCTTTCTCTTAAACTCTCTAAATTTATTTCCTTGAGTTCAATCCCATTAATGTAAATTTCACCTTCATAGTCCTCATAGAAACCTAAAAGAATTTTTAAAAAAGTAGTCTTTCCAGACCCATTTTCACCTATTATTGCTACTTTATCTCCTTTTTTTATGTCAAGAGAAATATTCTTGAAAATATAATCTTTATCAAACCTATATCCTATATTTTTTATCTCTACAATTTCTATGTCCTTTGTTAGTACTTTTCCTCCATATCTTTCTGGAGAGTTTATTAAATCTAATATCCTCTTTGAGAATATTTTAAGTTTATAAAACTGGTTAATCGTATTAATGATGTAATTTATCATTCCCTTTATCAAAATTGAATATCCAGTTATTTTTATAAAATCTCCCAAGGAAATTTTATTTCTTAACATAAAATAACTGCCCAAAATATACATAAATAGCATTGAAATCTGAGAGAAAGTATCATCCATTGTCTTTAAAATAACTGAAGTTTTGATCTTCTCTTTTACATACTTTTCAATAAAGTCTTGGTAGCACTTTTTTATCATTTCCTTTATTTCCTTTTCTAATGAATGAACTTTAATATACAAAAAACTTTGAACAACTTGATTTTCTAATTCTCTTAATTCATCTTTCCTCTCCTGACCATATTTTGTAATTCTCTGGTTTTGTTTTTTTGTGATTAGAGGAATTATTATAGGAAGTAAAACTAATATAAAAGATAATATTGAATAAAAAATTTCTATTTTTATCATTACATATAGTACGTAAAGTATGAATATACAAGAAAACAAAATTTCAACAACATCCAAAATTGCAAATCTAAATAATCTTATATCATCATTAAATCTTGTCAGCACTTCACCAACTGTCAATTTATTTAATTTCAAAAGCTTTTGACACAAAAATTTTTTGTAGATATTAGTATCGTGTAGGACTACTACCTTCCCAAATAATAAAGCTCTATATATAGAAGATATGCACGGCAAAACAAAAATAACAATACACAGAATAAATAGAAGATTAATTATGTTGTTTTTCAATAAATAAAAATCTCTTTTTAATGCTGCATCCATATAAACTCCTAATTTTGATACCAAATATATGTCTACAATATTTTGTAGAGAAAAAATAATTATATCACACAACAATACATACCAATATTTAACCAAAAAATCCTTAACTAATCTATTTTTTTCTTTAATCACCATAAAAAACTACCTCGCTGTTAATAAATTTCAGCAATTTCGTTTACTGATTGGTTTTCGATTCTCCAAATTTTATTTACACAACTTGCCAATTCAATATTATGTGAAACAATTATTATTGTTTTTTCACTTTTACAAAGAATATCTTTCAAAATTTCTATACTTTTAGTATCAAGATAATTAGTCGGTTCATCAATTATTAAGATTGAAGACTTTTTCAACAACCCTCTTATTATTGATATTTTCTGTTTTTGCCCATCTGAAAGTTGATTAATTTTTTTTGATAAAATATCATCCAAACCAAACAAGTGCAGTAAACTTCTTTTTCTATCTTCCAAATTGTCTTGAATCATCATATTAAGGTTATTATCTATATCCTGTGTAAAGAAAGTAAAATTTTGAGGAATAAATGAAATGTGTTTGCTGAAACTCTTAAAATCTACTTTTGAAAGTGGTACACCATTAATAAGAATATCACCTTTAAAAGATTCATAAAGTCCCATTATAAGCTTCAAAAGAGTAGTTTTTCCACTTCCATTAGAACCCATAATCAATATTTTATCTCCTTTGTTGATACGAAAATTTAATTTGTTGAAGATACTCTTAGAATTTTCATAGGAAAACGAAACATTTTTAAACACAATATTTTCAATTTCATTTATTTGTATCATATTCCCATATTGATCTTCTATATCAAAATTTAGTATTTCACTAATTCTTTCAAAAGAACTTTTTTCAACCCTCAAATTTTGAAAACCTTTTGCTGCTACTTTAAAATTATCAATTACAATAGGAAAAAGTGATATGAACACTACAACCAAATCAGGAGTTATTAATTTTTTATATAAAAATAAACCTAACATGATATATGTACTAAATTTTGCTATATTGTTGCATAAGTTGTAAAGTATATCTTCAATTGTTCCTACTTTTTCCATTTCATTTGCACATTTTTTGCTGACTTCTTCCAAGGAAAGAAATCTTAAAGAGGCCCATTCATAAAGATTATATGCTTTTATTACTTCAATTCCTTCAAAAGACTGTTTAATAAAACCTGTTAACTCATCATCTGCACGATGACTTTCCTCAACTATTTTATTCATATATTTTATTGTAAAAAACAGTGGAAATATAGGTAAAATCCAAAGACCAAAAAAAATAACTGAAAGAGAAAAATTTTTTAGACCCAAAAAAATAAAATAACCTGCTAAACATATTAAGGCTGAAAAAACTGAAGAATAATGAACATAAAAACACTTTACTATATCATTAAAGTCCTGCTCTAATCTATTTAAAATCTCACCTTGTCCATATTTTTCTATTAATGAATATTTGTTATTCAAAAACAACATAAATAACTTTTTCTTTAGTTCAATAATTCTATTCTCTTTAAAAAATTCAATTAACAATGAAAAAAATAATTTGCCAGAAATAATAATAAGATAAATTAAAAGAAAGGTAACTACATTACATATAAAAACCTCCATATCTTTTTGGATAGCTAATGAAAATAATTTAGCAAAGGTATTAGAAATATATATGTTTATGATACCCTCAATTAAATTTATAAAAACAATGAAAATAGTAGGTAATAACAATACTATTCTTACATAGTATTTAAAATTCATCCTTTTGCACCCTTTCCCAATAAATATAAGCTTATTCAATAATTCTACTCTGTATTGTTATATAAATTATCTAATAACCAATTACATGTTACTTTTGAATCAATCACCTTTTCTTCTAAATTCCAATCTGGCAAAAGTAATCTGTAATAGGTACATTTATTAGAAAGCTTCTCAAATAACTCAAGTGGAATGTACAAATCAACAATTCGTTTGTTAGGATTAATTTTATTCTTCAAAAAAAATATAACGCTTCTTTCCTATTTAATCTTTTTATTTTCGGTTCACTTATTGGCACTTTTTCTACAAATATAACATAATCAATCTTTGAAAAAGCAATAAATTTATCTCCCAAAACCTCTCTTGCTTTATAATATGTTTGACAATTATCACAATATAATGGTTTATGATTATTCGTTAACAAAGACCAATAATTATACAATAACTTATTATTTCTATCAACCCTCAATCCTATGCTTTCATCAATACAATATCCAGTTATATCATTTGATATTATTAAGCAAATAAGATCATTTGATAACAATTTGCCTCCCTCTCTCAATATACCTTTGATTTTCTCAAAATATCTCACGATTTCTTTAAATTTCGTTATCGAAACAAACAATTTTGCTCTTGATATTGTTATTATTGCTTTATTCTACCATGTTCAACTTAGAATTGGCCTCCATCTTGTATTTATCTTGTTATTCTACCATATTACGGCGGGTATTTATCCACAATAACCATGGCGTTTACCCTCTCATGTCTCTCAGGGTCTTTTCTCCCTTGCCCTCAATTCCTTCGTCCCATCTACCATGGCGTGGACTTAAGTTTCAGCTCGTATGCAGGGGCTTCGCCCGTATTGGGATGTACTCTGACCACCCGCTCACACTTTTCAATCTACCTTCTATAAAAAATCATCTAATCCCTTCTCCTTCACTTCTTACCCTCAACACATTTTTTAAGATTTGAACCTTAGTGTAAAATATTTATAGGACATTGGATGGAAAAAAGCTCCCTCCTCTTGGTAGAAGAGAAAAAATGAAGTAGAATATAATGATGAAAAAATAAAAAAAGAAAAAGGAAAAACAAACCAAAGGAGGGAGCAAAATGACTGAAAATATTGTATCAAAAATAGAAGAACTTTTAAAGACTTTTGAGGAAGGATTAGAGAAGATAGTGAAAAGGGAGAAGGATTTAGCGGAATATTCAATTGAACTTAAGAAGCAGTTAGACCTGATAGGCAAGGAGATGATAAAGGAAGCATGTGAACTTATAGATGAATCATTGAAAGAAAACGAAGAGAGGAAGAAGAGGTATGAAGTTGTGAGGAGAGACAAGAGGGGTTTAAAGACAATATTTGGTGATATTGAATATGAGAGAACATATTACAAAGATAAGGAAGGCAAAGGATATGTTTATTTAGTTGATATAGTTTTAGGGATAGAGAGATATCAAAGGATAGACAATGCGGTAAAGGGAGCGATAATAGAGAGAGTAGTAGACATGTCATATGAGAAGGCAGCAAAGGAAGTATTAGGGGAGGATAGGATTAGTAGACAAAGTGTAATGAATATTTTGAAAGGGATAGATAGTAAAGAATTAGATGAAATCCAGCATAGCAAGAGTGTAAAAGGAGAGAAGAAAGTTGTAAAAGAGCTTTATATCGAGGCGGATGAAGACCATATTTCATTACAGAATGGGAAGAAAGAGATAGCGAAGCTTGCTTACATAAATACGGGATATAAGGAAGAGAAGGGCGTTGTTATTAGGAAGGAATTAAAGGATTTGCATTATTTTAGCAGTGTAAAAGAGGATGCAGATGATTTTTGGGCAAAAGTGGGTAAGTATATTGAAGAGAATTTTGAAGTTGAGAAGATAGAAAACATATATCTTTTAGGAGATGGAGCTAATTGGATAAAGAAGGGATTAGAGTGGATAGATGGAGCGGAATTTGTATTAGATAAGTTTCACTTAACGAAGGAGATAATGAAAATAGCAGGAGGGGATAGAAAATTATTTAATGAGATTTTGAAAGCATTAAGAGAGAAGGATAGAGAGGGATTTGAGGCATTAGTAAAAGAAAAGATGGAGGAGGTAAAAGAAGATGAGTTAGCTAAGAGGAGGATAAAGAAGGGAAGGAGATACATACTTTCGCACTGGGATAATATAGTATTAGAAGCAGCGAATGTTAATATAAAGGGATGTAGTGCAGAAGGGCATGTAAGTCATGTATTAGCAGAGAGGATGAGTTCAAGACCAAGAGGATGGAGCGAAGATATAGCGGAGACCATGGTAAAGTTATTGAGTTTAAAATATAATGGTTTTGAACTTATGAATGTATATTTAGAGAAGATAAAAGCCAAGAAGTCAGAAAGGCAAGAAGTTAAAGAAATAGCAAAAGGAATTATAAAGAACGGGAAAAGAGTACGAAAAGGTACGGAAAAGTGGAATAATATACCAGTTATAGCAAATGGTAAAGTTAACCAGTTACGAAGAGCATTAAAGTCTTTGATTAGTTGTAGCTTCTATAATGCAGGTATATTCTGATAAAAATTTTTTCCTACAAACTCTTGACACTATCGATTTGAACTCCGGGAGTTAAAATAAAATTGTGTCCACTGTATAATTAGTATTGAAATAATCATCAAAGGGGGTCACTGAGAATGAATAAAAACGAAATTCACGAAACTGCTAAAAACATGGCTGTAGAGCAAGTATTAAATATGTATTGCTCCAAAGATGATCCTAACCGCCCAGCTCTAAAACAACTCTTAGAAAACTTGCTCGATTGCTTTATGTTATCGGAAAGATCAGTGTACCTTGCTAAAAATGACAATGACAAAGGCAATGGTTTTTACGATAGAAAACTTGCAACACCTGTTGGCAGTCTTGAAATCTCTGTCCCTCGCACACGTACTGGTAATTTCCGACCTTCTATCCTCCCTGACCGCTACAAAAGAGTTGATAGTTCATACACTGACCTGCTTATGTCTTTAGTCGTCAATGGTTATTCCGAAAGTTCCCTTGTCCAGACTTTGAAAGCTTTGAATCTTCCATATTCCGAAAATGAAATACTAAAAATCAAAGAAGACCTTAAAAATGAGCTTCAGTTATTCAAACAAAGAGAACTACCAACAAGTGCTTTTGCTCTCATCATCGATGGTTATCATTGTGAAGTTAAGGATAATTCTAAGGTTAAACAAGCTACTTGTTATGTTGTCCTCGGTATCGACTTAGAAGGTAAAAAAGACATTTTCGGTGTCTACACTTTCTTCGGCAAAGAAAATAAGGCTGATTGGATGAAAGTATTTGAAGACTTAATTACAAGAGGGCTAAAAGAGATTCTAATTGTCATAAGTGATGACTTCCCAGGTATTATAGATGCTGTCAAACTTGCTTATCCTCTTGCTGACCATCAACTGTGTTTTGTCCACCTCCAACGTAATGTCAGAAAACATATGACAAAAGAGGATGCTTCAGCTTTTAACAAGAGCTTGGACAAAATCAAAACCTTTTCTCCTGATTTCGATGAAGCTGTATTGAAATTTAAAGAACTTTGTGATGAATACCTTGCAAAATATCCTCGATTTATTAAAGCAATATCAGAAAAAGCAGAGTTTTATCTTGCCCATATGAAATACCCCGAGGAATTAAGAAAGCATATCTATACCACAAACGCCGTTGAAAGTGTAAACAGCATGATTGAAAAGATTAGAGTAAATTCAGGTGGATACTTTCAGACTGCCAAAGTCTTAGAAATTAATATTTACTTACAGCGAGAGAACTTACGCCGTACAAAATGGAAAAATGGAGTTCCCAGTATTAGAAAATGCATCAATAACATAACCCAACTTTACAACTTGCGTTATAAATTGGAAACACAAAATTCTTGACAAGTCTCTCAAAGAGGGTACCTCCTTTGTTGTGTTTTGTCGTAAGTTGTACAACTTACATTCTGTATTTTACCAGGAGGTACCTTATCTTTTCAAATCTCATTTCTCGTCATTTTCACTCATTTTCGTTCATTACAGGAATGCTCGTTTAGTACCCATAAAAAGAGGTTAATGGCTTTGTAACCTTGCAGATTGCTATATTTACTAATATTCTCCTTGGAATTTTCACCTCAATTTTACTTTATTAATTTTCATCCTGTCAAACTCGTTTTTTTTAGTTAATTTTAAGCAATTTTTAGCTATCAGCTCTCTCTTTCTTCAAATATCTCTAAATTTCTTAAATTTTCTCATGTTTTTTCGCAAACAAAAAGCTGCCCCCTTCTCTGGAGGCAGCTTTCAAATTTTTTCGAAGTTCCTTTTATATTATATCCCTTTTTATTCTCATCAAAGTATTGTACAAAAATGGAAGCAGAAAAAATGCAAGCAGAACAAGGCCTATCACAACACAGATGGAAACCTGCATTAATGTCAAAATCCCAGATGGCAGCATTGCCGCAAATGTGCCGGCTAAAATTATCACCGCTGATGTTACAACATGCCCAATGTTTGCCGAGGTAAGTCTCAGTGCTTCTGAAAGTTCTAAATTTCTATATTCGTAAAACCTTATCAGTAAAAATACACTGTAGTCTATACCCAGAGCTAAGAACACAACAAAGGTGAAAAATGGCACTGCCCAGTTGAGTGCTTCGTACTTGAATATTCCTTTGAAAATCATCTCTGTTATAGAGAGTGCAAGGTAGTAGTCGGCAAAAACTATTATTACCATTATTGCAGCATTAAAGATTGACCTTGAAATTAGGAACATGAGAATAAAGATGCTTATTATCATTATAAGTCTCAAAGTCTTGAAATCCTTAAAATAAATGCTTCTCAAATCGTGGTTTGAAGATGATATCCCACCAACTCCTACCGACACAAACTTTGTGTTTATAAACTCTAAAGAGTTATTTAAAACCTTTTCCACATTGTCAACTATGTCAATTGCCTTGTTTGTATATGGATTTGTGTCAAGAATCAAGATTATCTTTGTTATTGTTCTATTTTTGTTCATATATGAATCTAAAGCCTTTTTGAAGCTACTGCTTTTTATAGCCTCTGGTGGGACGTAAAAGATGTTTGTTGTTTTGTATCCTTCAAAATAACTCTTCATATTCTGCATAGAATTTGCCATCTTGTTAAGTGCATCAGAAATCTGCAAAAGCGCTGATTTTAAACTTGTAAACCCTGTCTGAAGTTCATCCACTTTTTTTAGAATCTGTTCTTTTTGTTTGTCAAACTCCTGAAGTTTTGAATACATAAGGTTTACACCTGAGATTATTTGCTTTTGACCTTTGTCAATTTGATAGTAGCCACTTAGAACCTTCCCATGAGCATCAGCAAGCTGTTTTGAAGCTGAAGCTATGCTATCAATAGAATTTGAAATAAGCTTCTGAGCTTTGTCAGCTTCATTTATCTGGGCTGAAATCTTTTCATATTCAGAAGAAAACTCTTTTAACTTTGGAGCAAACTTATTTGCTTCAGTTTCAATTTTTGATAAAATCTCAGATGCCATAATATAATTGATATCCTTTGAGATTTCCGGATACTTATTTGAAAGTGCTTTTAAATTGTTATTAGCAGTATTAATACCTGTCAATAAAAGTTCAATTTGATTTACATCAAATCCCTGTAATTCCCTTTTTACCTTATTTATTGACCTTGTATACTCAGAATAGAATTCTTTAAAGCCTTCAGACAGCTTGCTGCTTCCAATTGAAAGCTTATTAAGACCATCATATATCTTCTTAGAACCATTTAACCCCTGTTCAAATCCACCATTTAGTTTTTCTAAAGAAATTTTCAATTCATATACACCATTCTCAAGCTGTGAAATGCCAGTTATAAGTTTTTGAACATCAAATTCTTTTGTTGACATATTTAAATTTTTGTTTATAGTCTCAATTGCATTGTTAACTTTCAAAAGACCATCTCTCAAACTATCAATACCTTTTATAACAGTATCTGCTTGGTTTGACAAAGTAAATTGTTTTATAATCTCCCCTTGAGGTCTTGTTACTGAATATACATCTTTTATACCTTTTTGCTTGCTCAATACCTCAGTTATTTTTTCAATGTCAGATAGTGCATCCGAAGTTGCTAAGCTCTTATTAGATTTTAAATAAATCGTAACAGGAAATGTCTTTCCACTACTAAAGTTTTTTGAAATTATGTTAAATCCTTTTACGGATTTGTACTTTTCAGAAAGCTCGTTTAGTGTGTTGAATGACAAATCGCCTCTGACTGATAAAAGAAAAGGTATTAAAATTAAAATAACTGTTGTCAAAACAACATAAGGATATTTAGTCGAAAGTCTCGCAGCAGCTTCCCAGAGTCTGCTATGGGTGTGCTGTATTTCTTTATTAAATGGCCAGAGAAGATTTTTACCAAAAATTTTGAGCACTGCTGGAACCAAGGTTAAAAGCACAAGTAAAAGTACAAGTACACTTACTGAAATTGCTGACATTGCTCTGAAAAAGTTAAAAGATGCTGCTGCAAAAGCTGCAAAACCTGTGAAAACTGCAAGACAGCTAAATACCACTGTCTTTCCTGCGGTTTTAAATGTGGTTATTATTGCATTGTCGACATCTTTTCCATTTGCAAGCTCTTCTCTAAATCTTGAAATAATCAATAGATTATAATCCGTTCCAATTCCAAACAAGGATACAACAATAAATGTTCTTGTGAAAGTATTGATTGGAAAATTAAACTTATCTGCTATGTGCCCAACTATGCTAAGTGAGATTAAAAACGAAACACCAACTGTTAAAAGTGAAACAATTGGAGTGACAGGTGAGCGGAAAACAAGGACCAACACAATGATTATAAATACAATTGTGATGACATCGGTCTTTTTAACACCATCTTCTGAAGCCTTTACAAAGTCTTGGGTAATTAAATCTCCACCTGTCAGATACACTTCTAAACTCTTTGGTTTTCTAACAGAATCTATAAACTTATAAATATCGTCTCTTATCTCAATAATTTCTCTCTTTGACTTGTCTGCCTGAATGCTTGCAAGGATAACCTTGTTGTTGCCTGATACGTAGTAGTTTTTTAGCTCAGGATTCTTGAAATGAGTTGAAATATTTTCAATGTTGTATTTTTCTCTGTTGCTGTTAAGTCCATAAATTATCCTTTTAATTGCCACAATGTCTTCATCTGAAAGACCGTTTTTGTCATAAAATACAATTGCTACTGTTGAAAGCTTTTTATCCTTTGGCACTCCCTGATATTCTTTTTCTAACGCTGCTGCAACTTGAAATGGGTATTCCTGACCAATTTTAGGTTCACCTTTGAGTCGCACTATTTTATTTATATCTGGCATAGTAACTACAAATATTACTGTTAAAATAGCCCATATAATAGTACTCAGCCACGGACGCTTTAAAATTACTCTCACACACCTCACCTCTTTTAAAATTTTACACAGCCTATTTTAACATATGCACTGCCAAACGTCAATGACTAAAAGTCAATTTAAAAATTAAAAAATTAGCTTTTGCAAAGGAATATACCCTTTACAAAAGCTTTATCTTCACAAATTTGAGTTTTCTAATTTGCAAGACATATCCATTTTGAAGTTCAATGTTAATAAAAACCCTATCATCGCTCTGTTAACTAAAATTAGTACAACCTAAGCTTAGGTTATGAAAATTTGGAATAACTTTTGATATCATTATACTACATTCTTATCAGTATTACAATTGACTATTATAAAATCCTTTATATAACAGCCCAAACTTCTGCTTTTTCAAAAACTTTTTTATTTTGTCTCAACACCACAATTGAATAAAGCAAAAGTTTTTAATTAATAAAAGGGCCTGCAGATTTTGCTGTAAGCCCTTTTTAAATTATTGTTATACATTACTTATTCTGGTATACCTGCCTCTTTGGCAGATTCCTCAAGTTGTTTTCTGACTTCCTCTCTTGTGTATTCTTTCACCTCTTCATACCTCTTCTGCCATTGTTCAATGACTTTTTCGGTTATTCCACCTTGCTTTGCTAACTCCTTACCTTCTTCTGTCTTTAAATATGTTATCTTTTTAACTTCTGGATCATAATCAAAATTTCTTACCTTAGCATAATATTCAATAGCATAGTCTTTATATCTCTTCCATACACTCTTCCAATTCTGTGGATTTCTTTTAAGTTCATCCATTAAACTTTCATAATAAGCCATTGCCTCTTTATCAAGTTCTTTTTTCTTCTTCCTGATTGAATAAAATTCATCATCTCTGTCTTCTGCTAAAGAAGATTTTTGCATATAATTATTATCTATATTGTTTGTGTCTTGATACCTATCAGCTATAACTGAATGACTAATTAAAATTAAATCAAAAACTTTTCTTGCAATTGGATCATTTATTTCAGTTGCAAGATTAGTATAAACAGCATCGCATGTGGTCTGACTCTGGTTGCTATCTTCCTGCTTTCCACTTACCCCTTCTTCAGTATTTTCTGCTCTATTATTTAGCTCAGATGCCCAAACTACCTTCTCCCCTGCTTTGACTGTGTCCCCCTTCGATTCTGTCTTTCCTCCATAAAAAAACCAACACAACAATCCACAGCCTGTCAAGATAAACATGCATATTATACCAATTATTATAATTCTCCTTCTCATTTCCATAGCTCCTTTCTCATTACATTTAACACCTGTCGTTTATACATACAATAATTAGCAGCTGATGCCACCAGAGTTTGAGAAGGACTGTATAGAAACATACTGTAACTTATATTTTGATTCACATTTATATAATATATTCCAAGCTTGTACCATATGCTCTGTTAGTTTTAGTATACCAAAATATTATCAAAAAAACAATTGGAAATACTATTAAACCTAAAAAATACTTTAAAAACTTTATTTATCAATAAATGTTGCCATTATTTATTGGCAATTTAATTTGATATTAGTACAGTTAAAATTTTTACTGATATAATTCTGATATAAAATCAAGCTTTACATAATAATATTACTTCTTAAATTATTTATTTGCTTTTTATCTGGCACAACAACAAACAACCTACTAAACTCAAATTCCTGCGTTTGTAAAATCGTAATGTTTCTTAATATGAAAATCAAAAAAGCTTTACGAAGATTTTTCCTTCACAAAAGCTTTAGTTTTACCAATTTTATCTTTTAGCTGTATGGCATCAAAGCTTTTAAGGTCAATCTTAAACTTCACACACCAAAACAAATCATATATTTATTCTCCTCTTTTGCTTTTTTAATCTTCTTCAAAAGTTCCTTAAGACTTGGATCTTCTTTTGTCCTCGGGTCACTTTCTACTATTTTTTCAAATACAGAAAGTGATTCTGGTGGTATCAATGACACCCCATCTACGTCTATACCATAAAATTCCTTTTCAAAACCTACACCAATATACGTTTTTACCTGGTTTAATCCTACTTCCCACCAATCCAATACAATATCACAATTTATATATACGCAATCATATCTCTCCGGTTCATATTCATAATATTTCTTCCCCTGATCTATTTTGTAAATAATTCCAAATTCACATGTATACATTCTCTAATAATGCCTCCATTTGGTAATACATAATAATTCATAATTCATATAAAAAATATTAATGGTTTTGATATTTGTATTATTCAGTTTTTTTGATAATTAATTAAGGACTAGAATTTTTTTCGCCAAAACTAATTAAATCACCAGATGGAACATAGTTTACGCATACCGCATGCAAATAATATATTTTATATTTGAATCTATATACATTTGGAATTGCACCTTCAACAGGCTTTACAGGCTTTAACTTTTGTTTAATAATATCCTGCCTTACTTTATCAGCCAGTCTCACGTACTCACATATATTTGATGCTGCTACTTCTTTACCGTGTGTTTTGAAATGATAATTTAAACACTCAGCTCTTGAACCAAAACTTCCTGGGCCCCAAAGATAAGGAAAAATCCTTCACAAAAGCTTTACTTTTACAAATTTTAGCTTGCCAACCTGCAAAACATCACCGTTTTGAAGTTCAATGTCAAGCTCATTTACCTTCTCACCGTTGAGTTTAACAGCACCGCTTTTAATAAGCCTCATTCCCTCACTTGTAGAGGAGCAAAGTTTATTTTCTACCATGAACCTTGGAAGATAAACCTTAGCATTTGCAAGCTCAACTTCTGGAATATCATCTGGAACATCTTTTTTCTGAAACACTCTTATGAACTCCTCTTCGGCCTTTTTAGCTGCCTCTTCGCCATGGTATAGCTTTACTATCTCTCTTGCAAGTCTCATCTTTGCATCTCTTGGGTGAAGAGTCCCTTCTTCAAGCTTTCTCTTTATCTCCTCAATCTCTTCAGGTTCTAAATCGGTTGTGAGTTCATAGTACGAAATCATAATCTCATCAGGAATTGACATCACTTTCCCATACATTACATTGGGCGGTTCATTTATTCCAATATAGTTTCCAAGGCTCTTGCTCATCTTGTTAACACCATCTGTACCAACTAATATTGGCATCAAAAGCGCAACTTGGATTGTTTTGCATCCATACTCCTTTTGCAGCGTCCTTCCCATCAATATATTGAATTTTTGCTCGGTTGCACCAAGCTCAACATCGGCTTCAATCACAACAGAGTCATAACCTTGCATAAGTGGGTAGAAAAACTCATGTATTGAGAGTGGCAAGTTCTTTTCCATTCTCTGTCTAAATGTTTCCCTTTCAAGCATTCTTGCAACTGTGTATTTTGATGCAAGGTTTATTACATCCAAAAAGTTCATGGGTTCAAGCCATTCACTGTTATATCTTATTGTGGTCTTTTGCGGGTCAAGAATCTTTAAAACCTGCTGTTTGAAAGGCTCAGCATTTTTTTGAACCTCTTCTTTTGTAAGTTGTTTTCTTGTCTCAGACTTTCCTGTCGGGTCACCAATCATTGCAGTAAAATCGCCAATTATCAAGATTATGTTGTGCCCAAGGTCCTGAAGCTGTTTAAGTTTCCTTAAAACAACAGCATGTCCAAGATGAACGTCTGGCACGTTTGGATCAAGCCCAAGTTTTATGTTTAATGGTCTGTCTTGCTTCAACTTTTCAACAAGCTCCTCTTCTGTAATTATCTCAGCAGCACCTTTTTTAAAAACCTTCAATTGATGTTCGATATCCATCTTGAAGCTCCTTCCCCTTTCCGTAGTTTTTCAAATTCCAAATTTTTCTCTTACCATTTTAACAATCAAACCCACTTCCTCTACCTTTAAAAGGTATATAAGCCCTGCATATATTCCCATTCCAAGCAAAATACTTGCCGAGGTATAAATGGCAAAGTATTTAAATGGCATTGTTAAATAAATAAATTTTTGTTTAAATGCATATACAAAGACACCCATTGCCAAGCTTGCAACAAGCGCCTTTACAAACACACCTGCAATCCTTTTCCAGCCAATTGAACCAAGTTTTTTTCTGAGCGAAATAAACAACAAAACTGCTGCAATGTAGTTTGCCGACGCAAATGCCATAGCAGCACCTGTGTGCTTGAACTTATAAATAAATATTATGTCAAGTACAATATTACAAGCAATAGCAATAACACCGTTTTTTACAGCTGTTTTTGAATCCTTTAAAACATACAAAGTTCTGTTTAACATATCCCTAAGACCAAGGCCTACAAAACCCAAACAGTAAAACATAAGTGGTGAAGCCGTCAGCAATGTAGACTCAATTGTAAAGTTCCCTCGCTGGTAAATTAACCTTGTTATCTCTTTTGAGAGAATCACTCCTCCTATAGCAAACGGCATCATCATCAGAATAATTGAGTTTAAAGCAGAGACAAAGAACTTTCTAAAATTCTCTTTATCTCCTTTTGCCTGCAGATTAGAGAGGGTTGAAAAAGCTAAAACAGAAATTGAGGATGAAAAAACTCCAACCACCATATCGTTCAGCTTCCCTGCATATGCAACAGCCGCAACAGCACCGGTTGACGTCCCTGTCAGAAGGTATCTGTCAATGAATGTGTAAAGCTGAGCCATGCTACTGCTTATGAAAACCGGGAAAGAAAATTTTATCATCTTTTTTATGTTTTCATCCTTCAGTCCGACCACAGGATAAAACTTAAAGCCATATTTCTTTGAATTATAAAGCTGGTAAACCAAACTCCAAAAATACCCGACAACAAATCCTACCGCCACTATATATATATCAAATTTCTTGAACGGTTCAAAGTATGACAAAAATATTGCGATAAAAATTGAGAGATTAAAAGGAATGCTTGATAGTACCGGCTTTGTAAAGTTCTCGTTTGCCTGCAAAAAGCCCTGAAGTATGTTTGCTGAACTTGTAAATATTATCATAAAGATTGTGATTTTCAAAATTCTTGACGCATACATTATTTGAAGTTCTTTACTTTGGTGCACTTGAAGTTGAATTAGCTGTTTTGAGAAGATAAAGCCAAAGATTGCAACAATGCTTGATGCAAGAAGCAATGTATTTATCACACTGTTTGTAAATTTTATTCCCTCATCCTCGCCTTTTTTTTCACGTATATCTGTGTAAAACGGTATAAATGAGGTTGAAAAAGCAGCAAAAATAGAAGCAAAAAGGATGTTCGGAAGCTGCAGTGCAAGGGGGAAAGCATCTGCCTTTACGCTTGTACCAAACCTTGCACCAAATGCTACCTCTCTTATGAATCCTATCAGTTTTGTAAAGACTGTTACTATAAATAGCTGCAATGCTATTTTTGTTGCCTTTTTATATTGCAATTCTTGTCCTTCCTTTCATGGCTTTAAAAAAATTTCTAAATACTCTCTTTCAAAAACTTCTCTATGCTCTTTATCTCTTTCACAAGAGCCTCTTCATCAATTGTAAAAAGCTTCCCATCCATGTAAAGGATCTGACCATCCACTATTGTAGCATACACATTCGAAGGATTGCTACTGTAAACAACATTTGAAATTGGATTATAACATGGCAGCATGTTAAAATCATTTGCTTTCAGCAGCACTATATCAGCGCAAAAACCTTCGTGAAGAACACCCATGTTGTTGATACCTGCTGCCATGGCTGCATTTACTGTTGCCATCTTTAGAATCTGTTCTGCCTTCAAAATATCTGATAACCTGTACATTCCCTTTTCAAGCAAAGAGGCAATGTGCATCTCTTCAAGCATATTCAAGTTGTTGTTGCTTGCTGCCGAATCTGTACCAATGGCAACATTTACACCAGACTTTATCATATTTTGCACAGGTGCAAAGCCATTGCCAAGCTTGAGATTGCTTGTCGGGTTGTAAACACAAGATACATTTTTCTCTGCCATAACTTCGATATCTTCATCATCAACATACACGCAGTGTGCTGCTACACAAATCGTATCAAAAAGCCCTGCCTGATTGCATAGCTTTACAGGTGACATGTCATATTTTTCAAAGCAGCTATTTACTTCATTTTCTGACTCACTAAGATGTATCATCACACCTGTCCTAAACTCCTGTGCAAGTTGTGCAACCTTTTCTAAAAGCTCATATGAACATGTATAAACCGAATGTGGACCGAAAAATACTTTTATCTTATCACTTGAATAATTATAAATCAGCTCTTTTGTCTCATCAAGTCTAACATCTTCTTTCTCATCTGATTGAAGTCCTCGTGATAAAACTGCCTTTATACCAGTCTCTTGCACAGCTTTCGCTGTCATATCCTCATGAAAATACATGTCAAAAAACATAGTTGTGCCACTTTTGAGCATCTCTGCAATACCAAGAAGAGAAGAAAAATAAATCATCTCTTTTGTGAGCTTTTCTTCTGCCGGGAAAATCTTTTCAAATAACCATTCATACAAAGGCAAATCGTCTGCAAAAGAACGCAAAATTGTCTGACCGCAGTGTGTATGTGCATTTATAAGTCCCGGTATGGCTATTAAATCTTTTCCTTCAATGACTTTAACACAAGCTTGCTCATAAATAGATAACTCTATATTTTCTGCTATCCTTGCAATCCTGCCATTCTTGATAAGAATATCACCCTTTAGAACCTCATTTTGCGCATTACAAGTAACAATTGTAACATTTTTAATTAATATATCCATCTTACTTACACTTCCCAACTTTCAAGGTATTTTTTCTGATCTGGCGTGAGCCTATCTATTTCTATCCCAAGAGACCTTAGCTTAACTTCAGCAACAAACTTGTCAATCTCCTCTGGAACATTATATACTCTTTTTTCCAATTTTTTATGATTTTGAACAACATATATACTTGACAGTGCTTGAATTGCAAATGACATATCCATAATCTCAATTGGGTGTCCATCTGCTGCGGCAAGGTTGACAAGCCTTCCCTCTGCTATTACAAAAACCTCTTTGCCGTTTTCAAGAACATATCCCTGGATATTCTTTCTTGCTTCGTACTTTTTGACTGCCTTTTTCTCAAGCGTAGCTATATCAATCTCAACATTAAAATGCCCACTATTACACAAGATTGCTCCATCTTTCATTTGCAAAATATGTTCATACCTTATTACATCCTTGCACCCTGTTGCAGTAACAAATATATCCCCAATCTTTGCAGCATCTTGCATCTTCATTACCTCAAATCCGTCCATGTATGCTTCTAAAGCCTTGATTGGGTGAACCTCGCTAACTATCACTTTTGCACCAAGCCCTTTAGCTCTTTTTGCAATTCCCTTGCCGCAAAAACCATATCCCGCAACAACCACATACTTGCCTGCAACTGTTATATTTGTGGTTCTCATTATCCCATCCCATGTAGACTGACCAGTTCCAATACGATTGTCAAAAAGATGCTTGCAAAAAGCATTGTTGACTGCAATCATAGGGAATTTGAGTTTTCCTTCCCTTTCAAGCGCTCTGAGCCTTATTACACCTGTTGTTGTCTCTTCACAGCCACCAATTACTCTGTTTGCCAAATCTTCGCGCTTTGTATGAAGAATATATGTCAAATCTCCACCATCGTCAATTATAAGGTCTATATCATTTTCAAGAGTTTTCTCAAGATGACTAAAATATTCGGATGTATCCACACCTCTTATCGCAAATACTTCAATGCCCTCATGAACAAGAGCGCTTGCAACATCATCCTGAGTAGATAAAGGATTAGACCCTGTGACAAAAACATTGCTACCTAAGTCTTTCAAAAGCAGGGCAAGGTTTGCTGTCTTTGCCTCAAGATGAACAGAAATTGCTATGTTCAAGCCTTTAAGCGGTTTTTTGTCTTCATATTCTTTTCTTATCTGATTTAAGATAGGCATAAACCTTCTTGCCCAGTTAATTTTTTTTAGCCCATCTTCCCATAAAGAATAATCCTTGATAATTGCCAACAGTATCACACCCTTTTTCAATCTTATAGTTATTTTACTTATCTATTTTTCTCCAAATCTTTGAACTTTGTATGTTTGTCTAAGAAAAGGAGCTCAATTGTGCCAGTAGGTCCATTTCTGTGCTTTGCAATTATAAGCTCTGCTATGTGTTTTTTGTCAGTGTCGGGATTGTAATACTCATCCCTGTACAAAAACGCAACAATGTCAGCATCTTGCTCAATTGCCCCACTTTCACGAAGGTCAGAGAGAATCGGTCTGTGGTCAGCCCTTGTTTCAGGTGCACGGGACAGCTGTGAAAGTGCAAGTACTGGGACATTGAGCTCTCTTGCCAAGGCTTTTAATGACCTTGAAATCTCGGCAATTTCCTGTTGTTTGCTTTCAAACCTGCCACGGGCAGTCATAAGCTGCAAATAGTCAACCATCACAAGACCAAGACCTTTTTCTTTGAGCTTGAGCCTTCTACACTTTGCTCTCATCTCAGAAACTGTTATGGCAGGTGTATCGTCAATATAAATTGGAGCGTTTGACAAAAGTGCTAAAGCTTTTGCAAACTTTTTCCACTCTTCATCCTCTAAGTTGCCAGTTCTAAGTTTGTGACTATCTATCATTGCTTCTGAGCAAATCATACGGGTTACAAGCTGTTCCTTTGACATCTCAAGACTGAAGATAGCAACAGGAACACCAGCACGCAGTGCTGCGTGCTGGACAATATTTAGCGCAAAACTTGTCTTGCCCATTGCAGGTCTTGCGGCAATCAAAATCAGGTCTGATGGTTGAAGACCTGCTGTCATTCTATCAAACTCAGCAAATCCTGTGGGAACACCTATTATATGTGATTTTCTAAGGTATAGTTCTTCTATCTTGTTGTAGGTTTCAATTAAAATCTCTTTTAAATGAGAAAAATCTTTTGAATTCTTGTGAGAAATCACATTGAAGATTGTCTTTTCAGCAAAATCAACAATATCTTCAACTCTTTCTGTCTGGCTCTTGCACTTTTCAATAATCTTCATTGAAGAGTTTATGAGTTTTCGCAAAAGAGACTTTTCTTCAACAATCTTTGCATAATATGTAGCATTTGCAGTTGTCGGAGTATTTATAACAAGATTTGTCAGATACTCACTTCCTCCGACTGCTTCGTATGTCCCTCTTTCTCTCAGTCTTTCAGCTACAGTTATAACATCTACAGGTTTGCCCTCTTCAAAAAGGTCCATAATAGCAGAAAAAATCTCTTTAAGCTGTGGTGTTGCAAAATCCTCTTCTGTTAAAATCTCTGCAACATCAGAAATTACCTCGCGGCTCAAAAGCATTGCCCCTACAACCGCCTCTTCTGCTTCGCGGTTTTCGGGTATTCCTTCTTGACTTTGAACAATGTCGGGCTCCATCTCTCTCTCACTTCCTCATATTCACTTAGCTTGCTGTCACATGAACTTTGAGCTTTGCCACAACTCCCTGATATAGTCTGATAACAACATCATAGCTTCCAATAAGCTTTATAGGGTCGTCAAGTTCTATTTTCTTCTTGTTAATGTCAAATCCAAGCTGCTTTTTTATCTCTTCGGCAATCTCTTTGTTTGTTATTGAACCAAAAAGTTTTCCATTTTCCCCTGCTTTTGCTTTTATAATAATCTGACTCTTTTCAAGCTTACTTGCTAAATCCTTTGCAGCCTCAAGCTCTTTTTCCTTCTTTTTCTGTTCAGCTTCTTTTTTCTCTTTTAAATGTTTCTCTAAACCTTCTGTTGCAGGCACTGCAAGCTTTCGTGGAATCAGATAGTTTCTGGCATACCCATCGTTTACTTCAACTACTGAATCTTTCTTCCCCAATCCTTTTACATCCTGTAAAAGCACAACCTTCATGTTAGAATCTCCACTCCTTTTTGCTTTAATTAGAAGTTTCGGTCTTCATTAATATACTCTTGGATGGCTTTTAAAAGAACCTCTTTTGCATCTTCAATGTTTATATTTTCAAGTCTTGCCCCTGCAGTCTCTAAATGACCTCCACCACCAATCTTTTCTAATATAACCTGAACATTTATCTTGCCATTTGAGCGACCGCTTATTAGTACACTGTTTTCTATTTTGCACACAACAAAAGAAGCGTCAATCCCTTTTATGTTCAAAAGCTCATCTGCCACCTTTGCTATTATAACATTATCCCGACACACTTGTGAATAATCAACCACAAGCGCAATATTGTTATATATGATTTCCAGGTTGGAAATGAGCTGATTTTTTAAAATGTAACTTTCCAAGTCTTCCTTTAAGTACTCTTTAATAGTTTCCGGCATAGCATCATTCTCTCTGAGGTACGTTGCAACCTCAAAAGTCCTCACACCAACATTTTTTGTAAATCCTCTTGTGTCAATCATTATACCCGCTAATAATATTTCTGCCTCAAATTTTTTCAGCTTTATTCCTTCATAGCTCAAAAGCTCTGCAACAAGTTCAGATACAGATGAAGCGTATGTTTCTGAATAGCAAATAAGAGCCTGCTCTATCCAGTCGGCAGGTCTTCTATGATGGTCAATTACGATTATCTTATCAAACTCCAAGATCATCTGCGGCATATCGATGTAACTTGATCTTTGAGTGTCTACCACAAACAAAAGAGAGGTTTTGGTTTTCATCTTCAAAGCTTTTTGCTGGTCAATTATTATATTCTGGTATTGAGGGTCATCAAGTAGCATCTGAAGAAAGTTTTTAATTGTAGGATTGTAGGAATTAATTACAATGTACACTTCCTTGACCAAATTCAGGCATAACTTGCTCAAACCCACAGCTGCACCCAAACAGTCAAGGTCAAAGTACTGATGACCAATAATAAATATCTTATCAGAATGTTTCACAATCTCTTTTATTGTCTGTGCCATAACACGTGAACGCACTTTTGAGCGTTTTTCGTGTTCTTTTGTTTTACCACCAAAAAATTCAAACTTGCCGCCGTAGAATATTACAAACTGGTCACCGCCACGGCTTAGCGCCATGTCAAGAGCTGTCCTTGCATCCTTTTGTGCCTGGAATATAGAATCTTGCCTTATACCTATACCGCAGCTTATGGTAGGAATTATCTTATTGTACAGATTCACTTCCTTTATCTGCTCTAAAATATTAAATCTTCTTTCCTGCATCTTGTAAAAGGCTTCTTTATTGCATATAAAAAAGTACTTGTCCCGTTCATACTTCATTAAAAACACATCTGACCTTATTTGATTGTAAAACCAATCAGTAATACGTTTCTCTATCTCAGAAACAATAGAAGATTTAGATACCTCCGGTGCTGAATTCAGAACATCTTCATAGTTGTCAATGGTCAAATAACCAAAAACAACATTTTGGATTTCATATTTCTTTTGAAGAAGAACAAAATCAGTAACATCAACAAAGTAAAACAGGTTTAAAAACCTCTTTTCATTTTTGCCTTCCTCCACCTCAACAATGGTTATCATAACATCAAAAAAATTACCCTCATACTCAAATTTCTCTACTTTGCTTTTTCCTTCCAATATGGCTGAATAAAGCTCAGGAAGCTCATCTTTAAGATTTTTGCCTATTAATTTCTTGTTCTTAACTGTATTTAGGAATTTATGATTGTACCATATTATATCCCCATTGTACTCTGAAATAAGAATCGGAAATGGAAACTTCAAAAGTGTATCTTTTGATGCTGTGTCTATATTAAGTGTGAGAGTTTCTATATATTCTAAAAGTTGTTTGTTCTTTTTTCTATTGAGCCTTATATTATAAATAGTAAGTAGAACAATTAGTGAAAGACAAATTAAGCCAATTTTTATATTAAAATATATAATTACAAAATCAAAAAGCAGCGAAAGTATAAAACCTGCTTGCGATACAGAAAAATCAAATCTAAAGTGAGACTTTTTATCTTTCACAATTCCACCCTCTTTGGTTTGCGTTTTTTAAAATCAACTATAAGGTCTAAAAAACCAATGAACATCATCAAAAAGAAAATTAAAAAATGCATACTGAACATAATCAAGACTGCAAAAAGCCAGCCTCCAATAAACGGTGAGCGAATTTTTTCAGTTATGACTGCATACATCAAAGAAAGTGCTTGAATAAATAAAAGCCACGAAAGAATTATTGTCATATTGCTCACAATAATATAAAGAACATTGATGCTTGTCAAAAATAAAGAAAGAATAAAGAATACAACAACTCCAACTGTCACTTCTTTGGGCATAAATAGCTTTGAAAAAGGTAAAAATTCCTTTTGAATTCCAACCATGTTTGCTACAAATTTGGTAATATAATACCCAAAAAGTGCAAATGTGATTGCCTCAACAATTACAAATCCTGGCATCAAAAGTTTCAAAAATTCCACAAGTTTATTCAGTTTGTCATCGCCAGCTGGGTTAAAGTAACCTTTTAAAATGCCTTCTAGAATAGAAAGAACAAGCTCTATGATATCTATCTTGTAAAGAATTTTTATAGCCTTTATAAAAAGGACATGATAGAACAAAAATCCAGCGATGTATATTACAAAATCCATAACAGTAGTTTTTGAAACGCGTAAAATCAAAAATACGCACACCGGCAAGATAAATGTTATTAGAATAAAAAGTAAATTAATTGGGGATTTTCCAAGAATCATAATGATTAAGGCAGAAATAACATACGATATAGCCATCTTTTTTAAAAAATTTTCTTTAGCTGCTACAACGTAAAGAGGAAAACCTACCAAAGCAAAAATGGGATTAAACTGAAGTAAAAACAAAACCATCTGAAAAACTCCTGTAACTATTGATATAAGCCCTTCTTTTAGCAATTTATTGTTCATACTCCATCCACATCCATCCACTAATTTTTATTCTCCGAATCTGGACAAACAACAGAATAAGAGCCTAAAAGCTTAAAAAATGTAGATTTTCGTTGAACCACTCTTAGCGCATCATTTACATCTTCATCATCCACAAATCCATCTATATCAACAAAAAAAACATATTCACCAAGATTAGTCTTTGCCGGTCGTGACTCTATCTTTGTCAAATTCAAATCATAAAGATTAAAAATAGCCAAAATTTTGTAAAGACTTCCTGGCTTGTCATAGGTGGAGAAGATAATTGAAGTCTTGTTTTTCTCTCCCTTTTCAAAGTTAGGATTCTTGCTTATAACAAAAAATCTGGTGTAATTATTGTCGTGGTTTATTGGCCCAGCCAAAACTTTGAGGTTATTTTGCTGTGCTGCAAATAAAGAACAGATTGCAGCGTCCACATCACCGCCTGAGCACATCCTTGCAGCATATGAGGTACTGCTAACCTGTATCAATTTTGCTTCTTTGAAATTCTTTCTCAAATAGTCATGGCACTGAGAAAACGCCTGCGGATGTGATGCAATTGTTAAAATTTGCTTTGCTTCTTCCCTTGCACAAAGATAATGCTCTACCTTCAAAACTATTTCCTTTACTATATAAACCTTGGACTTTAAAAGATAATCAAGGGTTGTTGAGACACTTCCTTCAATGGAGTTTTCAACAGGAACAACTCCAAACTCAACCTCATTCTCTTCAACAGTCTCAAACACATCATCTATTGTGTCACACGCTACAAGATTTTTCTCTTGTTCGTCTGCAAAAAACCTTCTTGCAGCTTCATATGAATATGAACCAATAGGACCTAAATATGCAACCTTCACCTTTTCACCTCATAACCTGCTTTTTATATATTTTAACATTGATTGTGAAAGTATAAAAGACAAACATATCAAAAAGGCTCCCCGCCTAAAACTCATTTCAAACTTCTCAGGCAGAGAGCCTTTTTACTTTATGCTATATATATTATTATATTGCTTATTTTTCACCACAAAGTTCTAAAAGTCTTTCCCATCTTCTGTCAACTTCCTGCTGAATCTGCTCAATTAAGTGTTCATTTCCTTTCTTGAAAAGGTGTCTGAACCTTCCCTGTGTCTTTAAAAACTCAACAACAGGAAGCTTTTCTTTTGGCTTGTAAGTGAGCCTGTACTGACCATTTACAACCTCGTAAAGTGGCCAGAAGCATGTATCAACTGCAAGTTTTGAAATTTCAATTAGCTTTGATGTCTCATATCTCCAACCTCTTGGACATGGAGCCAAAACATTTAAAAATGCTGGTCCATTCGTGTAAAGTGCCTTTTCAGCCTTTTCAATCAAATCTTTCAAGTTTGGTGTGATGAAAGCTGTCTGTGCAACATATGGTATACCATGCGCAACCATAACCTCTGTAAGGTCTTTTCTTGGCTGCATCTTACCTGGTAAAACCTTGCCTTGTGGTGATGTTGTTGTATCAGCATAAAGCGGTGTAGCAGAAGATCTCTGAATACCTGTGTTCATATAAGCACCATTGTCATAGCAGACATATACCATGTTGTGTCCTCTTTCCATTGCGCCAGAGAGAGACTGAAGACCAATATCGTATGTTCCACCGTCACCACCAAACGCAATGAACTTAAACTCGCTCTGGACCTTCCCTTTTTTCTTCAAAACCTTGTATGCAGCCTCAGCACCAGCAACTGTTGCAGCAGCATTCTCAAATGCACTGTGGATGAATGAGTCTTTCCATGCTGTGTATGGGTAAATACAGCTTGAAACCTCCAAACATCCTGTTGCAACACCAACAACAGCCCTATCTTCTGGTTTGAGTGCACGCAGTACTGCTCTTACAGCAACAGGTGCACCGCACCCTGCACACATTCTGTGTCCGCCTGTAAACCTTTCAGGTCTTGCAGCAAGCTCTTTTATATTGTATGCCATCTTTAATTTGCACCTCCTTATTCTCTCACACCAATATAGTTGTAAACTTCTCCAACATTTCCTGTCTTGACAATGTCAAGAAGCCTGTCATAAACCTTTGCGATGTCATCTGTCTTGACATCTCTTCCACCAAGACCATAGATGTAGTTGATAGCCTTTATACCATCTGCTCTTCCATAAAGAGCACTTGTAATCTCAGTGAAAAGTGGACCGCCAGCTGCGTTAAAACCATCTGACTTGTCCATTATAGCAACTGCCTTTAAGTGTTTGAGTGCCCCTACAATCTCATCAACAGGGAATGGTCTGAAAAGTCTTGGTTTTAAAAGACCTACCTTGTATCCTTTGCTTCTGTACTCATCAACAACAGCTTTAGCTGTCCCTGCTGTTGAGTTCATAACAACTATTGCAACCTCTGCATCGTCAAGCTTGTAGCTTTCGAAAAGACCATACTTTCTTCCTGTCAAGGCAGCAAACTCTTCCGCAACTACAAGGACTACCTTTTTAGCGTTTCTCATAGCTTCAGCCTGCTGTCTTTTGTGCTCAAAGTAGTACGGTGGTAAATCTAACGGACCCATTGAAATTGGGTTTTGTTCGTTCAAAAGATAAAACTCTGGATTGTATTCGCCCACAAATTTCTTTACAAGTTCATCTTCTAAAAGCTCTATATTTTCAACAGCATGGCTTGTGATAAATCCGTCATAGCACACCATCACAGGAAGTCTTACATCCTTGTGCTCAGCAATTCTTATTGCCTGAATCAAAGAGTCGTAAGCTTCCTGATTGTTTTCGCAGTAAATCTGAATCCAGCCACTGTCTCTTGCACCCATTGAGTCTGAATGGTCGTTGTGAATATTAATAGGACCAGAAAGAGCTCTGTTTATAACTGCCATAACAATTGGAAGTCTCATAGATGCTGCAATGTAGAGCATCTCCCACATCAGCGCCAATCCTTGGGAGGATGTTGCTGTCATAGTCCTCGCACCAGCAGCTGACGCACCAATACATGCGCTCATTGCGCTGTGCTCAGACTCAACAGCAACAAACTCAGTGTCCACTTCACCGTTTGCAACATATTGAGAAAAATATTGTGGTACCTCAGTTGAAGGTGTAATTGGAAAAGCAGCAACAACATCAGGATTTATTTGTTTCATTGCAAAAGCTATCGCTTCGTTACCAGAAAGTCTATCACGAATAGCCATCTGTAGTTTCCCCTCCTTAAAATTCAAAATTCTTATTTCTTCTCTTCTACAAAATCGAAAGCTTTAAATGGACAAACCTCTGTACAAACCCCACAACCTTTGCAGTGGTCATAGTCAACTCCGACCATCTTCCCATTTTCAACCTTTATCGATGAATCTGGACATACATAGAAGCAGAACAGACACTGCTTGCACTTATCTTCATGCCATACAGGTCTCATTGTTCTCCAGTCGCCTGTTTTAAAGTCCTCTGCATTACCAGGGTCGATGATTACACCTGCCGGTGTTATTTCCTTCCATGTAACATCTTCTGTTATTTTCATCTTTCTCATTATCCTTGCACCTCCTGCATTCCTCTAACAAATGCTTTGAGGTTACCCTCAATTACATCTGGCTTTGTTGCAAACTTGTGATGAAGCGATCCTTCCATATCCTTTATCGCTTCTTCTTCGGGTATAATGCCTGTTACTTTTATAACTGCTCCAAGAACTGGGATATTCGGGAAGTACTTGCCCAAACACTCCATTGAAATCTTTCTTGCATCAATTGTGTAAACCTTCCCTTCAAAGTTCCCAAGCAACTTTTTTACTTCTTCAGGAGACTTTGAAGTGTTGACAATTATTGCACCGTCTTTTTTAAGTCCTTTTGTTACATCAACACTTCCGATTAATGTCTCATCAACAACAACTACATAATCAGGTTCATAAATGTTGCTGTGAATTGTAATTTTCTCATCGCTTATTCTGTTGTAAGCTGTGATAGGAGCACCCATTCGCTCCGGACCATACTCAGGAAAACCTTGAACGTACTTGCCTGTGTTGAAAGCAGCTTCAGCTAAAAGAAGTGAAGCTGTCTTTGCACCCTGGCCACCTCGACCATGCCATCTTATTTCAATCATCTTGCCCATGTTCAAACCTCCCTCAAAAACATTTGAAAACTTTATTTGAAAAAGCTAAACTTATCACTATAAGGCTACTTACCTTTTTATTATATATTTTGAATGTTAAAAAATCAACATATTTTTGAATACACCATAATTGCATATATTTGGATTAGGGATTGCAAAGAATTCATCAGTAGGTTATAGTAATATGGTGAGAGTTAAATTATAAAACATCTTAATTATGACATTGGAGGGCAAAAGTGAAGAGGAAAAATCTTTCAATTGTCTTAAATATCGTTGCAATTGCAGGATTTATTTTACTGGCAACGGCAGTAGCCATACGATATTCTCATTTTCTTGTAAATATTGTCTCAAATCCGCAGAAATTTAAAAGCTGGGTTTGGTCTTTTGGTCAACTTGGTGTACTTGTCTTCATCCTCACTCAAATTCTTCAGGTTATTATTTCTGCTATTCCAGGTGAAGCTGTACAAATCTCTGGCGGATATCTTTATGGTACGCTGCTTGGCACAGTATATTCACTAATTGGAATCATGATAGGCTCTGTGTGTGTATTTTATATAACAAGGCTTTTGGGATATAGTCTTGTGAGGAAAATTGTCTCAGAAGAAAAGCTCAGAAAATTTTATTCACTTATCAATTCTCCAAAAGGAGAAATAGCCATATTCTTGCTCTTTTTGATACCAGGACTTCCAAAAGACATTCTGACATACATTGCTGGACTTTCGCCAATAAAACCGCTAAGATTTTTTGCAATTGTTGCCATTGCAAGACTGCCAGGAATATTTTTTTCATCATACATTGGAAGCAGCCTTGAAGAGAAAAACTACACAATGGCAATTGTAGTTTCTGCTGCAGCTACTATTTTGTTTGTCTTGGGTGTTGTATACAGAGACAATATCATAAAAACCATTCATAATTGGGTGCACAAAAAAGGTAGCAGCAATCTTTAAATGATGTCCTGCTGCTACCTTTGTTCTTTCCTAATTTTTACTTTATCACATCTGTACCCATATACTTTCTCAAAACCTCTGGAACAACTACTGTTCCATCTTTCTGCTGGAAGTTTTCAAGTATTGCTGCTAAGGTTCTTCCCACAGCAAGGCCTGAGCCGTTGAGTGTATGAACATAGTCAAGTTTTCCGTCTTTCCTTCTGAATCTGATGTTTGCTCTTCGTGCCTGATAGTTTTCAAAGTTTGAACAAGAAGAAATCTCAACATATCTTCCATAGCTTGGCATCCAGACTTCAATGTCGTATGTCTTTGCAGAAGAAAATCCTAAATCACCCGAACAAAGAAGAACAACCCTGTAAGGAAGTCCCAATTCCTTTAAAACATCCTCTGCATCAGCTGTGAGTTTTTCAAGCTCATCATAAGAATCTTCTGGCTTTGTAAACTTTACAAGCTCAACCTTGTTAAACTGATGCTGACGAATAAGCCCTCTTGTGTCTTTGCCAGCAGCACCAGCTTCTGCCCTAAAACATGCTGAGTAGGCAACATATTTTATTGGCAAGTCTTCTTCTTTGAGTATCTCTTCTCTGTGGTAGTTTGTAACAGGAACTTCTGCTGTTGGTATCAAAAAGTAATCATCTGTTGTCTTAAATGCATCCTCTTCAAATTTTGGAAGCTGTCCTGTGCCTATCATAGATTTTCGCGCAACTAAAAAAGGTGGGAATAGCTCAGTATAGCCATGCTTTTCAATGTGAAGGTCAAGCATGAAGTTGATTAAAGCTCTTTCTAACCTTGCACCAAGTCCTCTGTAAAATGTAAAACGGCTTCCTGACACTTTTGAGGCTCTTTCAAAATCCAAGATTCCAAGATTTACACCAATTTCCCAATGAGGCTTTATTTCAAAGTCAGGTTCTCTTACCTCACCCCAGCGCCTTACTTCAACATTTTCTGTATCATCTTTTCCAACTGGTACAGACTCATGAGGAATGTTTGGAATTGTGAGCAAAATCTTTTCTATCTCATCTTCAACCTCTTTGACTTTGCTATCTAATTCTTTAATTTTATCAGATAGATCTTTTAGCTCATTCATAAGATCTGTAACATCTTTTCCTTCCTTTTTGAGCTTTGGGACCTCTTTTGATTTTTGATTCTGTAGAGCTTTCAGACTTTCAACCTCAGCCAAAAGCTTTCTTCTTCTTTCATCAAGCTCTAAAATGGGCGCAATTGAAACGTCTTTGTTTCTCTTAGAAAGTCCTTCTTGTACCTTTTCCGGGTTTGCCCTTATATATTTTAAATCAAGCATTACACTCGCCTCTCCCTTGTAATTGTAATTTTTTATCTTAGAAATTAATAAACTGTATACATTTTATCTTATCAGTATTTTCAGAGGTTGTAAATATCTTTGCATCTCTTTCCAAGCTACCTTGATTTTTGTCTCAAGGCTCTTTACAATAGCCTCAAAATGTTGTATTATATTGTTTGCAAAAACGTTGTGCGCCCGTAGCTCAGTAGGATAGAGCAATGGTTTCCTAAACCATGTGCCGGAGGTTCGAGTCCTCTCGGGCGCACCAAAAAATTAACTCTTCTGTATTTCAAATCTAACACATACCAAATCAACTATGAATTTTTTTAATTAAATTTGAAAAAGAAGTGTTTGAATCTTGAATTTCCTTTCCAACAAAAAATAGATAATTACAAAACTTATTGGCAGATTCGACGAACTTCAAAAATGAAACCAGCTTCATATGTATTGTTCAAAAATACCTCCATTTCATAAGGCCCATAATCTGGCAATAGCAGATTATCAAGACCTATAACATGTATTGCCTCACCCTCAGGGCTTAAAACAAAACCAGGATGCTGTAAATTTAAGAGCGGTTCTCTGCTATCAGGTCGCATTAGTCTTAATTCAATTTTTACATTTTCATTAGGTTCGCCCAGTACCTGGAATACAAAGGCACACCTTGTGTGTTGAACAGGTACATGTTGAGCTAAAATATATTTAAAAATTCCTATCAGACAGACTTTACCTCCTTGATCGAAGAAAGCATAATCACAAAAATGTCCCCAACCAACTTTTGCCATATTCAAAATCCCTCCAATCCCTATGCAATTTGAAAACTTTTAAAGATTTAACAAATACCCATTCTTCTTCAGCCAGTCTTCATGTTTCTTGTAATCAGGCATGAGCAGTTTTACCTTTGTCCAAAAATTTTTGCCATGATTTTTCTCTTCAAGATGGACAAGCTCATGAACAATCACATAGTCTATTACAGACAGCGGTGCCATAATAAGTCTCCAAGAAAAGTTCAAGTTACCCTTTGCAGAACAAGAACCCCATCTTCTCTGTGCATTTGTTATATTTACTTTGTTGTACTTAAAATCTCTTTTTTGAGCCCACCAGTTTACTCTCTCAAGAATCTTCTCATAGGCAGCTTTTTTATACCAATCTATGAATACATTCTTTGCTTCTGGCAAAGCACTTCTTGAGAGATAAAACCCATTTTCGAATTTGAGAGGGAAATCTTGGTTTTCCACTATGTGCAGTTTATAATACCTGCCAAGGTATAAAAATCCCTCTCCGCTGACAAATTCTTTTGGCAAGACTTTGGGATCTCTCGCTTCTATCTCTTTCTTTCTCTTGTCAATCCACTTTCTATGTTTTTGAATAACATCCCATATTGTTTTTTCATCCACATTGATCGGAGCTTTGACTATGAGTGTGCTATTTTCTGTCATTTGCAAAGCTATGGTTTTTCTATTTGAGCGTATGATTTTTTCAATTTTAATGTCTACCATAATATCACTTCCTAAAATGATGATAAGCAAGTTCTAAAAGTCTTTGAGCAATTTCATTTCTCTTGTTGAATATATTTTGACCGGAAGAATTAGAGATATATACTGCAGTTTCTGTTTTAACTCCATCATGGTTGTTTTCATACATAGCAGGTGATATTTTTTCAAGCAAGTGCGAAATTATATAGGATTTCAACTTTCTTTGTTTTGTTGCACTTTCCCAAAAATCAACCGCTTGAACCTCTCTGCTTATTAATTCCACCAAATCTCTTGTTGTGCTAACAAGAAAATCTATTTCCCTCTCAGAAAGTTCACTTACAGGTTTTTTCCCAAATATTTGGTCTTTTAGTAACCCAAAAAACGGCATTTCTTTCTTAGGGTCAAGCCCATAAGTCTGTTCTGCTTCTCTCCCTTTTTTCAACTCTTCTCTTAATTTTTCTAATTCAATACATTGAGCATCCCCATTTTCTTTGTATTCTTGAAGTAACCTCTTTAGTCTATCTGAAAACCTCTCATAAAGTTCTGGATCTTCTTCCCAATGCTCATCAATATACTCAATTATCGCATGCTGAAGCTCTTGAGCTTTTGCTTTGCTTGATTTTTTGTGAAGTTTTTCTAGGAATTTGTCTTCAAAAAGTGGAGTAGGTGGTATTTTGGGATCTATTCCCTGAAAGATCAGGTATTCTTCCACAATTTCTCTTATTTTATTGCTTGCATCTTTTATACTCAGCTTGTCATCTCGGTATCTATTTCGAGCGGATTCTTTTATGAAGGCAAGAATTTTCAAGTCAGTAAGGTATTTTAGTGCTGCAGGGTCAGGAAGAACCTCGTCCATACAGCGGTTAAACCATCTCACAAGAGCTATAAATTCATTTCTGACCTGCTCATCAACAAGAATGTCAATGCATTCATCTACATTCTGGCGCCAATTTCTAATGCCATATTTTTCAAAAAACTCTTCAATAAGATTGTGAACATACTTTAGCTCATCAATGCTTTTTGCTTTGTTCTTTACAACCTCTGAAATTTCCTCAATATCTTCATCAGCGTAAATAGCCAGCGCCTCTTTTAAATGTTTTAAAACACCTACATAATCTATAACAAAACCACAAGACTTATTTTTGTATACTCTATTCACCCTTGCAATAGCTTGTAGTAAGTTATGACCCTTAATCACATTATCAAGATACATAACCTGCTCCACAGGTGCATCAAAACCAGTTATTAGCATATTTTGAACAACCAAAATACCAACATTGCCACTGTTACCATTTTCATCCATATTAGAATATTAGGTGATGTATTAAGGACAGGAATTTCTCCTTTTAATTCCCTCTCTTGAAATTTATGAACCATAGCCATGACAAGTTCGGGTGTGTCAGTTTTTAAAAGTTCTTTAAGTTCCTGAATGCTTCTTGCTAACTTAACAGTAAATCCAACACTTCTTGATGTTTCATTTAACTGCTTTTCAAGATCTTTTCTATCTGTGACAAAAACAACTTTGTAGTTTCCAAACTCAGGATTGTGATAAAGCTTTCGAACCATAAACATCATTGTCAAAGATTTACCGGAGCCTTGCGTATGCCAAACAATTCCTCCTCTTTCGGTTGGTGTTTTGCCTTCTTTTAGCCTTTTTATCATCTTCTTTACTGCTCTAAATTGCTGATATCTTGCAACAACCTTTATCATCTTGCTCTTTGGATCTTCTTTAAAGATGGTGAATGTGTGAAGCAGATCAAGAAGGTTTTCTTTTGAAAGCATCCCATGAATCAAAACTTGCTGGCTTGTTACATTTCCATCTGGATTTACGTCTGACAGCGAAAAAGGATAAGGGTCTTTCCACTCAACAAAGTGCTCATACTCTGAGGTTATTGTGCCATATTTTGCGACCTGATTGCATGTAGCTACCACAAATAGGTTGTACCAGAAAAGCTTTTCATTTCCCTCAATTACGCCACGTCTGTTACAATAGCGCATAAGCTGAGTAATTGCTTCAGAAATTGGGTCAGCAACTGCTGGAGATTTACATTCAACCACCACAAGAGGCAAACCATTTACAAAAAGAACTATATCGGGAACAATATGTTTTTCAGTCCCCGTTATATTCATTTTAAACTGTGATATAGCAATGAATGAATTATTGTCCGGATTTTTAAAATCAATAAACTTAACAGTTGGGCTTTTTTCTCCTGTTTTTCTATTTTCAGAAACTGAGGTGTTCTCTAAAAGCAAGTCGTGGATTTCTTTATTTGCCTCTAAAAGAGAGTTTGACTGTGGTGTTGTAATTCTTCGAATAACTTCACTTATTTGGTCATCTTCTATCCATGGGTTTATTCTCTTTAAAGACTCCCTTAAAACTCCCTCAAGGATTACTTCTTTAAAGCTTTCTCTTAATCTTTGGCTTTCACCATATTCAGCTTCTAATGAAGAAGTGAACGATATTATTTCTTTTGTATCCTCAGGGTTATCTTTGTTTTGTCTGTAAATCTTCCATCCAAGCCTTTGAAGCTGAAAGAGGAATGGATTTTCAACATAATGTTCTTCGTCAAGTTTGTAAAACATTTTTAACTCTCCTTTTCAAGAAGGAATTTTACTGCCTTTTCTAGTTCCGGCAGCTTCTTTTTGATAACCTCCCAGATTATTTCAGCATCTATCCCGAAATACTCATGAATAAGAATATCCCTTAAACCAGCGATTTTCTTCCATTCTATTGGATAAAGTTCTCTTTTATCATCCGGAATCTGCTTAACAGCTTCACCAATATTTTCAAGAGCTTTTAAAACTGCATAAAAAACTAGTTCATTTTCAACAAAATTGTTGTATTTTTCAATTCCTTGTGTAAACTTTTTAATGCGGTCAATCTCTTCAACGATGTCTTCAAGAATTACTTTTAGTATACGCTTTTTAGACATATACTGCTTCCTCCATTATGAAAGGCTTTAGACGTGGATTTATAGCTGATTTAATCACAAGGTCAACCTTTTTACCAAAAAGTTCTTCAAGGTAGAATTTCAAATTCATATAATTATCGAATGTTTTGTAACCCTCTTTAAAATCAACAATGATATCTATATCACTATCTTTTCTTTGTTCGCCTCTTGCATAGGAGCCAAAGATAGCAATTTCAATTACTCCGAACTTTTCCACTAAATAATTTTTTCGTTCTTGTAGAATTACTTGTATATCACTATTCATATTTCTTCCTCCTCAATAAGGTGGTTTATCCTGACTTTGCCTGTTAGCAAATCTTCCATTAAGCCTTTTTTGATTCTTTCAAGCTTTTCCTTATAGGCTTGCTCTTTTTCTATGGCTTCATCTATTTGAGATAGAATTGAAGCTATGCGTTGTTGTTCGGGAAGAGGTGGAAGAGGAATTAAAATTTCTTTAAAGGTTTCTCTCGTAATTGTATTAAATACATTTTCATATGCTAATGATAAAAATGAAGTAATAAAATGTTTTAAAGCATAATATAGGAAATCATTGGAGAGCTTCATTTTATCTTTTGCATCAAGGCCGTAGCATGACTGATTGAAAGCCATATCCGCCCCAAGTTGTGCTAACACACCTACTGTACCACGTGCAGATATTATCAACATACCTTTTTTAAGTAGCTTTGTTGCACTTTGCTTTAAACCTAATTCAGTTATGTATTTTGAACTTGAGAAAACCCATCTTTTGCCTATATTAAAATCTTCTACAGATAGCCAAGGTATACTTCCATTCCAAAACTCGGGCCTTCTGTGCTTGGAGTTCCTCCATTAATTAAGTTGACATGTCCGTAGACATCCACCACTTCCCACTCTTCCGGAATCTTCCCAAGCGGTGAATCCTTGAATTTATCAATATTCTCATTTCTCAACCTCCACCTCTCACTCTCACCTTCACCCTCACATACCACTCCCTTAGTAAGCAAATCTTGCATCAAACCTTGCTTTATGCGTTTGTATTTTTCTATAATGGCGTCAGTCTTCTCAATTGCATTATCAATTGTCTCAAGTATTTCAGCGATTTTGCGTTGTTCGGGGAGAGGAGGAAGAAGAACTTTAAAATTGAAAATCTGAGATTTAGTAATTGCCTGAAAAGTTGAACCCTCCCCTATTGCTTCAACATCAGATTTTTGGAAAGCCATTAGATAATATAAGAAAAGAGCTATAATTCCTTTTTTTGCCCTTAATGAAGCTAATCCTCTCCCGATGCAGTAAGTCTTATCAGCAATATTAACATCACCTACTGGAGCCCTGACTGAAATCAATATAGAATTCTCAAAAGCTATCTTTAAAGGTTTTGTGGTATACTTAACATTTACAGGATGATTGCTTCCAAATTCTTGTTTGCCTTGTAAAAAAGGCATTCCCTTTCCTTCCGTATTGTATGATTCACTTGGTGGAGATTGTCCCATAGTTATTTCACATTTTTCTCCTAACTTTACAACACCCCAATTTTTAGGAATACATTTTGTTTTATCCATTCTTAATTCTTCCTGTTGTTTAAACATTAGTGCCACTCCTCGATATGGTTTTGCATCCTCATTAAACATTTTTTCTACATAAGCATTACACAATCGCCATAATCGCCACAATCGCCAACTAAATGCCAACAAATCGCCAACTTATTTAAGAATGTAATGAGTATTCCTTCCTTTCCCAACAGGCAACAGCAATCCTTTTTCAACTAAAACGTTTATATCCTTTCTTGTACCCTCATCAGAAAGCCCTGTCAGTTCCCGATATTCTCTGTTGGTAATTTTTCCTTTCCCCTTTACATACATAACTGCCTTTATCTGCCTTTCATTTAACCCAAGCTTAGTCAAATACTCTTCTGTGTATATGTCTTTATAAAATTCGACCACAAAACCGCCTTCTTCTTTAAACTCAGGTTCTGGCAGTCCTGCTTCCCTGCAAAGTTCAACCATTCTTTTTGTACCGCTTCCCCATTTTTCAATCAATCCTGCAAGGAAAAATACATAAGCAATATGCCTGTTGCGTGGTATTGATCCATGATCTTGTTTTAGCATCTCAATTGTTATTTCTTCTGGAAGCTTACCCGGATTGAAAAACCAAATTTTATTATCATAAATCTTTATTTGAACGTCCGCAAGGCTTAAATAATCCCTATGAATTAATGCATTTATTACTGCCTCTCTTATAGCTTCAAGAGGATAATCCCATATATCTTCTCTTTCTATCCCTTTTATTTCAAATCGAACATTCAAATGTTTTTTAATAGCTTCCATTAATCCATCAAGCTGTTTGAAAAGATTTCCACTAACATCAATGGTATCAAGTATGATGGTTGGAGTTTTAAATCTTCCAACACGGGCACCTGCACCGTGGATATACTTTTGAGGTTTTTTACCAAAAAGCAACAATCCTGCATTTGTAAGTTTATCCTCTTTTACAAGTTCAAGGTTTTTGAGAATCTTTTCGATGGAATCTTCTTCGGATATTTCGGGCAATCTCTTCTTTGCCATCCTTTTAAACCTTTCTATTGTTTCGATGTCTACTTCGTCAACACCTGCCTCAGAAGGTAATGAATCCCACAAAATTCGCTGTTTTTTTAACATAAATCTCAGAAGTTCATTTCCGCTAAGTTGCTGAATGGTCGAACCTGTCCGAATGTAAAACTTGCCATCATATGAGATCGGCACTTCTGACTTTTCCACTTTTATTTTTATTACCTCTTGCCCTTTTACCATTTCAACATCAACATCTGCAATAACTCCAAGTTTGCTTAAAATTTTATTTGGTATGTCTTCAAGAAGTTTATCCATATTGGTTATTCCAATAGGATTGCCTTTGTCATCTACACCTATGTATATTATTCCACCTTCTGAATTAGCAAATGCACAGATTGTTCTAAGATGCTCGTCGTTCCACTGTGCTTTAAATTCCACTTGTTTAGACTCTCTCATAGTATCCAAGTTCCTCCAAAAATTTATTTAACCTACTGACCTCCTGCTCTCGTTCCTTTAAAAGATGTTCAAGAGACACATGATATTTATCCCAAAGCTTTTCAAAAATCTTTATCAGTTCTTTCTTTTCTGCATTTAAGTACTTTTCAAGTTGATTGCTAATTAATTCAAAGAACTTTACGAGCAATAGCTCTTTTGCTTCTTCTTCAGTAATAGATTCAATCTTTTCATCTATCTTATTTTCAATTTCCTTTTGCTTTCTGCTTATCTCACTTCTCACCTTTTTAATTTCCTTTTCTTTTTGAGCAATATTTTCTAACAAATCTTCCCATTTTTTTGCTTCTCTTCTTGAAGCCTCGCTGTCTTTTGATCTTAAATCTTTAACCAAGTCCTTCAAAAACTCTTTGACCTTGCTTGCAGTTTTATCTCCCTGCTGTTCTTCATCCCAATCTTCAACTTCTTCTAAAAGCTCACTTAAATCTGCTTCAATTTCGGCAAGCCTGCTTTCAAGTTCTTCCATTTCTTCTACATCTTCTTTAAAATACTTTTCCTTAATCCTTTCTCTTTCAACCAAATTCCTATTCCAACCAGCAGAAACTATACTTTTGAAATCATAAACAAGCTCTTCCCACCAATTTGCAAATATGCCCGCAACTTTAAATTCGTCAAATGTTCCAATTGGCAGCAGACTTTCTTTCAACTTTTTCAAAGCTTCATTTCTAAACTTCCAAAGATTATTTCTGCCAAAAAACTGTTCAATTTCAGTCCTTACAAGCTGCCACCAATCCAAAAGTTTTTCTTTGTGTTTTTCTATTGTAACTTTCACTTCAGTGCAATTATCAATCAGTTCCCTAATTTGATTTCTGTCAGTAATGTCCTTTTTAAACTCCAAATAATTTTCGCTCTTCTCTGCCAGCAAAATATCATAGCTCAAGTTAAATTTCCTCAACTGTTTTTCATACAGCAATACTTCTTTCTTCGGTACACCACCAAAAAGCTGTGCACGAACATCTTCGATTTCAGGATCTGGAGAATTGTCCACATAACGCCTAATATTCAGATTAAAATCGTTTTCTTCTATCTCCTTTATATCAACCAACCTGGAGTATTTAGGTATCTCTTTCTTTTCATCGAACACTGTAACTATTTTTTCTATGTCCTCTGGTCTCAAGAAATTCTGATTTCTACCTTCTCCATACTCTCTATCAGCGTTGATAAACAAGATCTTATTTTTTAAATGTTCTGGCTTGTTTTTATTAATCACAATAATACAAGCTGGTATTCCAGTGTTGTAGAAAAGCTTAGGCGGCAGTCCTATTATTGCCTCAATTAGATCATCTCTTACAATTCCTTCCCTTATAACCTTTTCTTGCCCACCTCTGAACAAAACTCCATGGGGCATAACTGTTGCCATTACTCCGTCATCTTTCAGGCTTGCAATCATGTGCTGCAAAAACATAAGGTCTGCCTTTTTTCCATTCTCAGGAGTAAAGTCATATTTAAATCTTTCTTCAAACTGCATATTTGCGCGGGTATAGTTTTCTGAAAAAGGTGGATTGGCCAATATTCTGTCAAACCTTTTTATGTATCCATTTTCCAAAAACATAGGGGTTGTCAACACATCTTCATTTTCTATGTGCGCGTCATTAATGCCGTGCAAAATCATATTCATTTTGCATATAGACCATGTCAATCCATTAAGCTCTTGCCCATATAGTGCTAAATTTCTTGGGTTTTGCCCTTGTTCCTCAACATAGTGGAACGCTTCAATCAAGAAACCACCAGAGCCCACAGTTGGGTCGTAAATTGACATGCCCTCACAGGGCTTAACTAACCTTACCATCAATTTTTTAACATGTGATGGTGTGTAAAATTCTCCTGGTCAACCAAACTGTGTAAAATTGCACAGTATTGGCGGCTGGGGTATTTGTAGTCCGCCTTTCAGGCTTTCCCAGCCCCAGCAGGCGGTATTTGGGAAAGCCATAGCCCCTGCCCCAAGAAGCAGGAACTTACGCCCTTACAGGTCTTCCCCACTTGCCCTGAAATCAAAAGCGATTTCAAGACAGACATATCACGCAGGACTCTGTCAGGGGAGAGTGGCGTTACCACCGCTACCCTAAGAACTTGCCAGGGATTGTGTTTTTTGCCACGACTACCCGCGCTTGTTCCATCCAGAGGCACGGATAGCCTCCCTGGCTCACTCCCAGAGCTTTGTAAAAACTTTATCGCTCTATCTATCGCTTTGAGTTGTTTTTTCCTCAGATGTTTGTTCTTGACTACCTTCCTTACATACTCTTTTAGCTCTTCCAGGTTGTTTACATCAAGCCTACTAAGAAGCAGCATATAATTGTGCGGTATCCTTTCTCTCAAACCAAGTCCTCTTCGCGCTATTACATACGCTGCCGCAATATCCTTGCTCACCATATACTGCGGTGCATACTTCAACATCCCTATCACAGAAGTATACGCCGGGTCTACTTCTATAACCTCTACTCCTTCCCGTTTTGCCAGAAGTTTTACCTTCTCCAAAAGTAATCTGCTTCCAAAATAGTGCCTTATCCGTCTTGATTTTCTACCTGAAAAGTCGCCTCTTCTGCCCCTGTCCTGTATGCTAAGGTTCTCAATCACTATGGCTTTTTGCTTCTCTTTCGCCATTTGTACTATCATGTGTGCATACTGCCACCTGTAATACTCTCTCTTGCTTGAGCTTCCACTCTCAAGCTTCTCAAGTGGTATTCTGCCATATCCCAGAAACTGTCCGTACTCATCTGTTTCTGCCCATGCAACATTCTTTGGATATGCGTTAGTGTCTATCCCTATAACTCCATTTGCTCTCGTTATCGCAGGCTTGGGGAAAACTTCTTCAACGGTGAAGTAGGCATATACTACACCGTTTTTGAGTTTCAGTTCTACAGAATAAGGTCCACTAAAGCTGCTTATTGCTTGTAGCAGTAGGTTCCTATCCATGTATGTCTTACCTTTCATCTTCCATCCAGCTTGTATCGTCGCATATACGTACTCTCTTTTTCCTACGTTAATCCTGAGTTTTGTGAAGTTCCCGTCTATCTCAATCCTTGTATTGAGATTCCCCTTTTTGCTCCTGTCTCCTCTTGAGTACAGATTCCCCTTCCTTTTCTCCTGCCACTCTCGTTGAAGTTTCCTATATACCTTGCCGTTTATGTGCCGCCTCTTTAGTTTTTCAAAAAGTTGCCTGCCACCAAAAATGACCTTTTCAGGATTTTCTCCTCTTTCTTTGCATGAGTTTAAAACACTGTTTGCTTTCATTATTGCATCATCAACGTATCGGGAATTAAGATTAAAAATTCCTTGCAGTTCTCTTTTGAGTTCATTCCTTTTATGCCCTTCCAGTAACCTCTTGTATGCATACCTCATACAAGAGGACCATCTTCTCATAAGATCTAATACTGCCTTTTTGTCTTCCTCTCTATCGAACACTAACTTCGCCTGAACTGTTACCATGTCTTTTAGCACCTCTTTGTCCATAAATCCTCGCTGCAAAAGATGTTACTATCGCTATTAAGTCCTCTGCCAGTTCTCTGTTTATATCTTCTTCATTTTCTCTGCCATTTAACACTACCAGTTCTACCCCAAAGCTCTCCATGAAAAACTTAAGATATTTAAATCCAAACCTTGCAAGTCTGTCTCCTTTTTTACCAGCTGAATCGGCAAATTCCTTTAGCAAATACTCATAAGCAGCACCAAGCAGATCAGGAAATTCAAAGTTTGAAGGTGTTAGTTTATACTTGTTGAAATGGTTAATAAGGTCAATAAGTTGCTGATCTTTGAGTCGGGTTTTTCCCTTTACTGCGTTAAAATCTATGTGTTTCAAAACTCCATCAAGCTCTGGATTTGCTTCCTCTAAAGCGCTCAGAGCTTTATTTAGCTGATTTCCAACATCTTCTTTTAACTTTAAAATATTTTCCCATCTTGCCTTTTCAGGGACAAAAAAGGCATCACCATAAGAGCTTGGATCTTCTAATAGTTCATGTATTTGTTTTTCAGAAAATCCCATAGCTTTAAATCTATCTTTTAACTCCTGTCTTTTTTCTTCAAAAACATCCGAAGTATATTTTAGAAAAAGCATACCAAAAATATATTCTTTATACTCAGAGGCATCCATCTTACCTCTGAGTATATCAGCTGCCTTGAAAAGATGGGTTTCAAGCTGTCTTAAGGTTATTTTGTCACCAGCCAAATCAACCCCTCCGATTAAACTTTATTGACACAACAAATTTTTCATTATAATCATTTTATTCTTTGTTATCTATTTTACCAATTACTAAATTATTTTTCAATCAATTCAACCTGTGAGAATTCCCAATTTATATAACTTTGAATTTGGTATACATAGATACCCTCTTCAATCTTGTATTAATAGTCACACCAGAAATTCTTCCTGTTATTCTGCATATTTACTACTAAATTTTTTATATCCACTGTCATGTTAGTTGAAGGTACTTCAATGTTTTCATAAAAAGTACATACCTGTAGTCAAACCCATTTTAATCTCTTCATGTTGGGCAGAAAAAAATAATCTTTCATTTTCGATTTTGAATTTTTCCACATCATCAAGTCTACTAATCCTCATATGGTCTGCTCACTTCCCTTTAAAAATTTTTGATTTAGTAGCCCTAACATCTCAAACATCAAATTCTTCATCTATGACTTCAGCTTCAAGCAAAAGATTTTTATCTTCTAAAATCTCTTTTGTAGTGCCAATCTTCAGTATTCTGTGGTCTGGTGAAAGCAAAATTGTATAATCAGCCAAGCGAAAAAGCAAGTCAAAGTGGTGCGTAGAAACAATTAGAGTTTTTCCAACATCTTTGAGCTGTTTTAAAATCCTTGCAAAAAACCTTATGCTTTTGGGGTCAAGGTCGTTTGTCGGCTCATCAAGTATTAAAACCTCCGGGTTATTTGCAAGTATTGAAGCAAGCGCTACTCTTTTTTTCTCCCCACCGCTCAATGTCAGTATATCACTTTCAAGTAAATTATCAATCCCCAAAAACTTTGCTACCTCCAAAACTCTTTTTTGGATTTTGCTTTCATCATTCATAAACTGCCTTGGGCCAAAAGCAATCTCATCAAACACAGTGAGATTAAAAAGCTGAAGTTCTGTCTCCTGAAACATATAACCTACCTTTTTGTAAAATCCGTTTTTGAAAAGCTCATCAAAAGAAGTTTTATTAACTTTTTTATCATAAAAGTAAAGCTCACCTTCAAAATCAAGTGTGATTCCAGAAAGTATTTTCATCAGTGTAGTTTTTCCACTCCCGTTGCAACCTACCAGCGCATAAGCCTTTCCTTTCTCAATCTCAAAACTTGCTACTTCAAGAATGGTTTTGTTGTTTACCCTGTATGTTATATCTTTTCCCCTGAACACTGTGCTCATCTTAAAATCCTCTCCAAAATACTCATAATAATTAATGAAAATACCACCAAAAGCTCTGAGATAGTGACCTTAAATCTATACACAGATTTAATATTTCCAGATGAAAAGCCACGCGTTTTCATGGAGATATAAGTAACCTCTGAAATATACATGGTCTTTTGAGCAATGGCCCTTATCATAGATTTTACAAAATCTAATCTATTCCTTGATACACCCACCGTCCTTATCTTCTTTGCGAACAAAATATCTGTAATTGTGTGCAAAAGTACAAAGATGTTCCTTATCGTGAGCTCAACAAGCCATATGAATTCTTTCAATCCCCCAAAAAAAGAAAAAGGCTTAAAAAGCCTGTCAATTCTTGAGTTATATATTACAACCTCACCTGTCATTATAATGATACCTGTCTTTAAAACCTGCAAAATAGCTGGCATAATATTCTTTGTTATTAGCATATAAGGAATGCTTATGATAAATGTAACAAGCGGCACAAACCCCCAAGATGAAACAATCAATGCCTTGATATGAGCTTTTGATATTGCCGCAACTACCAATACAAAAGTAAAAGCAACTGCTAAAAACAAAATACTATTAGAGATACTCACAAGTAAACTAAACCATATTAAAAACAAAAGTTTTGCCCACTCATCAATTCTTGTAAATAAACTTTTGCTTCTTTTGAAAAACCACTGAGAAACTTTCAAGTAACCAGAAAGACTCTTTTCCACATATCCTTCTTTTGCAACTTTGACTTTAGCGTTATCTTCTTCTCTCAAAAAATCTGGCAGCACTTTATCTTACTTCCTTTCAGTCATCAAATGCTTTAATAAGAAAAATATGACGAATATAACCCCTATTCCTATAAGTGCTGATAAAATATAGCCAATGTACTGGTTGGAAATAAACTTAACTGAATAGCCATCAAAAAGGTCAAATTTATAAACCTCAGCATACCTTTTTAACCCTTCAGGCACAAACCCCAGCATTTTCTTTATTTCTTCTTCAGTCCACTCGCCAAACGCCGGGTTTTGCGTCAAAAGCCCAAGCGGGGTCAAAATAGCAAGGGCAAACAGAACTATTATACTCACCTTGAGGTTATTGTCAACTCCCCTTTTCATAACAAAAACACCCCTTTAAACTTCCTTTTTTATCTTAGCAAAATTTTTTAAAGGCGAATATAGCAAAACTGTCAAAACTGCTTCAATCACTCCAACCATCAAAAGGTGTGGAACCATCATAGCAGGAATGGTTGTTTTCAAATCGTACATAAAATATAACGGTTTTCCTGCTTTTGTAAAAAAAATTGGTTGAAGTCCAAGCTCAACTGCCGTCAAAAGCGCAGCCACATTTGTTGAAATGTATGTGCTTATAAACATTCTCACCTTTTCATTCTTGAGATTAGCCGTTTTCAAAAGGCTGTCGACAAAAATGGTAACCAGCGGAATAGCAATGGCCATATTAAACACATTTGTTCCAAGTGCTAAAATTCCTCCATCTCTGAACAAAAGAGCTTGAATTATCAAGACCACTGTAGATGCTATGATTGAAGCAAACGGCCCGAACAGATAAGTTATAAGCGGTATTCCAGTAATATGAGCAGAACTTCCTCCCACTACCGGAAAGTTGAACATCATAACAATAAATGTAAATGCTGATGCCACTGAAAGATGAACAAAGGTCTTTTCATCAACTGATTTTTTAAACTTTGCAAATGCAAAGCCAACTGCTGCCACAGATGCAGCATAAAATGTAGCACAAGTTTGCGGACTTAAATAACCATCAGGAATGTGCATTTGTACCTTTCCTCCTTTTTTTAAAGTATTTGTGAAAAAATAAAAAAGCCCACGAAAAGCTATTTACTTTAACCCTTCGTGGGCTTTGATTCAAATATTTTGTTCTTTTAGTAATCCCTCTTTACTCTGTCGTTTTTAATTTTATCATATAACTCGATTACTGAGCAATACTTTTTGTTGAAAGGCAATTATACCCAAAATATCCATTTAACTAAATTAGAAAAAATTGATAATTAAATCTCCTTAAATGCATTTTACAAAAACTTGTGCACCATCCAATCCTTCTGCCCAAGCTTTCAATTTAAATTCTCCTTTTTTGCCAATGCTCTTTACTATTGCCAATGCTCGCCCCTTATAGAGCTTTCTCTCTCGGCTAACAAATGGTTCTGTTGACAAAGGATTGCTACTTCCTAAAGCAACAAGTTCGCCAACACCTTCAACTTCTACAACTATTCTGTTATCTGCAAAAACAACCTCTCTTCCCTTTCTATCTACTGCCATTATTTTTATATAGCACAAATCACCATAAGAAGAGGATATAACTTCTCTATCAGGCACCAGTTTTAAGGCTACGGGCTCACCTGTTGTTTCTATTTTGTCTCTGCCAATCTCTTTACCATCTTTGTATGCTACAGCTTCTATCACTCCTGGTTCATAAATTGTGTCATAAACCATTTTAAACTGAGTATTAATCCCTACTTCTTTTCTTCCCAAACTTCTGCCATTTACAAACAGCTCAACCTCATCTGCATCTGCATAGACATGTATAGCCACCTTCATCCCTTCATATCCAGGAAAAGTGTAGTTTCTTTCGACCGGTTCCCATGCCCAGGGTTTAAAATATAGTTTTTTGCCATAAACTTGCGGTGGAAGTATTACAATATAAGGGTCTTTTCTATTTCCCCAAACAACATCTCTATAATACGATTGAGGACGTTTTTCCCCACAAATATCAATATCCCCACAATTTGCTAAAAACCATGGATAAGACCCGCAGAAAGATTTAAGGTCATCTGCTTCAATACTTACCCTACCAAGACCTGCTTCGCCCAAATAATCAATAGCCGTCCACACAAAATCACCTATAACATTTGAATTTTCTATTGTTTGTTTCCAGTTTTTAAAAAGAGTATATGGATAAGTTTCTGTGCCACAGATTACTCGGTCAGGATATTTATACCTATCGAATCCATATCTATCTACTTTATAGTTATAACCAACTACATCCAGAAATCTTGAAAACTTCTCTGAAAACTCGCCCCATTTATCTTCAATAACATCTACTTCTTGTTTTAGCATTCTAATTACATAGTTACCTTCTTCAATTATAGCAAAAAGCCTTTTATAATCATCCGGAATTGCGCACAGTGCCGCTGTTATTAGCCTTGATGAATCCAAACTTTTTACCTTTTTTGCTAATCGTTCACACCAGGTGTATATTGAGTAGCTACTATCGTCATCAACATCAACTCCAACTCCCCATGTAATCTCGTTTCCTATTGACCACATTATTATCGAAGGATGATTATAGTCCCTCATTATGGTGGACTCCAAATCTTCTTCCCAGTACTTGTCAAAAAATAGATGGTAGTCAAAGCTAACCTTGCCAGCATGCCATACATCAAAAAATTCTTCTATCACAAGCATCCCTAATCTATCACATGCATCCAAAAAAGCTGGAGCAAAAGGATTATGTGCAAGTCTTACCGCATTGAATCCAGAAGCTTTTAAAAGTTCTACTTTTCTCTCTTCTGCCCTATCGTAACTCGCACTTCCAAGTGGTCCATTGTCATGATGAATACAGCCACCTTTTAATTTTAATGGCTTACCATTTAATTTAAATCCTTCCTTGGGATCAACTGAAATTGTCCGAATACCAAACAATGTAGAAGCACTATCTTCAATACTCTCATCACAAATAATAGTTGCTTGAATTTTATAAAGATATGGGTCTTCTATATCCCAATATTTAAATGGTTTTAGTTCTAAGGTTTTGGCAATTACCTTTTCTTCATTTTTACCAATCAAAAACTTCTCTTCACTGCTGAGAATTAGTTTCTCATCTTTTGAAAATACATCAAATTTTATTACTCCTTGAACTTTTTCATTAACACTGTTGACAACAACAGCTCTTACTTCTAACTTTGCAGTTTCATTTTCAATTGCTCTGGTTTGAACATGCAAATGCCATGGTTTTATATACACCTTGCCACCAATGTGTAGCCACACGTGTCTGTATATGCCACAACCTGCGTACCATCTTGAGCTTGGCTTATGAGTATTTTCTACACGCACAATAATAATGTTCTTATCATCAAACTTGACATGCTTTGTTATATCAATTAGAAAACTTGTGTATCCATTGAAGTGTTTAGCAACTAACCTACCATTTACAAAAACCTCAGCTATACCCATGATTCCTTCAAACTCAAGTATTAAGTTTTTGCCTTGCCACTCTTCATCTAAAATCAATTCTTTTTTGTAATACAAACTGCATCCCGCAGTATACCCTTCACCGGCACCTGAGGGATTAGCCTCACTTCTTTCTTTTTCAATTACAGCATCATGTGGCAGATCCACCTTTTTCCACTCATATTCTGAACTTGTTAAGTTTAATACATTTGCAAAACCAAGCTCAAGATATTCCCATGACCTGTCCAAATTTATCTTCTGCATTTTTTGAAACTCAAGAACATCTTGAGCCGCTTCAGAAAAGCAGCGGCTCAAGATGGCTGGGGTATTTATAGTCCGCCACATCAAAGTCTCCCAGCCCCAGCAGGCGGTTTTGGGGAGAAACCTTTCTCTTTTCTACTTACTACTTTTTCTCATTTCTTGACATCTTGTCAATTGCCTCCCACAGCCCGTTCAAATACGCAATGCCAAGTGCTCTATCATAAAGTCCATAACCAGGTCTCCCTTTTTCGCCCCAAATCATCCTTCCATGGTCAGGTCGCATATACCCGTCAAAACCTATGTCGTATATAGCCTTCATAATCTCAAACATGTCAAATGAACCATCTGTCGACAGGTGGGATGTTTCGTAAAAAGACCTCTCACCTGTAAATTTTATATTTCTCACATGCATAAAATGTATTCTTCCCATTTTGCCAAAATACCTTATAAGCTCCGGAATGTTGTTTTCCCTGTTTGCTCCAAGCGACCCTGTGCACAAAGTCAACCCATTGTACGGACTATCAACCGCTTTTAAAAACTTTTCTATATTTTCCTTGTTTGTTACAACCCTTGGAAGACCAAAAAGTGACCACGGTGGATCATCTGGGTGTATTGCCATTTTAACATCGCACTGCTCACACACAGGAATTATATTCTCCAAAAAGTAGATAAGATTTTGCAAAAGCTTATTCTCATCAACATCTTTGTACATCTCAAACAGGCTCTGGAGCTGTTTTAACCTGTAGCTCTCCCAACCAGGAAGAGAAAATCCTTGTGAGCCCCTTTCCATGCTTTTTACAAGTTCATCTGGTGTCATATTTTTAAGTATCTCATGGTTATATTCCATAACCTCAGAACCATCAGGGAGCTTTTTTGCAAGGTCTGTCCTCAGCCAGTCAAATACAGGCATAAAGTTATAGCATATTACCTTTACTCCCGCTTTTGCTAAGTTCCTTATGGTCTGTTTATAGTTTTCTATATACCTATCTCGACTTGGAAGACCAAGTTTTATGTCCTCATGGACATTTACGCTTTCTATTACCTCAAACTTAAGCCCTGCACCTTCTACCATTTTTTTTAGCTCAAAAATCCTATCTTCTGGCCATACCTCTCCAACTGGAATATCAAAAAGCGCTGTCACAACACCATATATGCCTGGAATCTGACGTATATACTCAAGAGGAATATTGTCATCCTTTGGTCCAAACCACCTAAATGTCATCTTAAAACCCATTTTTCTAGCCCCTTTCTTTTTGAAAATCTTTTAATTTACATACTTTTGCAAGGTCTTTCTCACAGCTCCAATGCCTTGTATCATCTCTTTAAAATATTCTACTACCCTCTGAGATAGTCCCACTTCAAATAAGTCAACCCTGAAAATAACCTCATTGGTTAGAATTGGTCTTAGCTTTTCTTCCAAATCTTCATACTTTTTGCCAAGTTCTATGCCCTCAAGATGTTTTTTAAGCTCAAGTATAAGTGGATCTGGGCTTGGCTCAAAAGCTCTCCCTTCATCATCAATGCACATCAAATATCTCAGCCACCCTGCTATTACAAGAGGAATGTATTTAAGGCTTTTTACATCTAAATCCGGGCTTTCTGCGTATGCTTTTATAGTCTCTCCAAATCTAATTGGCATCTTTTGTGATGTGTCTGTTGCAATCCTCTGCGGTGTGTCAGGTATATACGGGTTTGGAAATCTTTCTTCTATCACTTCCTTTATATACTCCCTCGGATTTATTATCTTCGGGTTAACAACAACCTTCAATCCCTCATCATATCCTATCTTTTCGATAAGCCTTTTTAAATGCTCATCTTTTACCTCTTCATAAATTGTCTTATACCCAAGCAAACAGCCAAATATAGCCAAAGCCGTGTGAAGAGGATTCAAACATGTCTGAACCTTCATCCGCTCAGAGTCTTCCACAGTCTTTCTATCTGTCATAAATACTCCTGCTCTTTCCAGTGGCGGTCTCCCATTTGGAAAACTATCTTCTATCACAAGATACTGAGCCTTTTCTGTATTGACAAACGGTGCAATGTACGTATTCTTTGATGTGCAAATGATATCCATATTCTTCAGTCCATCTTTCTCTAAAAGTTCCTTTATTCTCTCCGATGGCCTTGGGACAATCTTGTCTATCATGCTCCATGGGAAACTTACTAAAGAATTATCGTTCAAGTATTCAACAAAATCCTCTTCAACAAAACCTCTTTTCGCCCACTCTATAGCTATTTGAACTATTGAACTTTGCAATTTTTCACCATTTTTAGAACAGTTGTCAAGGCTCACATATGCAATTGGCTTTTTGCCGCTTTTGTATCGAACATATGCCAATGCTGCAACTTTGCCCATCGAACTTTTTGGACTTTGCGGTCCATTTTCTATATCCTCTTTTACCGCAGGCAGATAGTCACCTTTGAGGTCAAAGAGGTTGTATCCTTTTTCTGTTATTGTAAATGTCACCAGCTCAAGAGTGGAACTTTTAAAAATTCTACAAAGTCTTTGCCAGTCTGCTTCAAAGCTTTTATCACACTTTAGCCCCTCTGTAATGCTTGCAATCACTCTTTTTTCTAAATTGCCTTTTGCATCAGATGTCACAACCAAGCAGAGATTGTCATAAGGCTTGTATATTCTGTCAATTATCTCATAGTCAAAAAGCTCTGCTGCAATTACTCCTCTGTCAAGTTCCCCTCTTTCTATTAAATCCTGAACTATTGCTGCAATATACCCTCTAAAGATGTTACCTGCTCCAAAATGTACCCAAACAGGATTTGTGTAAGTAGCATTTTTTATTTTTTCAATGTCAAACTTAGGCAAAATAATATTGGCTTTTTGCCATAAATCTTGCTTTGATATATCTTTTATCTTCAGTTCAAACATTTCAACTTTTCAACCTCGCTTTCAAAAAATATATATTACGGATATATTAGTCTTCCCTTTTCATCAGGTATTCCTGTCTTTCTATAAAAATATGTGTTGATAACATCTCTCCATTCCATTGCATGTTCTTTTTGCATCTTCAATCTTTCATATACTCTGTTGAAGATCTCCTCATCAATCTTTCCTCTCAGTTCCTCCCACTTTTCTATAAGTTTATCTACCATATCAGCCCCTTCAAAGTGAGAGTCATACATAAACTGCAGGAGCGTTTTTCCATTTTTCAGTCTAAAATCATACGGCACTCTGTGGAAAAATAGAAGAAGTTCTTCAGGACATTTATTTATATCATCGAATATTTCCTGCCAGGGCTTGTGATATTGCAAAGTATAACCTGTCCCTCTTGAAGTTCTGTCAACTCCAATTGCTTTTGTATCTGACCGATGATACGTTCCCCACTTTGAATACTCATACCCTTCCGGGTTTGGACCATAGTGATGACCTGGATTTACCATCCAGCCAAGCCCAAGCGGAGTTGTATATTTTTCGTAGATCCCGTGAGAATTAAGAAGCATCCATAAAATGTTGTCAACCACTTTTTTGTCATCTCCAAATGTTAAAATGGCCCACTCTCTTGCTATATCTTCAATCTTTTTATCTGGGTCCCATGCAAGTTTTCCAAACGTCCACAGATTCGCCTGTGCAAGGTCATGACCTGTCCAGTTGATGCTATCCCCAATATTCGAAACACCTGCAAATCCTGCATATTTCATTCCAAAAAGACTTCCATCCACTATTCTCTTTACGTACGAACCTTTTCCTTTACAATATGTGTCAAACTCTAAAATCTCTTTCCATAGCGTCCCCAAATAGCACAGATGAATTTGTTGCCCCGTATATTCTTGGGTTATTTGAAACTCTATCATCTGGTTTGTCTTTTCCATAGCGCCAAAAAGAGGTGAAACAGGTTCTCTTACCTGAAAATCCATCGGACCATACTTTATCTGTAAAATGACATTTTTAGAGAACATCCCATCAAGTGGTTTAAAATTGTCATATGCAGCCTTTGCCCTGTCTGTCTTTGTATCTCTCCAATCCTGCAAGCAGTTGTAAACAAACGCACGCCATATAACAACTCCTCCATAAGGCAAAAGTGCCTCTGCAAGCATGTTTGCTCCATCTGCATGTGTTCTACCGTATACATACGGCCCTGGATTGAACTCAGAATCGGCTTTTACCAAAAATCCACCAAAGTCTGGTATGTAGCTGTAAATAGTTTTTACAGTGTCCTTCCACCACTTTTGAACGTTTTTGTCAAGTGGGTCTGCAGTGTCAAGACCTCCTATATAAATTGGGCTTGCAAAGTTTATGCTAAGGTAAAGTTTTATCCCATAGAGTCTAAAAATTTCTGCTATTTTCGAGAGGTCATTTAGATATTTTGGCGTAATTAACCATATAGCCTTATCTCTTACATTCACATTATTTATTACAACACCGTTTATTCCAATTGAGGCAAGAAGCCTTGCATAATCCCATATACGTTTATAATTGCGTTTTATTCTACCATTTGTAAAAAATATTGATTTACCCGCATATCCTCTTTCAATACTTCCATCCATATTATCCCAATGGTTAATAATTCGTAACGAGGCCTTTGGATTTTCTATACAATTGAGTTCTTTTAATCCTGTTTTAAGTCTAAATTTGTTTATCAAATGAAATATCCCATATATTATTCCTTTTTCACCCTTTGAAGCAACAATAATGTATTTTTTCTTACTTTTATCTACAAGTTTTATTATAAACCCTTCCTCACCTACTGCTTCTTTTTCAACATCGGTTATAAAACCTCTAAGATTTTCATTTGTCACTTTACCTAAAATAATTCCACTGTCAACATAAAGACTTAAAGCATTGTTCAATCTTAGTTCAGTTTCAAACAATACACATAAAGCCTTTTTAAGTTCATTCGCCGCATTTTCGAAATAAATATTTTTCTCCAATAAAACTATTTGCCCTAAAAATTTTTCAACTTCATGTACATATTCTTTCTTACCTATAGGTTTATAAGAAAGCCAACACATAGAATAGTTTGGGTTACTGCTCCTTGATAAAATCATAATTAATCACACCTTTCCGCAGCTATTTAGAAAACGATTTCTAAATAATAAAAACCACATTACTCCTCGTTGACAGAAACAGAATTTCTAAATTTTGAAGGACTTTTGCCTACATATTCCTCAAATTTTAATGCAAAATAGTCAGGATCACTATAACCTACTTCCTTAGCTATTTCATAAATCTTTTTATCAGTTTTAAGAAGTAATCTTTTTGCATTCTCAATGCGCACTAAATGCAAATATTTGTTAAATGGCATGTTAAAGTGTTTTTTAAACATCCTTCCCAAATATATAGGATTGATATAAAATTGTTGAGCAATACTTTTAATTGTTATATCTCTGTTGTAATTTTCCTTTATAAACAACTCTATTTTCTTCATAAAACTCGAACCATTAAATTTAGAATTTTCGTCAATGCAGTTTATAATCTGCTCCAAAATTTCCATAACTTTACTCAAGAATTTACTTTTTTGTATATTGGTTCTAAATATAAACTTTATACTATCAGTCTCAAATAACTGGTAAACTTCAAAATAATCTATTATTTCAAGCACAGCAAAAAGAATATAACCCTTAATCACCTCAGGCGACACTTTATTAGTCTGACACTCATCAAAAAATCTTGAAACTTTAACATTTATATCTTCAAATCGTTTTTCTTCGATTAGTCTAATCAACTCTTTTGAAAGTTTTTTATCCTCAAGGTAATGTTCAAATTCCCCTATCTCTGATGCCTCAATGACACCACTCTTTTCGTAAAATTGGGCAAAGTTGAATTTTCTCAAAAGCTGTTTATACAATGTATGTATCTTCTGGCTAGATACATACTCCTGCACAATTATTGCCTGCAAATTTAATAGACTTCTTATCTCGTCAAAAACCTGTTTAACTAAACTATTTTTCTTATACCCTTGAATGGTGTTTACTACAAAAAGTAAGTTAAAGTAACTATCCCAATAACATTTAATCTCTATACCTTTGTCCAAATACTTGGTATTTACACTTTTTTCTGTTTCCATTAATTTTTCATAAATGGTCAAATCATCTTCATATTGAAAAGCTTCCTGTTTTGAAATTCCAAGATATTTTTTCACTCCATCTTCACTACTACTTACAAGATAATCATCATTTTGTATCTCAAGAGCTTTTATAAAAGCTGAGTTCCTTCTCACATATTCAAATAATTCTTTCTTTTTATAGTCTTCCTTTTCGCTTGATATCCTCGTTTTTATCCTCTCTAAGGTTTGAATAAGCTCATTCTCATCTATAGGTTTTAATAGATAATCATTTACACCATACTTTATAGCTGCCTTTGCAAATTCAAACTCATTGTACCCACTTATAATTATTATTGCCGGTTTGTTTTCAAACTTCTCTGAGACTCTTTTTATCAGCTCAATTCCATCCATTACTGGCATTTTTATATCCGTTATTATCACATCTACTTTCTCACTTTTGAGAATATCAAGGGCTTCCTGACCATTTCCCGCTTCATATGCAATTTCAAATCCAAGTCTTTCCCAATCAATAAGTTTAATTATACCCTTTCTCATGAATATCTCATCTTCAACCAAAAGAATCTTTATCATGGTTACACACCCTCACTATATTCTATGAAACAAATGCTGGCAATTCTAAAGGAAGTTTAATAACAACCTTTGTCCCTTTATTGATAGAACTTTCAATATAAAACTCAGCATTGTCGTTGTAGTACAGCATTAACCTTCTGTAAACATTTTTAAGCCCAATGCTTTTATCATAGAGTGGATTGTTAAGGTTAGCATAAAGCTCCTCAAGCTTTTTCTCGTTCATCCCTATCCCGTTGTCAGCAACTTCTATTATTAAATTTATACCCTCTTTTTTTACTTTAACTATTACTTTACCACTGTCTTCTTTTTCTTCTATACCATGTATACACGCATTTTCAACAAGTGGCTGGATTGTCATCTTAGGAATCAAACAATTTTTAGCATCCTCTTCTACAAAAATTTCATATGTCAATTTTTCACCAAATCTGTATTGCTGTATTTTTAGAAAATCTTCTACAAAATTGATTTCTTCCTGAACTGTGGTTATATCATTTCCCCAGTAAATAAGCCTCCTTAAAGTCCTTGTTAGATACTTAATTATCTCAGCTGTTTCCAGTTCGTTCTTCAAAACAGAACGCATTCTTATTGAGTCCAGTGTATTGAAAAGAAAATGTGGATTTATCTGACTCTGAAGCGCATTTATCTCTGCCTGTTTTTTTTCAACTTCAAGTGTCTTCTTTTGAATTTCAGAAAGCATTTCCTTCTCTATTAGTTCTTTAAGTCTTATTGTCATATTGTTAAATTCTCTTATAAGATTTCCAATCTCATCGTTCCCTTCTCTGCATGTCAGAATCTCGAAGCGCTGCTTCTTAACTTTTCTCATATGTCTTTCTAAAAGTTCCAGTCTATTTGATATAGAAGAAGTTATGAGTCTTATTAAAAAGGTTGCAAATATCAAGCTCAAAAGGGAAATAAGTAATATGAACTCAATAGCTCTGTATATCTCTCCCATCATATACGATCGCGAAAATACTCCAACAAGTTTCCATCCATTTAAAAGATTTATATCCAGATTATTTACAAACACATACGAACCTTTCGGCACAAATTTACTCGTCTCAAATTTTACAAAAGGCTTGGTAAAAATTAAATTATTGTATGTATGAGCTGCAATTATTCTGTTACTGCTGTCTATTAAGTAAATTTCTCCACCAAATACCTCAAAATTTATGGAATTAAAAAAGCTTGAAAGATAAATATCAATTTTTGCTATTTTCGTATATTTACTATTGTTTCCCGTCGAAGTACTTCTTTGCTCATATTGATTGAGATTTCTTATCAATGACACATATCCTTCTTCTCCATTAACTCCATCGTCGCTGGTAGGTATTATAACTATTCCTTGCAGATTATTAATTACTTTATCATACCATTCTTTAACCTCTTGAATATTTAACTTTCTATACCCGTCACTATTTAAAATTGTAGGATTGTTTGTATATATTGTTACGCGAGCAATGTTTGAATACACATTTCTACCCTGATATATCCTATTTCTCAGATACTGAACATAATTAGAATAAAAATCATCCATACCATGGTAATTAATGTCAAGCATATCGTTAAGTAAATCATCTGTATACAATGTATTTGAATACAATATAGCTTCATCTATTACCTTTTTTATGTTAGTATTTAAGATGTTAAAAGCACTTTTTATCTGGGTAATTTTTTGTTGTTGAAGATTTTTTATAATGAAAATGGTAAATATAAAATGGCTTACTAATGTGGGGATTAAAACACATAGAATGTATACAAGTAACAATTTCTTTCGGACAGAAAGATTATCTAATCTGTCAAGTATTCTTTCTTTTGAAAATTTAAAAAACTTTTTTAACACTTTATTCCACCACAAGTTTTATATCTCCTAAGCTTAATTATATCATAATACACAAGGATAATAACTGTATTTTATTTACTTATAAAAAACAAATCAAAGTGGGCGAAAATCACCCACTTTAAAAAGCTTTGATTACTCTCCTTTAACGCTACCAAGAGTAAGACCCTTTACAAAATATCTCTGCAAGAATGGATAAACCATAATAATTGGAGCTGTGGCAACAATTGTCATACTTGCTCTTACCGAGTTTGGAGTAACCTGCTGAGTTTCAGCCATTGCTCCCATTTGATAGTCAGGATTTCTTCCAACCTGCATGCTTACAGATGCCAGAATTTTTTGAAGCTCATACTGAAGAGTACTCAGGTCAGGTCTTTGCGAATTAAAGATATATACGTCAAACCATGAATTCCAATGCCCAACTCCAATAAAGAGTGCTATTGTCGCAACTGCTGGCAGGGTAAGTGGAAAGATTATCTGCCACAAAATTCTAAATTCGCTTGCTCCATCAATTTTAGCAGATTCTATCAAACTTGATGGCAAAGATTCTATATAGCTTCTGACCACAACAACATTAAACATTCCCAAAAGTGCAGGAACAATATAAACCCAAAATGTGTTTAAAAGTCCGAGCGACCTATACAATAAGTAGGTTGGAATTAAACCTGCTCCAAAATACATAGTCAAAACCATTATTGCAGAAAACGGACGTCTTAATACAAAATCTTTTCTTGACAAAGGATAAGCAACAAACATTGTACAAATAATACCAAGCACTGTACCAAGAACTGTTCTTGCAACAGATACTAAAGCTGCATTGTAAATCTGCGGATTGCTAACAATAATTTCATAGTTTTTTAATGTCCATTTTCTTGGCCAGATATAAATTCCTCCTCGAACTGTGTCAAGTGCATCGTTGAATGAAACAGCTAATACATTTAAAAATGGATATAAAGTCACAATACCGACAAAAATCAAACTTATATAAACAACCAAGTCAACTATAATATCCTCGGCTGTTTTTTTCTTAAACATTTTGAATTTTCCCTCCTTAACGTTTAAGCTTTTTTATACAACAGTTGATGCATTCAATTTTGCAGCAACCTTATTTGCAAACAACACAAGCAAAATACTTACAACGCTCTTAAACATACCAGCAGCTGTAGCATATGAATATCTGTACATTGTAATACCATAATCAAGAACATAGGTGTCAAGAATTTGAGAGTAATCCTGAACAAGGGGGTTTCTGAGCAAAAGAACCTGTTCAAAACCAGCATTCAAAAGCCAACCAACGTTGAGAATAAGAAGCATACTAATTGTTGGAGCAATCCCTGGCAGTGTTACATATCTTATCTTCTGCAGTCTTCCACAACCATCCACGCTTGCAGCATCGTAAAGTTCAGGGTCTATACTTGTCATTGCTGCCAAATACACTATAGCATTCCATCCTGTTTCCTTCCAAACATTCGAGAGAGCCAATATCCACCAGAAATAATGTCCTTCACCCATCCAGACAATTGGCTGTTTAATAATCTTGAGTGACATCAAAATTTGATTGAGTATACCTGACTCAGGTGAAAGCACACTTATAACTATACTCGCCGCCACAACCCAAGAAACAAAGTGTGGAAGATATGAAATTGTCTGAATAGTTCTTTTAAATAACATATTCTTCACTTCGTTAAGCATCAATGCAAGTAAGATAGCTGCTGCAAAGGACGTAACAAGCTTCAAAAAGCTTATAACAATTGTATTTCTCATAGCAAGCCAAAAACCAGAGTCGCTGAATAAATCTTTAAATTGCTGCAAACCTACCCACTCTGAACCCCAAACACCTTGGAATGGCCTGTATTCTTTAAATGCAATGACCCACCACCAAAGTGGTATGTAGTGAAACAAAATTACATACAAGACAAATGGAAATATCATAAAAACAAGTTCTTTCTGCTCTTTTACTTTTTGCCAGAACGTTTTCTTTGAACCATTGTAGTATACTGCATCCAATGTAATTACCTCCTTTTAAAACTTTGCTCCTACAAGATTAGTACCCATTATAATGTAGTCTTAACAATTTAGTTATATAAGGGAAGAGGGTTTTACCTCTTCCCTTTGAGGTTTCAGAAACATTACTTAACTTTAATCCCGTACCAATCTGCCATTCTCTGTCTCATTTCCTGTGTATAGAACTCTTCAATTGGTTTTGTGTTAATCTTTGATCTAACCTCTGCTTTGTATTTGTTCCATACCTCATCATACTTGCCCTTTGGAGCCATTATAAGCATTGGTATATACTTCCTTGCAAGGTCGTTAGCAATGTTGAGTGGAACCTGGATTTCTTTTTGCTTTTCAGGTGGAACGTTGATCTCCCATGCATATCCCCAAGGTGGACATTCAGGTTCATCAGCAAATGGTGGTTCAACAAATGTTTTTGCTTTGTATGCTTCAAGCACTTTCTTTTGTGCTGGTGCCCATTGCATATATGCAATATCTGGATCAAGTTCAGGTTTTACATAATTTCCATCTGGAAGCTTGAGCTGCCATCTTGGCCAGATGTTCCAGTAGCCAAGCCCTTCTTGTTTCTGGTAAACAGGGTCTCTTGCTTTGTCAATCATAGCTTGTGTTCTGTACATCTTACCTTTATTGTCAACAAGATAATCTCTTCCTTTAATACCCCAGAACATAAGTTTCTGAATATCTGGATTGAGCATTTGGTCTAAGAACTGGAATGCTCTTACAGGATCTTTACACTTCTTTGTAATGCTTATGCCATCTCTTGTTCCAATTGACTGAAGCATCACATATCTTGATTTTTTAACCCCTTTAAATACAATGCCAAATGGAACAAGGATTCTATCATCTTCGCCATTCTTTCGTAGTGTATTGAATGCTGTGTTAAAGTGCCATGACCTTCCCCAGCTTGTCACAACTCTACCTTGAGCAACTTTCGCAGCCCATTGGTCATATGTCTGAACAAATGCTTCTTTATCAAACAAACCTTCATTCCACAGAGCATTTAGTGCCTTGTAAGCTTTGTACATTCCTATTCCTGCAGGGTCATAGCTTGCTTTATATGTTTTCGGATCAACTTGTACAGTATCTGCTATAAGACCATTCAAACCTGTTGCAGGATCTTGAATTACATAGAATCTTGCGCCTTCTGTAATTGCTGACATGCCTATTACAGGCATACCTTTGTACTTTGGATATTTCTTAACATAATTTCTTAACATTGGCATCAAATCTTCCCAGTACTTTAATCTTGGCCAGTTATTCTTTTGTAACATGTCAATCATTACATATAAACCTTCACCACTTGCACTTGGTGACACTTCACCTCTTGTGTAGCTCAAGAAATAAATATGTCCATCAGCTTGGCGAAGTTTCCTCAAATCTGCCTGAGAGTACGCCTTCTTTGTCCACTGACCATATTTTTGAATGTAGTTATCAAGCGGAACTAAAGCTTTGTTCTGAATAAATTGTTTGTGCTCACCACTGCCATAAACCAAGTCTGGTAAATCACCAGATGCAAGCATAAGTGATATCTTTGTTGCCTGGTCCATTCCTACAAAGTGTTCGATTTTCAATCTTACGCCTGTCCTTTTTGTAATCTCTTGCCCAATAGCAGTACTGAAAATATCTGGGTGATACTGTACTGTCGCATCTGCACTAAACATTGTAAAAGTTACAACCTTTTTTGATGCACCTTCAACCTTCTGGGAAGATACAGGTACAATCCCACCCAGCACCGCGGAAATAATGAAAACAAGCGCTACCACAATCGAAATTTTTCTTAAAAATTTCAAATTGAAACGCCTCCTCTCTTTGAATTTTTATCAAGGATGAACAATTATCATTCTCTACTGTTCATTTTACATAGTATTTAGATAAAAACAACCCTTAAAATCTAACATATTTCCCCCATAAAATTGATATGTCAAAAGTCTATATTTTTCCATATTCTTGAACTGCCCACATGTATATTTTTATGTTTTCAAGAGGAGTACCTGATGCAACAGAACCTGCTGGTGTCTCGATAAAGTTTCCATCATCTTTTAAAACTTGCATATCTCTTTTTACGTACTCGATAATTTCTTCTGCACTCCCATTTCTCAATATAAATGGTGGCATCTGTCCATAAATCAATGCATTTGGCATAAACTTTCTTATCGTTGCAGGGTGAATTTCAGGCCCAAAATTAACGCTATTTACTCCAAGGTCATTTAAAATAGGAAGTAGGTGCTGCATATTGCTATCCGAATGTTGATAGCGAGTATCTTCTTTTCTTGGTGCAAAATTTTTAAACAAACTCTCTAAAATAGGTGCACAGTATCTTTCATATAACTTGGGCGAAAATAAAAAACAGTTATCATCATTAATTGCAATTCCGTTATATTCAACTTCACAGTAATCTCTTAAATTTTTTATATATTCCACGAGCTTTTCCTTTAATATCTCAAAAAACTCATCCATAAGCTCTGGCTCATCCATGAGCAATATACAAAGACTTGTTGTCCCCAATAAACTTGTTGCAATTGTAGCAGGTCCTCTTGTCATATGCCCCCATTTTAGTTTCTTCCCTGTCGCTTTTTCATAATCTTCTTTTGCCTTCAAAAGTTCAGGTGTAACTACTTTTTTTACATCAATCTTCTCTATTTTTTCTATATAACTCTTCATCTCATCTAAACTTTCAATTGCCGGTTCAAGCCAAGGTGTCCCACCTTCTGATATCACTACTTTACTTCCCATGACAATCTCAAACCTTGTTGGTTCTGGTGGCTCAATTTCTTCCTCAGAATAAAATCTTCTTCCAAGTTCCTTTTCCAATACGTCATTAGCTTTTTTATGAATTTGAAGTCTGTATGATTTTTTAGAATAATAATCAACTGTTGAAAAAGGACCCACCAGCTCAAACAGAAAATGGTCATCAAGCCAAAAGTGGATAGGAATCCTTGTTTTTTTGTCAAAATTAAGCCTACAAAAATCATTCTCTTCCCAGAATTTTTTTACATCAAATTTAGATAAGTCCACAAGAACCCTCCTCCTTTGTTGAAATTATTTTTAGGTTACAAAAATTTATAGGGAAGACCTCTAAAATAAGAGGACTTCCCTATAGAATATACCACAAATTTATTCCATATTTAGTTCCAATTCTTTACTCTCCAGCGAATCATTTCTGTCTTGAACTGCTCATAAACTTTGTAATTTGTTTTTTCAAATGCCTGAACAAATTCTTTCCATATTCTATCAAAATCTGCATCTGTCTTTGCCATTACAAGTTGTGGTAGATATTTTCTTCTCACTTCGCTCATCTTCTGTTGAGCAATTGTAACTTGAGGCTTATCAGCAGGAATATTGATTTCCCATGCAAATCCATAAGGTGTTTCAAGTGGAGGATCTGTAAATGGAGGTTGCATGAAGTATTTAGCTTTATATGCATCGAGAACTTTCTTTTCAGCTGGTGAGAAGTTCTTGTATACATACTCTGGGTCAAATCCGGGCTCTCTGTAATTTCCATCCTGCAGCTTCAAATATGCATGTGGAAATACCCACCAGTATCCAAGACCTTGTTTCTTCCTGTAAACAGGGTCTTCTCTCTGTTTTTTCTGTTTATCTGTTAGGTACATTTTTCCGTTTTTGTCTACACTGTAATCAACACCTTTTATTCCCCAATACATAAGTTTTTGAGCTTCTAAAGAGCACAGTTTGTCCAAGAACTTAAATGCTGTAACAGGATCTTTACACTTCTTAGTTATGCTAATACCATCTCTTGCGCCAATCGGCTGAATCATAAGATATCTTGCTCTTTGAACACCTTTGTAAACAACTGGGAATGAAATATGCATTCTATTGTATTTCTTTGCATTCTTCAGTGAAGCCTCTGCATCATATCCAAATTGCCACCACTGATCATAGAATCCTACAACTCTACCCTGAGCAATCTTAGAAAGATATGTGTCGTAGTTTTGAACGAACACTTCTTTGTCAATAAGTCCCTCTTTCCACATCTTATTCAAATCTTTATAGTATCTCTTTGACCCTCCCATTGTAGAATAAACTTTTGCTTCATATGTCTTCGGGTCAACAATTACATCACCATCATTTTGATATCCCATAAGATATGAAGGCGGATTTTCTAAAGTGAAGAATCTCCAACTTTCTGTAATAAATGTAAATCCAATGGTTGGTTTCCCCTCAATAGTAGGATTTTTCTTTACATAATCTCTAATGAGCTGCTGATAGTCCTCCCAATACCTTACCTTCGGCCATTTTGCTTTTTCAAGAAGATCAATTGGTAGCCAGAAGCCATCTGGTTTTAAGTCTGGAGTTATTTCGTTTCTGTAAGGAGACAAGAAATAAATTTTTCCATCTTTCTGTCTGAGTCTTTTGAGGTCTTTATCAGTGTAAATCTGTTTACAATATTTCCCGTATTTTTGAATATAGTTATCAAGTGGTACCAATACACCAGCTTCTATTAACTTTCCATGCTCCTGATGACCATGAATCAAATCTGGTAAATCACCAGATGCTAACATAAGACCAATTTTTGTTGCTTCATCCTGTCCTGCTAAGTATTCGATTTTGAGTTTTACACCTGTAAGTTTTGTAATTTCTTTACCAATAGGAGTGCTAAACAGGTCTGGATGAGGATCTGCATTTGAATCTCCATAGAAAAATGTCAATGTCTTTACGGGTTGATTGCTTGAAGCCGCTTTCACAAAATCAGATTTTAAACTTGGGAATGTAATAAGAGTTGAAAAAATGAACACAAAACAAATAAACCAAGCAAATACTTTTAATTTTTTTGACATCTCAAACCCTCCTTACTGTATATTTTGACGTTTCTACGGGCAAAAAGACTTTTAAAATTGTGAATCTAAAATAAATTATAACTATAAATTGTAGAAATGTAACCCTGAAAAATTTTATATTTTTCCCCTGAAAAATTGACTTTTTTGGAGCCTGATAAATTAAAAAGTTTATAACTAATCCACAAACATTTCTGCTAAATTAAATCTACTATATTTTTTGTCCATCACTTTTTTCTTGACAACTCCTAATAGTTGATAATAAAATTATTGAAAATCGTAAATTAGGGGTGTGTTAATTTGTTCAGAGAAGTAATTAATACAATTTCACCCTATATCCCTGGCAAACCTATTTCTGAGGTGAAAAGAGAGCTTGGCCTTGAAAAGGTAATAAAACTTGCTTCAAATGAAAATCCTTTAGGACCATCCGAAAATGTTAAAAAAGCTTTGATGCAAAACTTGGATGAACTTGGTATTTACCCGGATGGAAACTGTACAGAACTAAAACTCAAACTTTCAAAAAAGCTGGGTGTAAAACCATCGCAGATACTTCTGGGGGCAGGGTCTGATGAAATCACTCAATTTATAGCAGCTGTATTTATTAATCCAGGGGACAATGCAATAATGGCAAAACCTTCTTTTCCCCGATACGAAACAGTTACAAAAGTGATGGGCGGTGTACCAATCGAACTTCCATTAAAAGACTTTACCCATGATTTAGAGGCTTTCTATAACAATATAAATGAAAGAACAAAAGTAATTTGGATTTGCAATCCAAACAATCCAACTGGTACTATTGTTAAAAGGAAAGAATTATATGATTTTATAAAATCAGTACCTTCACACATTGCGGTTGTTGTGGACCAGGCTTATAAAGAGTATATAGATGACCCTGAATACCCAGATGCTACAGAGTGGCTTTATGAATTTGAAAATCTTATTGTTCTTCAGACATTTTCAAAGATCTATGGTCTTGCATCTTTAAGAATTGGGTATGTAATGGCATCAGAGGAAATCATTGAAAAATTAAACAGAGTAAGACCACCTTTTAATGTAAATCACCTGGCACAGATTGCAGCTTCTGCTGCTCTTGACGATGAAGAACATGTAAAAAAGGCAAAAGAACTTAATAAAAAGTCTCTTGAATTTTTCTATAAAAACTTTGAAGAAATGGGTCTTTTCTATATAAAATCATATGGAAATTTTGTAATGGTAGATGTAAAGAAGGATGCTGTTGATGTGTTCAAAAAGCTTCTTTTAAAAGGTATAATAGTAAGACCAGGCGACATATTCGGTATGCCAACATATCTGAGAGTCACAACTGGGCAGGAAGGTGATAATATGGGATTCATAAAGGCTTTGAAAGAAATTCTATAGAAAAAGAAAATTTGAAGAATGGTAGAACGGATGCAAACTGTAGTAAAATAAAAAATGGTAGTATGGAGGCGATGAATATGATTATTGTAATGAAAAAGGACTGTAAAGAGTCAGATATTGAAGAAGTTGTAAAGCTTATCACATCACTGGGCCTTCGGCCCCACATTTCACAGGGCGTTGAAAGAACTGTGATTGGTGTCATTGGCGATGAGAGAATTCTGTCTGATGTTCCTGTTGAGCTTTTACCAGGTGTTGATAGAATAATACCAATCCTTGAGAGCTACAAACTTGCAAGCAGAACATTCAAATCCGAACCTACAGTTGTAAAAATCAAAGATGTAGAAATTGGCGGAGATACACTTACGCTCATTGGCGGTCCTTGTGCAATTGAAAGTTATCAGCAGATGTTTGAAGTTGCAGAAAAGATTAAAAGAAGCGGTGCAAAGATTCTACGTGGCGGAGCTTATAAGCCAAGAACATCTCCATATTCTTTCCAGGGTCTTGAGGAAGAAGGATTGAAAATCCTCAAAGAAGCTGCACAAAAGTATGATCTTTTAGTAATAACAGAGGTAATAAGTGAAAGCGCTGTTGACAGAGCGTATGACTATGTAGATATTTTTCAAATTGGTGCAAGAAATATGCAAAATTTTAACTTGCTAAAATATGTAGGAAGACAAGACAAGCCAGTTCTTCTCAAGAGAGGGCTTGCAGCAACAATTGAAGAGTGGCTGAATGCTGCTGAATACATTTTAAGCGAAGGAAATCCAAATGTTATTTTATGCGAAAGAGGAATAAGGACATTTGAGACAGCAACAAGAAACACTTTGGACATTTCAGCAATCCCTGTTGTAAAGGAAAAAAGTCATCTTCCAATAATAGTTGACCCGAGCCATGCAGCAGGGAAAGCAAAGTATGTTCCAGCACTTTCAAAAGCGGCAATTGCAGCAGGAGTTGATGGGCTTATGATTGAGGTCCATCCAAACCCGCAAAAGGCTTTATCTGACGGACCTCAGTCAATCACACCTGAGGAGTTTGACAAACTTGTAAAAGAGATATCTTTAATAGCAAAATCAATTGGAAAGAGTGTATAGAGAAAATGGTAAGGGAAAGGATACTCATAGCAGGGCTTGGTCTCATTGGTGGTTCACTTGCAAAAGCGTTCAAAAGATACGGGTATGAAATTCATGCTTACGATATAAACAAAAGTGCAGTTGAAAAAGCTATTTGTGAGGGCATTGTAAAAGAAAAGATTGAAGACTTAGATGAAGCAGAAGATGAGTATGCCTTTAGTTTCATATGTGCCCCAGTATTAGAAAGTATACCTATTCTTAGCAAATTATCATCAAAAATCAAAAATGGAATCATAACAGATGTTGGAAGTACCAAAACTCAGATTTGCAAGTATTCCATCGAACATAAAATTACCAATTTCATCGGTGGACATCCCATGGCAGGCACTGAAAAGATAGGCTATGAATATTCATTTGATACACTCTTTAATGGTGCATACTACTTCATAACCCCAACTGGGATCAATAGAGAAGAGGATATTGAAAAGCTTAAGAATCTATTACAATCAATTGGATGCAAGGTTGAGGAGATTGACTTCGAACTTCACGACAAAATAACTGGAGTTATCTCACATCTTCCTCATGTTGTGTCTGCAGGGCTTGTGAATATGTTAAGTAGTAGCGAGATATATTGCAAATTTGCTGGAGGAGGTTTTAAAAATATAACTCGTATTTCTTCCTCCAGTCCAAAAATGTGGGCAGATATATCAATCTCCAACAAGAACGTGTTACTTGAACTTATTGATGCTTATATTGAACTTTTGAAAAATTTTAAATTAAGTTTGCAATATGAAAACTATAGCCAAATTTACTCTTACTTTGAAAAAGCAAAATTAATTAGAGATAAGATTGTGAGTGATAGAAAGTGAATGTTAAGATTGATGGAAGAAGAAAAATAAACTCAAATGTAATTGTTCCGCCTGACAAGTCAATATCCCACAGAAGTATCATGATTGGAAGTTTGGCAAATGGTGTGACAGAAATAGAAAACTTTCTTTTTTCAGACGATTGCTTGGCGACCATCAATTGTTTCAAAAATCTTAGCACTGACATAGAAATTCGAAATGACAAAATAATTGTTAAAGGAAATGGCTTTGCTCTTAGTGCTCCAAAACAGATACTGGACTGTCAAAATTCAGGAACAACCACAAGACTTCTCCTTGGTATTTTGTCAACCCAGGAATTTGAATCTATTTTGACAGGTGACAGCTCCCTTAAAAAAAGACCTATGAAAAGGGTCACAGTACCTCTTTCTCAAATGGGAGCTGAGTTTGAGTTTTTAGAAAAAGAAGATTTCTTGCCTATTAAGGTAAAAGGCAGCAAAAAATTAAAACCGATTGAATATACCTTACCTATTCCAAGTGCGCAGGTAAAATCTGCATTGATTTTTGCGTCTTTAAAAGCTGAAGGCAAAAGTGTCATAAAAGAAAGTCCTAAGTCAAGAGATCACACAGAGCTTATGTTAAAGCATGCAGGAGCAAATATAAAAAGCTGGGAAAAAGATGGGGTATATACAGTAGAGATACTGCCGAGTCAAATTTCCAGTATAAAGATAAAAATTCCATCAGATATATCATCTGCAGCATTTTTTATTGTTCTTGCACTGATATGTGAAGGTAGCTCAGTGGTAATTGAAAACTGCATTTTAAACCCAACAAGAACAGGTATAATTGATGTTCTAAAACAAATGGGTGCTGAGATTAAAATTGAAGATGTGGAAAATAGAAATGGAGAGCTTGTGGGAAAAATAGTTGCAAGAAGCAGCAACCTAAGAGGTGTAAAGGTTGAAAAAAACGATATTCCGCGCATCATAGACGAAATACCTATTTTGGCAGTTGCAGCGGCATTTGCCGAAGGTAAAACCATAATTGACCATGCTTCAGAGCTAAGAGTAAAAGAGAGTGATAGAATAAAGACAACAGTTGAGATGCTGAAAAGTTTTGGAGCTGAGTGCTATGAACTTGAAAACGGACTCGAAATAATAGGTTCAAGAGAAAAACTCAAAAGTGCAGTTGTAAATTCATATAAAGATCACAGAATAGCAATGGCAGCATCTATCATGGCATGTGCAGTGGAGGGTGAAAGTACCATTTTGGATGCAGACTGCGTATCAATCTCTTTTCCAAACTTTTACGACATTCTTTTTTCCTCAACAAAAAAGATATAAAAAAGGGGCTATTTGCCCCTTTTTTAGCAATATACAATCTCTACATTTTTCTCTCTGATTGCATTTTCTTGGCTTGGCGGCAGTATCTTGTCTGTGAAGATAAAATCAACATCGTCAAGTGTTGCAATGTTTACTAAAGCTGTCTTGTTCATCTTTGTATGGTCTGCTATCATGTAGACTTTATCTGCTATCTCAATCATGAGTTTTTTGACCTGAGCTTCAAGCTCGTTTGACTCAGTAAACCCTTTTTCAATATCAAAACCTTTACAGGATATTATTGCTTTGTTTGCATTTAAAGACCGCAAAGTCTGTTCAGCTATTGGTCCGACAAGCGACAAAGATTTGTTTCTAAGTGTCCCACCAGTTGAGATAACCTTTATTGTGTCTTCAAAAACTTTTAGCTCATTGATTATCTGCTCTGAGTTTGTAATAACAGTGATTTTTTTCTTTGTTTTCAAAAGCTTTGCAACCTGAAGCGCAGATGTGCTCGAATCCATCACAAGAGTATCGCCATCTTCAATGTACTTTATCAAGCTCAGTGCTATCTGCTTTTTACCCTCTATGTTTGTAACATTTCTAAACTCAAAAGGAATATCAACATTGTAGTTCTCAACCAATACCGCCCCGCCATACGTTCTTTTCAGAAGACCTTCTTTTTCAAGCTTTTCAAGGTCACGTCTTATTGTCTCTTCTGTAACATTGAAAAGCTTTGCAAGCTCAGGTACAAGCACACTTTTGTTTTCATTCAACATCGCCATAATCTTTTGTCTTCGCTCAATCGCAAGCACTTTTCCTCTTACCTCCCTTTGTAGTATTCAAACTGTATACTCTTTTTGAGAAGCTCTCTTCCTTCCTGCAGATTCTTAATCTCACCTAAAGCTATAAGTTGCATAATAATATTGCCAAGTACTGTTGCCTCAACAGGTCCTGCTACAACATCTCTTTGTGTAATCTTTGCTGTAAGCTCGCAAAGATACTTATCTCTAATACCTCCACCAACCATATTTATTGTAGAAATCTTAAGCCCTGTTAAGTTTTCTATCTCCTCAACTGTGTTTTGGTATTTTTTAACAATTCCATTGTAAGCTGCTTTTGCAATGTCCCCAAGTGTTTCTGGTTCTTTTCCAAAGTGTGTTTTGCAGAAGTTCTTTATTTCCGAAATGATATCGACAGGTGCTAAAAACTGTACACTGTCAGGATCGATTGCGTAATCAACATTGGATTTTTGTGCAAGTTCACTTATGAGATTGTAATTTACTTCTTCGAACTTTTTGCTCCATGCGCTTTTTAGCTGCTGGATAATCCAAAGCCCAGTGATATTTTTCAAAAACCTTATTTTGTTCTCAACCCCGCCTTCGTTCGTAAAGTTTTTTACAAATGTTTTCTCGTTTATTAAAGGACTGTCAAGTTCAACCCCCATCAACGACCATGTGCCACAGCTAAGAAAAACTGTTTGTTTTCCGTCAGAAAACGGTGCTGCCACAACAGCTGAAGCTGTGTCATGGCTTGCTACTGCTATAACAGGTATGCTTTCTACCTCAAGCTCTTCTTGAATCTCCTTTGAAAGTTTTCCTAAAATGTTTCCTGGATAAATTATATCATTAAATAAATCTTTTTCAAACCCAAGTTTTTCAATGATCTCAAAACTCCATTTTCTCTTGTGGGCATCTAAAAGCTGAGAAGTTGAAGCAATAGTGTATTCGTTTACCTTTTCACCTGTTAAAAAATAAGCAAAAAGATCTGGCATCAACAAAAGCGATGAAGCATTTTTCATTATCTCAGGTCTTGTTTTGTAGTCTATGTACAGCTGGTAAATGGTGTTGAAATTCATAAATTGAATACCAGTGGTGTTATACAACTGATTGAGGGGTATAATGTTTCCTACTTCCTCAATAGCTGATTTTGTTCTCAGGTCACGATAATGATAGGGGTTTGAAATAAGATTTCCACATTTGTCTATCAAACCATAATCCACACCCCATGTGTCAACCCCTATACTTGTTATACTTTCAAATTCTTTTTTTGCTTTGTAGATTCCAATCTTAAGATTGTTAAAAAGGTAAAGGAAATCCCAAAAAAGACTTTTACCAAGCCGCACAGGATTGTTTTCGAACCTGTGAACCTCACAAAGCTCCAAAACAGACCCGTCAAACCTGCCTACAAAAACCCTTCCGTTTGACGCACCAAAATCAGCACCGATGCAATTTATACTTTTCATTTTTGTCCTCCTTATTCTGTTTGGGTTATTTTGTGTTTGTTTTTATTATATCACATTTAAGTTTTGTTTGCTATTTTTAAATAATCTTTTCTTGTCATTCCCATAATAATTACATCATGAAATTTTCCTTCAATAAGCCTTGCTTCTCTTAAAACGCCCTCAATCTTAAAACCGCACTTTTGATATGCTTTAATTGCCCTTATATTCTCATCGAAAGTATCAAGTTCTATCCTATTGATATCAAGTGTATCAAAAAGGTATTTCACAAACGCTTTAATTGCATCGGTGCCAAATCCTTTTCCCCAGTAGTTCTTTTCTCCAATATGTATGCCAAGAACTACCACTTTGTTAATAGAATCATAATCTCTATAGGAAATAGAACCAATCGGCTTTTTTGATTCCTTTGTTTCTATGATAAATCTTTTAACAGAAGAGGAGGAACGCCTGTAATACCATCTTCTAAACTCACCTATAGTCACATTTGAAATATTTGTTTCTGCTCTTGCCCAGTAGGTAACTTCTGGATCATTTGCCCATTTTTGAAGATATTTTAAGTCCCCCCACCTAACCTCTCTTATATTCACAAGTTCACCTTGGGCTATTATCAATTTCTTTCACACCTTTTCCAAATATGCTACAACCCCGTAAGGAGTAACTTCTGCTATTGCAAACGACCTTGAACCATCCCTTGAAAAAGCTAAACTTCCCGGATTTAAAAAGAGAATGCTATCTGAATAAAACTCCTCCTGCTGATGAGTATGACCAAAAAAGCAGGCATCCACTCTAAATGCCTTTGCATGATTTACAATAAGGTCATATGTTGACTTCACAGAATACAAATGACCATGGGTGATGAGGATCTTTTTGCCACCAAACTCAATTATCTTCTCAGACGGAAAATCCTTTGTAAAGTCATTGTTGCCTCTTACAATCTCAAACTTGAGATTGGGAAACCTGCTTTGTAGATAAATTGCATCTTTTACCAAATCTCCAAGGTGAATGCACATTTCTATGTTCTTCTCGTATTTTTTAATAATCCTCTCTGCATCATATACAATCCCGTGTGTATCACTAATTACAAGTACCTTCATTGTAAATCTCACCCAGAATCTTTTTTAAGTTTTCAAAAGCCTTTGCTCTGTGAGATATTTGATTCTTTATATGGCTGTCAAGCTCTGCAAATGTCTTGTCAAATCCATCAGGTACAAACACAGGGTCATAACCAAAACCATTTTCGCCTCTTGGTTCAAAGGCTATTCTGCCACGGCAAATACCTTTTGTCTGATATATCCTACCTTGCTGGTCAATAAAAACAAGAACACATACAAACTGCGCTCCTCTTTTGTCTTCTGGCACATTTTTTAGCTCATCCAAAAGTTTTTTTATTCTATCCTCATCTGTGGCTCTCTCTCCTGCATACCTTGCAGACATCACACCCGGCCTTCCACCTAAAGCATCCACCTCAAGCCCAGAATCATCAGCAAGTGTGGGCTGCCTGTAAAGGGTATATATCATCTTTGCCTTTTTCAAAGCATTCTCTTCAAACGTTCTGCCATCTTCTATGATGTTTACACTGCTGTCAAAATCGTTTAGTGTAACCACGTCGTCAAAATAACTTCCAATGAGCTGCTTTATTTCCTTTGCTTTTCCCTCATTCTTGGTCGCAACGAGAAGTTTTCTCATCTTTTGGCACACTCCCAACAAGCTCGCAATCTTGTCCCAAAACTTCTTTTTGTACTTCTATTATCTTTTGTATACCCTGTTTGCCAAGCTCCAAGAGTTTCTGGAATTGCTCCCATGAAAAAGGAGCTCCTTCAGCAGTTCCCTGTATCTCAATAAACTCACCTTTATCGTTCATAACAAGGTTCATGTCAACTGCAGCTTTTGAATCCTCTTCAAAGCAAAGGTCAAGCATTTCAACGCCGTCGCAAATTCCCACAGATACAGCCGCAACAAAGTCTGTTACAGGAAAGTTTTCAATTATCTTTTCATCGTAAAGTTTTTTGCACGCATCAAACATGGCAATAAACCCGCCAGTGATAGACGCTGTTCTTGTTCCTCCATCTGCCTGGATTACATCGCAGTCTATGATTATTACTCTTTCTCCAAGCGCTTTAAAGTTTATACCTGCTCTGAGTGCCCTTCCAATAAGTCTTTGAATTTCGTGACTTCTTCCACTGAGCCTCAGTTTATTTATATCTCTTACATTTCTCTGCTGGGTTGCACGGGGTAGCATTGAGTATTCAGCTGTTATCCATCCTTCCCCACTTCCCTTTTTAAACGGTGGTACCTTGTCGTCAATGGTTGCTGTGACAATTACTTTTGTGTTGCCCATTTCGATAAGGCATGAACCTTCTGCATATTTGATAAAGTTTCGTGTTATTTTTATTGGTCGAATCTCATTGTAAGCTCTCTGGTCTTGTCTCATTATCTTTTTGCTCCTTTCCTTTTACAATCTTATTTTTAAACTGTTAAGCTTGAACTGGCCTATATCTATATTTTCTTTCAAGTCATACTGGTCAAGATAAGGTTCTTTCCCATCTATTGAGATCTTTAAATACTTAAGAGTTTTGTCTATTCCCCTTGCAGTAAAACATATTGAAGAAAGAATAATATCTACTTGGCTACTACCTTTTAGGTTTAATAGCTCTTTTGACAGATCAATATACAAAGTATTTTCTTTTATCTTTACATTATTCAATTTTAACCCATTTAACTTAGAAAATCTACAGCTAAGACTATTGATTAAACTTTTTTGTGCAAATGTCATGGGAATATTTTTAAACTTTTCTGGAATATCTATCCATTTAGGAATTAGAAAAATCTCTGTCAAAACCTTTTGAGGAACAAAAATTATAACCTGTCCTGCTTTTTTTCGCTCAAAGGCTTTGTTTATATACCTTCTCCCTTCATTATAAAAGTATACTCTATCTATATTTTCAAACGATGTCAAGTAAAAGGTTATTGCTTTGATGTAAAAATCCAAATATTTTTGTTTGAAAAACTCATTATTTAAGTCAACAGCTGCAGTGCCATTTTCAATTTTCAAGAAGTTTATCTTCACACTGTCAGGAAAGATACAAAAAAGCCCAAAACTTCTGAGAGTGTGCTGTCGAGAAGCAGAAAAAATGGAAAGTTCAAGCCCTCTTTTTGCAACATCAAGTGTCTTGGTTGATAAAACTTCTGTCAACACCAAATTGTGATTTTTATCACAAAAAATAGTTTTAATACTTGCAAGATTCTCACTTTGTCCAGTTTGTTGAGAAAAATAAGCATCACTTTCCACAATCTCAAATTTGATGCTATCGTCTGTTTGACTGCTGTCGTTATTGTAATTACTTTCCTGTGAGGTGGAAGATAGACTTTCCCAGCTGCAACCTGCCAAGAAGATTAAAAAAGAAAGCACAACAAAAAAAATAATTCTTTTTCTCATTCCAAACCACCCTTTCAAAAAGTTATGTTAATCTTTCATATTAAGAAAAATATTTAATCAATGGGCGGCTTAGAACAAGAAAAAGAACTTAAAAAACTTTGATATCTTATCTTCTGGCAAGAAGCATGATAATCAGGGATGTCAAAGAAAAACAAATACTAACAAGGTATAAAAACAAGACTGTCTGTTTCTGATTCAAACCTGCCTCCAAAAGCCTAAAATGCACCTGGCTTCTGTCAGCCTGATAAATAGGCTTGCCTTCTTTGATTCTCTTGAATATGACAAAAAGGTTATCAAAAATGGGAAGTCCAAGTGTCAAAATTGGTACTATCAGTGATACTACCGTTGCAACCTTAAAAGTCCCTTCTACCGCAATTGTTCCCAGCACAAACCCTAAAAAAGTGGCACCGCTGTCGCCCATAAAGATTTTAGCCGGATGACGATTGAATATCAAAAACGCAGAAGACACACCCACTAAAGCTGCTGCCATATATGTTGAAACCTTTGCGGTTGATATTATGCTCAGATTCATCAGTGCAACAAAAAACAGGGTTGTTCCGGAAATTGTGGTAATACCAGCTGCAAGTCCGTCTATACCATCAATAAAGTTTATAACAGTTGTCACTCCAAAAAGCCAAATAACTGTTGCTATATACTGGAACCAAACAGGAAAGCTTATGAATTTATGTGTAAAAGGATTTGTAATCCCTTCAATCTGTATTCCCATAAAGAATACTATTGAACATGCTAAAATCTGAACAATGAATTTTGGCAGGGCACTCAGTTCTTTCCCTTGTGATTTATACCAGTCATCTAAAAGACCTATTGCTAAAATCAAACATGAAGCAATAAAAAATCCTAAAAATTCCTTGCTAAAACCTCTTATCAAAAACTGGGATATGAAAAAAGCCAAAAAGAGAGCTATACCGCCTGTCACCGGTATAGGTGTTGAATGAATTTTTCGGGGATTGGGTCTGTCTACAAACCCCAGCTCAATAGATTTTTTCTGCACATACGGTGTGATGATGGTTACAATGACAAATGCTACCAAAAACGAAAGCGCGTCTTTTATCACAAGCTCAGCCATGGTTAGTCCCTCCAAAGATTTTGAAGCTCTTTAGTTTTTGTAAAATCAGCGTAAGAAGATAATCATACAGAATAAAAATAACTTCTGAAGAAATAACTGTAAGAAGTATTCCATATTTGAAATGCGGAATCTCTTTTATAATTAGTTTGAACATAAAATATAAAATAATTAACGCAAAGTTGTAATACAAAAGCTTTAAAAAAAACTCTACATAAATGGGAAAGCCTTTTTCACATAAAGCCTTTATTATAGGATATAGACCAAAAATTAAAATATAAACCATTGCTACAAGCTTGTTAGGAATTAAAAATATCCCTGACAAAGAACTTGCAATATATACTAAAAATCCCTCTTTAATTCCAAAGAGCCAAACCATTATCATGATACTTACAGAGCAAAGTATATAAAATATGCTATTTGCTCGTGGCAAGATTGAAGCAAATATCAAAAAGATTATTATCAGTGCCACCATCATACCTGCGTATGTTATTTTCCTTGTGTTCAAATATTCATCACCTTTTCATAAAAGAAGGTTTTTATGGGTTTTAACCCATATTTTTGAGGCATTATTATCTGTTCGGTTGAACCTACAAACAAAATACCATTCATGACAAGCGACTTGTTAAAATTTCTGTAGACCATATCCTTCGCTTCTTCAGTAAAGTATATTAAAACATTGCGACATACAATCAGGTCAATATCCTTTGGATAAGGGTCTTTCAAAAGGTCATGGTGTTTGAATTCAACACATCTTTTTATTTCATCACTTATGTAATATAATTCTCCATTTTCTTTAAAAAACCTTCTTACAAATTCTTGAGGCAGTCCTTCTAAGCTCTTTTTCATATATACTCCCTCTTTGGCTTTTCTTATAGCATCATCATCAATATCGGTTGCTAAAATCTTTATTTCACTCAAAGGAAAAAATCTTGTCAAAAGCATTACAATTGAATATGGCTCTTCGCCTGTGGAACAGGCAGCAGACCATATCTTGGGTCTCTTTGTCCTCTTTAGTATATACGGCATTATTTCTTTTTCAAGTATCTCCCACTGTTGAGGGTTTCTGTAAAATTCTGAGACATTGATAGTTAAATAATTTATAAATTCGTTGAAAAGTTTCTGGTCCTTTGTTAACGCATTATAATAATCTGCAAAAGTTTCATATCCATTTTTTTTCATAAGAGACTCAATTCTTCTTTTCATTTGTTTTTCTTTATAATACGAAAGATTTATTCCTACATATTCCAAGACCTTTTTCTTGAACCACTCATAATCAAGTTGCATCTCTTACCCTCTTTCTACAAAATTTTATTGCTGACATTTTAGATTCGCATAAAATGCCTGAACATCTAAAACAAGATATACTCCCTCTTCTACAAACCCAACTCTTTTGAAAAAATTGTCATTGAGCCCCTTTTTTACTTTAACAAAACTTATTGAATTTCTATAACAGTAATTAATCTGCATTTTTAAAAGCCCATCTCCCAATCCCATGTTTCTATATTCTTCCTTTACAAAAATGGACAAGATCTCAGCTATACCATTTTCAATCTTGATCTGAGCAACTCCTAATATATTGCTGCTATCCAACACAACATGTGAAATTGCGTCTGCATTAAAAGGTACATTGTTGACACTACAAAAATTTTTGATTTTCTCTCGGTTTTCCAGTGGTACTTCTTTGATCTCTATCATCAAATTTTCCCTCTTTCAATACAAGAAAATATCTTATATAATTATAACAAATTTATGTTGACTTTGAAATGCCAATTAAAAAATATTGTAGCAGAAGCATTGCAGGAAGGAGATGAAAGAATGAATTTTACATTTGCAGTAATCACATGCTCGGACAAAGCTTCAAAAGGAGAAAGAGAGGATTTGAGCGCAAAAGTATTAATTGATATATTATCATCCCAAGGTTTTATAAATGTATTTTATAAGATTGTACCAGATGAAAAAGAAATGATAAAAGAAGCTATAGTTCAGGCACAAAAAAGCGGAGCAAACCTGATACTGACAACTGGTGGAACAGGATTTTATAAAAGAGATGTGACACCCGAGGCAACACTTGAAATTGTTGAAAAACAAACACCAGGCATTTCAGAGCTTATAAGATATGAAACGGGAAAGATAAACAAGAGAAGCTACCTTTCCCGTGCAGTGTCAGGAATATATAAAAACAGTTTGATAATAAATCTTCCAGGTTCGCCAAAAGCAGTAAAAGAGTGCCTTGAAGCAGTTTTGCCAATTTTAGAACATGGCCTAAATATTCTTTTAGAAAATGAAAAAGAATGCGGAAGCGAAAGCTAATTAGAACTAATTTTTTTATCCATTTATAATCTCAATAATATCTCCTGCTTTGATCTTGCCACCTTTTAATACTTTTGCAAAAAGACCCTCTTTTGGCATTATGCAAACCCCAACAGACTTTGCAATTTCGCAGCCACTGCCGTGACACTTTTTCCCTATTTGGCTTATTTCAAGTAACACATTATCTCCTATTTTAAGTTTTGTCCCAAGTGAAATTTTTTGAAAATCCAAATTTTCTGTTGTAATGTTCTCTGCAAACTTTCCAAAACAAAGGCCTTTAAGACCGTACTGCTGCATCTTCTTTATGCTTGAGATATCAAGAAGACTTACCTGACGATGAGAAGACCCTGCATGGGCATCTCCTTCAATCCCATAGTCTTCAATCAAAATGGCTTCACTTACTGGTTCTTTTGGAGTCCCTTTTTGTCTGCTGATGTTGATTGACACAACCTTTGCAGTTTTATTTTCACTCTCAAAAATGTAATGTCCAGATTTTCCCCCAGATTTTTCTATAAGCCTGACATCAGTAATTACCATATCTTTTTTTACCGCTTTGCACATGTCATACACTGTCTCTAAAAAAATGACAACGGCTGTGATTGCTTCCATCTCAGCACCTGTTTTTGCCTCAGTTTTTACTTCTGATACCGCTTCAATGTACCCTTCTTCCCTCTCTATTTTATACGAAACATCAACAAAAGACAAAAATATGTTGTGACAAAGAGGTATGAGTTCAAACGTCTTTTTAGCAGCATTTATAGCTGCAATTTTAGCAGTTGCAAACACATCCCCTTTTGGTAAAAGCCTATTTTCAATTGCTTCAATAACATCCTTTCCTACAAAGATTTTCCCAATTGCCCTCGCAACCCTAAAACTTGGCTCTTTTGACGTAACATCTACCATCTTAGGAAGACCATCTTTGTCAATATGCGTAAATTCCATCTTCAATCTACCCTCCTATTCTGAACATCGGCATATCTGATTCTAAGCTTCTTATCAACTTTTTCTTTTTTACAAAATCCTCTATCTTTCTGAGCAGGAGAGCTTCATCATTCAGAAAATCTCTTAAACGCAAGCCAGTTTTATCAAACAGGCAGTTGTAAAGCATGCCAGTTGATGAGACTCTGACTTTATTACACGTTTTGCAAAAATGGTCTGACACAGAACTTATAAAACCTACCGTGTAGTCGAAATCTTCAATATAGTAATATTTAGCAGCCGAAACTTCCACTGTCCCTATTTCTTTTATCCTTTTAAACCTTTTAATAACATCATCTTTGCTCACAAATTCGTCTTTAAAGATTTGGTTGGCAACGCCAATTGGCATAAGTTCAATAAAGCGAATAATAATATTATTCTTTTTTGCAAAGGAAATCAAATCTTTTATCTCATCAAGGTTCACAGAGCGAATGAGCACAGTGTTTATCTTCACTTTTTTGTGTTCTTTGAGCTCTTCTATAGTCTCTAAAACCTTATCCAAGCCGTCAATTCCCGTTACAAACTTGTATTTTTCTCTATCTAATGTATCAAGAGAAATATTTATTGATTTGAGCGGACTTTTAATAATCTTTTTAATCTTTTCGGTATCTAACCAACCATTTGTTGTTATATTTATATTTTCTATACCAATCTTGTTTGCAAACTCAATTATCCCAAAGATGTCATCTCGCAAAAAAGGTTCACCGCCAGTGATACGAAGCTTTTGTATCCCAAGCTTTTTAAATGCAGAGATTATTCTAAATATCTCTTCTTCTGATAGCTGACTTGAGCTTTCAGAGCATAAATCCTTTGTTCGGCAATACATGCAAAAAAAGTTGCATCTATCAGTCACCGAAAGTCTTAAATAGTTTATTTTCCTTGAAAAACCATCAAACATTTTCATCACCTTTTTCAAATCATCTTTACCTCAACCAAACTTCCCTCTTCCACAACATCCACATTTACTGGAACAATTATATATCCATCTGCCCGTATCAAACTTGAAATCACGCTTGCTCCTCTTTTTAAAACTCTTGCATGGTTTTTGCCATCCTTGTTTTCAACCTGTACTCTTATATACTCCTCAGCTCCAACGTCCGACCCAATCCTTCTTTCCAGTACAGCAAAGTAGCTTTTTTCTTTTGGATTTAGCAAATATGCCTCAAAGAAAGCTTTTAAAAAAATCTCTTTGAGAACAAAAAACATGGAGACAGGAAAACCAGGAAGTCCCATTACAAGCTTTCCATTTACCTCACCTATGACTGTTGGCTTTCCAGGCTTTATAGCTATACCATGGACAGTGACTTTACCAAGACTTTGAATTGCCTCATGTGTCAAATCCTTGTCACCTTTAGATGAACCAGCATTTATAAACACAATATCAAACTCGTCTAAAAGTTTTTTCAAAGTTTCTTTAAGAACATTTAAATTGTTGGCAATCGGTCTAAAAATGGTAATTTCAAAACCATACTGTGAAAGAAGTTCACTAAAAATCACCGAATTGAACTCAACAAGCTGTCCAACTTTTTCAATTCTATCAACAAGCTCATCCCCAGTTGGCACAAAGGCAACTTTTGGCATTTTGTAAACCCTGACGTCAAGCCACCCACCAGCTTTTAAATATACCTTGTCAAAAAATGTCAAAAACTCACCTTTTTTGATTATCATCTCACCTTCTTTTATATCCTCGCCCTGTAAACGCACGTTTTGACGCGGATAGTAGCTTTGAAAAATTTTTATTTTACCGCCTTCAACTTGGACATCTTCAAAAGGAATAACCGCATTGAAATTCTCAACACTTTCCCCTGTTTGGACAGTTTTGAAATTTTCAAGATATTTTGGATTTGTATCATACGCGTCAAATGTCTCTTCAGCCATCACAGCATATCCATCCATTGCAGCAACATCTGCAGGTGGAGATGTGTGAATAGCTTTGTAATCCTCCGCAACAAATCTATTTTTCGCATCATACAATGAAATCTCTTCTTCTTCTAATACCAGATATTTCTTTAGAATTTCCTGGATACAAGCTCTTGCATGCTGGGGAAGCACAGCATAAAAATGATAATCTTTCATATCAATATCACCTCAACAATATCTCCTGCCTTGATACCGGTCTTTGTTGCATCAACTCTTATATATCCACTTGCATTATTCAAAAGATTTATCGAACCTGATTTTCCATAAAGAGGCTCAGCTAAAATCTCATCACCAAAATGAAGCTTTACAAATACAAACTCTGTTCTGCCGGATGAAGTTGCAATGCTTGTCTTCATCTTTGCAAGAATTTTTCTTGAAGTGTCCTGCTGATGTAATATGATGTCAATGAGCCTTTTAACAAAAAAGTTGAATATAAAAAGGCAAGACACAGGATGACCAGGAAGTCCAAAAACCGCCCTTGTTCCAACCTTTGCTATTATTGTTGGCTTGCCAGGTTTTATTGAAACACCGTCAACAAGCACCTTGGAATCTTTTAGGCTCTCAATAGCCTTTAAAGTGTTGTCGTATGTGCCAACAGAACTTCCACCTGAAATAAGAACAATGTCATTTTCCTGCAAAGCTTTAAAGAGGGCATCTTTTAAAGCTTCAAAATCATCTTTTACAATCCCGTACATTTTTGGAAGAGCATATTCCTTGTAGCATGATGTGTACAATGTAAATGAGTTCACATCATAAATCTTTGCACTATCGAGTTTTTCATCCTGCGATATTATCTCATCTCCGGTTGAGATGATACCCACTCTTATTTTTTTAAAAACCTCCACATCCTTTTTCCCTATTGCAGCCAGCACACCAATTTGAGCAGGCTCAAGTTTTTGATATTTCTTGATGACAATGCTATCTTTTTTTATATCCTCACCTTTTCTAAGTATATTCTCGCCAGGCTTTGCTGGCTTGAAAACATAGAGTTTTCCATCCTCTTCAATGGTATTTTCAAACATCACAACGGCATTGGCATTTTGCGGTACATACCCTCCTGTGAATATCCTTGCAGCCTGTCCTTTTTGTATTTGAAGGTCTGGTACCTCACCCGTTTTCACCTCGCCCACTATTTCAAACACTGCCGGGTTTTCATCATTTGCTTCAAATGTCTCTTCACACCTCAAGGCATAGCCATCAACTGTGGACTTATCAAAGTGAGGAACATCTATTCCTGATACAATGTTTTGAGCTACAATTCTAAAAACTGCTTCTTGGATAGAAACCTTTTCTGACTCAAGATTAAAATCACAAAACTCATTTTTGAGTATCTCAAAAACCTCAAAATACGTTTTTAATACCTTCATTTGTAGAGCTCCCCTTCTTTAATAATCTGACCATTTTCAAAACGTATCACATTGCCCTTCAAAGCTGCACCTTGATGATGTGTTACAACTATTATACATCTTTTTTGTGCTTCATCTTCTATAAGTTTGTACACAAACTCTTTTACATCTTTGTCAAGAAAAGAATCAGGCTCATCCAAAAAAAGTACATCAGAAGGTATACAAAACGCTCTTAAGAAACTTACCAGCTGTCTTTGCCCAGCTGAGAGCTGATTTATGTTGGCTTTAATAGGAACACCAAACATCTTTAAAACCTCTTGAGCAGACTTTAGCCTCTCATGCGAAAGGGCAAGTGCAAGATTATATTCAACCGACCCTTTAAAAAAATATGGCTGCTGCGGAAGCATAATGTTTTTCTTAAACAGATTGTGTATCCGCCCTGAATATTCTTTGTCTTTTCCAAACAGCATTTTCAAAAATGTGGTCTTCCCGCAACCATTTGGTCCTTTTACAATATAAAGCCCCCTCTTTTCGAATGTGAGATTTTTGCACTCAAACAATTCTCTGTTTTCAAAACTCTTTTTTACATTTACCACTTCAATCAAAGACATCACCCTGCAATATTTGCAAAATTGTATTAAAAGTAAATGAGATGGCAAGCAGCACTAGCCCGAGCATAAGAGCGTTTGAAAACTCACCTTTAGTAATTTCAAAAATTATGGCTGTTGTCAAAATTCGTGTGCTTCCTTCTATGTTACCTCCAACAATCAAAACTCCACCAACCTCAGAAATTGACCTTGATAGTCCCAAAACAATAGCATACATTATTTCTTTTGAATATTCCTTCATAATGGCTGTATACCTTTTGCGTCCTTTTATGTTCAAATAATCTAAGTTTTCAAGAACCCTATCTATGTTTTTAAGTCCAGACAGGGTATAAAGCATCACTATAGGAACAATTAATATTACCTGGGTAATTATCATAGCCCATTTGGTAAAAAGCATGTCCAAAAAACCAAGAGGACCTTTTCTGGAAAGAAGTATGTATATAAGCAGCCCTGCAAGCACAGGCGGTAGCCCAGATAGAGTATAAACTATTCTAATTAGTACTTTCCTGTATTTAAACCTTTTGACTTTGATAAAATACCCTGCAAAAACACCTATCAAAACTGCCAATAATGTCGAAGGAATACATACAACTAGGGTTGAAAGAACTACATTTGCCAGCATCTTTATACCTCTTGACTGCTTATTTTACCGCTCTGTAGATTTCTTTTTTGAAGAATTTTTGGTTAAAAGAACTTACAAGATTTTTGAATTCCTTGCTTTTTAAGTAAGAAGCAAATTTAGAAAGCTCCGCTTTTTTAGGTGAGTAAGCAAAGTAATAAATATTTGTAAGCACCTGCTCCTTCGGATTTTGATAAATTACATCCAAGCTCTCTAATTTATCTTTCATCTTATAATATGTGGCCTCATCTGTGAGAATAAAAGCTTTCTTTTCATTTGCAAGATTTAGACTCATTCCCATACCCTGCCCTGACTTTATATAGCCTCCAAAATCTGGCTGAACCTTTGCTAACTTCCATATCTCAAGCTCTCTTATATAAGTTGCCGAGTTGTCTGCACGCGAGACAAATTTAAAATTATTTTTTCTTATCAGTGCAAAAGCTTCATGGACACTTTTTACCTTTTTAAATAAATCTTTTTTATCTTTTGGCCCAACAAGTATAAAATAGTTCGAAACAAACGCAGTATAACCATTTATAAGCTTCTCTTTTTTAAGCTCATCCAAAAACGACTTTTCATGTATTATTATCCCATCAGCGTCACCATTTTTAAAAATCTTCACCGCCTGACCGCTTCCCACTGAAATAAAATTGAACTTCACATTATTTTTCTTTTCAAATGCAGGTGTAACAAAGTCCAAAAAACCACTGTCATATATACTTGTAGTTGTAGCTATCTTGTAAGTTTTAACAGAAGCAGTCCCAGAGAAAATACTAACTCCAAACACACAAATCAAAACAAAAAATACAACGACATTTTTTAAATATCTTTGCGTTTTCATGCGCTTTTCCTCCCTTTCCATAAAATTTTTATGTTATAAAAACGAAAAAGGATACTCCCCCGCTTTGAAACTTGAAATAGGAAAGAGTATCCTTCTAAAGCTAAATTTTAGAAGAATCTTTCCTTTCCAAAGCGGGAGGCGCAGAGGTTTCCCAAATCTGCACCCTATCGGCCACAGCTCCATGAAGAGGATACACCCTCTTTTTAGGCTTCTGCGGCTCGGAAAGATTCTAAAACTCAAAAACTCTGTATTCATTTGTCAGAAGATTTACAACCATACACTTTCCGATTAAGTTCTCACCTTGAGCTGATATCAGCTTACAAAATTCAGAAAGTTCCAAAGCTGCTGTCAGCATTGGTGCAAAAATAGGGTTGCCCATGTCTTTTTCAGCACCTTCAACATTTGTCTCTCCCAAAAGTTTTTCAATCCCTGGTGTGTCTTTTGTTATGACGGCAATCTGAGCATACCAGCCAGCACACCCGCCGTGAATTAATATTTTCCCCATCTTTTGTGCAAACTTTGAAAGGCTCTTTCTTATTTCTATATTGTCAGTTGCATCAAATATATAACTTGCTTCCATCAAAAATATATCAAGATTTTCTAAATAAGCCTTTTCCTTTATAGGTTCAAAAGAAACGGCAGGGTTTATCTCTTTTACTCTTTTTTCAGCCTCAAACACTTTGAATTTTCCAAGGTTGTTTACGTTAGAAATTATCTGCCTATTGAGGTTAGTCTCATCAAAAGAGTCCATATCAACAGCAATAATCTTTTTCACACCAAGCCGCGCAAGTCCTTCAATCAAAAAACCACCTATTCCACCCACTCCAACAACTGCAACTGTTGTTGAAAGAAGTTTTCTTTGCCCTTCTTCTGTCAAGGCACTCAAGTTTTTTAAATATCTTTTTTGCATACTCAAATTAGCCTCCAGTTGCAAATGGAGTTATATACACACTATCATTTTCCGACAAAACATAGTCAAAGTCAACTCTTTTTTGATTGACAATCACAAATCCTACTTTGTCTTTTGGAATGTTTAAGTTTCCAAGAAGCTTTTCTACATTTGTGTTCGGGTCAATCTCAACTTCCATTTTCCCTATTTTGCTGCCGTACCTTCCAAAAAAACTATTTACCTCTACTCCAATCTTCATATTCCTTTTCCACCCTCTCGATATACATTTTCAAAAGCCTATTTAACCTCTCTTCATCCATCTTACCCCACATTGTCGGTGTTTCAAATATTCTCTTTGGAAACTTATAATTTTCAAGTGAATATCCAAGCTCTTTTTTGATTTTCAGTTTTGTGAAAAATACATCATTCGCAAGTCGTGTGAGGTCATCGTCTGTCCAGTTTATACCAACAGCATTTAACGCTTTCAAGATGGTTGACCTGTCATACACCTTTCGGGCAAACAGACATATGCATAGTGATGTGAGCACTGCCCTTTCTTTTTCTTCATTAATTACATAATCTATTATTTCCTCATCTTTTAATTCTTTTGCACTCTGGTCATAAGAGTAACCTGCATTGTCTAAATGAGAATGCCTTGCACCAACTGTTTGACCAAGCGCAAATGCATAGCCTGTATGATATCCTGCCATCTCATTGCCACCATACAAAAGTGCAAACTCTTCTCCTCCATATTTTTTCACAGCTTCTTTCAAACCTTTGCCAATTGTGTAGTAAAACTCGTTGCTTCTATCTGCAATATTGTCGATTGCTTTAACATACTCCATGGTGTTGCCAAACTCAAGGTCAGCAAGAGTGTCTTCTCTTGAGATAAGTCCTTTTTTGAGCGCTTCTGTTGCCCATGCCAATACAACACCTGTTGAGATAGCATCAAGTCCTGCAAGTTCAACCTCTTCTATAATCTGCAATACCTCGTCTGTTGTCTTTATCCCCAAAAGGCTTCCAAGTGCGTATATAAGTTCATGGTCATATGAGACAGAAATGGACTCATACTCATATCCCTTGTCAAACTCGCGTCTGAACTGTCCTATATGGATGCATCCAATAGGACATCCTACACACGAAACCTTTCTGACAAGGTTTTTCTCAGCAAATGTCTCACCTGAGATATCGTCCGCATGCTCAAATGTTGACTGAAGTAAATTCTTAGTTGGAAGAGAACTTATGCTATTTAGAACTTTGATATTCATAGGTGTTCCAAGCTCGTGATACTTAGCCATTGCATCTGTCTGTGTAACTTTTTTGTATATCTCCTGATAAGTCTTAAAGTATTCTTTAAGGTTGGCAATTGGCAAGTCCTCTTCTCCCATTATCATCATAGCTTTGAGGTTCTTGCTGCCAAAGACCGTACCAATCCCAAGCCTTCCAAAATGTCTGTAAGTATCAACGTTGACACAAGAGTATGTTACAAGGTTTTCCCCTGCCTTGCCAATTCTGATTATGCTTCTTTTTCCTGGACCTGGCTCTCTTTCTCTTATCACTCTTCCTGTTTCTTCTATGTCAAGTCCCCACATAGCCCTTGCATCTTTAAATTCAATATTCTTATCTGTAATGACAAGGTATGTTGGCTTTTGAGCCTTTCCTGTTATTACTATTGCATCATATCCCGCATTTCTTATAGCCATTGCAAGTCTTCCACCTGCATGGCTTTCACCATACTCGCCTGTATGAGGTGAAATGAAGGTTGCTACAGCTTTTGTCACAACAGGAAAGATTGTTGAAAGAGGTCCGATTGAAATGATTAACGGCTGGCTTTCATGCAAAGGGTCAACACCTTTTTTCATATTTTCCTCTAAAAGCTTTGCAGCAACACCTGCTCCGCCTAAGTATTTATAAAGATCCTTCCTTTCTTGAATGTCTGCTTTTTTGTTTGTAAGGTCTATATAAAGCACTCTTATAAAGTCTTTGCCTATCATCTTACTCACTCACCTCTTCCATTGAAAGACAATTGTGTGGACACATTCTCACACATGCTCCACAGTGCTTGCAAACAATTGGAATTTTCCTGTCATAGTCCATGTGAATTGAGCCAACTATACACGCGCTAACACATTTTTCACATGCAATGCATTTTTCTTCGATTAGCTTAACACCGCCACCAGGCCTTTTTACAAGCGCATTTGTAGGACAAGCCTCTGCACACGCTGGTTCTTTGCACGCAACACAAATTGTTGCTGCAAACTTACTCTGAAGTCCTCCTCTTGTCTTAACTTTTATTGAGCTTTTTGCAAGGTTGTGATTGTTATGGTTCACCGCTGCGCATGTAAGCATGCATGTAAAACACCCCAAGCACTTGTTCATGTTATCAGCTCGAAGAACCTTTGGCAATTAAATCACCACCTGTAAAATCATATTTAAAACTTTCTTATATTATTATCCTCCAAAAATACTATTTTAATTAATACCCAAAATATTAAACCTTTAATCACTCAAAAATTAAATTTCGTTTAAAATTTAACAATCTTATTATATCACCTAAAATGAAAGTTTACAAGAGGCTACTTGCAATTTATTATTTGTGTTTTTGGTCAGGATATTATATAATTTTAACCAAATTATATTTTACATTATTGAGAGGTGCTAAAGATAGATGAAGCTTGGAAGATTTTCTTATGCAAACAAAACATTTTTCGGACTTGTTGAAGGCAGCTCAGTGAAGGTTTTGAAAAGTCTTGCCCCACTTAAAATAAGCGACCAATCTTATCCCATAGAGGAGTTGAAAATTTTGCCGCCTGTCAAGCCTTCAAAGATTGTATGTGTAGGTCTTAACTACAAAGACCATGCGAAAGAGCTGGGACTTGAGCTTCCTGAAAGTCCCGTGCTGTTCCTAAAACCTCCGACATGTGTGATTGGTCACAACGACAGTATAATTTATCCGCAGCACATGAGTAGCCAGGTGGACTATGAAGGAGAGCTTGCGGTGGTTATAAAAAAAGAGTGTCGCAATGTAAAACCACAAGAGGCAGATGAGTACATACTTGGCTACACGTGCGCAAATGATGTGACAGCAAGGGATCTTCAGCCAAAAAACGGTCAGTGGACTGTAGCAAAATCTTTTGATACTTTTTTGCCACTTGGTCCTATTATAACAGATGAAATTGACCCAAACAACAGTCCAATCAAAACTTATCTTAACGGCAAACATGTTCAAAATTCCAATACAAGCAATTTCATCTTCACCGTTCAGGAGCTTGTAAGTTATATAAGTTCTATAATGACTTTAAAACCTTTTGATGTGATAATTACAGGAACACCTTCTGGCATTGGAAGTATGAAAAAAGGAGATGTTGTTGAAGTTGAAATTGAGGGGATTGGAAAGCTTATTAATTATGTAAAATAAAGGCTGGCAGTTTTAATTGTGCCAGCCTCTTAAGACTTTTTTATACAGCATTGTGAACAAATGCAACTATCTTTCTGCATGGAATGTCAACTATTGAACCAAGGCCACAAAATCTTCTGCGTGGCGGGCAACATCTTTCTCTTCGATGATGCTCACCAAACTCTTCTCTTGAGTCATAGCCTCTGTACCAGAAGGGGTCATCTGGTGGTGTCCCTATAGTTACAATAAGCCTTATAAACCTTGGTGTGACAAGTGCCAAAACACCTGTAAATCCCTGTCCGCTTTCTCCTCCGCTTTCTGTGAACACTGTAACTGTCTCACCCAAGTATCTTCTCATGTGCTCACAAATGTCGTGGTAATGATGCTCATGACCTTCATACCTCAAATCCAATTCTTCTGACATACATTCCTACCTCCCATAATTTATATTATGTCTTCTTCTATTGACATAATATGAATTATGGGTAAACTGTGTTACATAAAATTTTTTAACTCCCAAAATCCTCAATTATCTTTATTGCATCTTCAAACGAGTTGACCACGATTCCTTTTTTTAAATCATTGACCTCTTGTTCTGGTAAGTTCTCAATACTAATTGGAGTAATGAGCTTTAGAGTATCACCATCTACAGGTTGCGAATAAAATATAGCTACTCTTTCGTCTTTTATAGAAATTATAAAATGGTTGGGACAAAATCCGTCAAATACTCGGCTTATCACCACATACTTAGAGCTAAATGCATCTATTTCCCATCCTGCAAACATATTTTTAAAGTCCTGTTTTGACATCCCTACATATTCTTTTGGTACTAATTTTTTCTCTTCAATGACGTGTCCACATCCTTTAAAATATTTTCTTACAACAAACAAAGTATTATCAGCTATTCTGCCTTCTATGTCCTTGTTTATATATGCAATCTGTGTTACATTCCTACCTTTTATATCCTTTTCAGACTTTACTTTTCCTCTTTCTAATGTAATAGTAAACCCCACTGCAAATGACACTATAAACAAGAAAATAATAATAGCAGTGAGCGTGGCAGTTTTAAAATACAGTTTCATTTCTTGTAGCCCCCATCAATAACTCAAACTTTTTTTTACTATTATTCCCTGCCAAACCCACTGCTATACATAAAGTTTACTCTTCATCTTCTTCCCAGTTGTGATAAACCTCTTTTACATCATCGTTATCTTCAAGCATGTCAATAAGTCTTCTCATTTTCTGGGCATCTTCACTTGAAAGCTTTACATATGTCTGGGGAATCATCTCTATCTGAGCTCTTATAAATGTAAAACCTTCCTTCTCAAGACCTTCTCTGACCTTTGAAAAATCCTCAGGTGATGTAATTATTTCATATATACCATTTTCTGAGGTAAAATCCTCAGCACCATACTCTAACGCCTTTTCCATCACAAAGTCTTCATCAGGAAAACTTTCTTTTTCAATAACTATGACACCTTTTCTGCTGAACATCCATGAAACACAGCCTGTTTGACCAAGATTTCCACCATTTTTGTCAAAAATGTGTCTAAGTTCACCTGCAGTTCTATTTCTGTTGTTTGTCATTGCCTCAACAATAACTGCAACTCCACCAGGTCCATAGCCCTCGTACGTAATGTCTTCGTACCCTGTTGTGTCAATCTCACCAGCTGCCCTCTTTATAAACCCCATTATCTTATCCATGGGCATGTTGTTTGCCTTAGCTTTTGCGATTACATCCCTGAGCTTCGGGTTTGTCTCAGGATCAGGGCCGTACATCTTTGCTACAACCATAAGCTCTCTACCAAGTTTTGTAAAAAGTTTCCCTTTCTGTGCGTCTGTCTTTTCTTTTTTGTGTTTTATATTCGCCCACTTTGAATGTCCAGCCATATTCTTACTTCCCCCTACTTTTTAAACTCCTATTGTGCTCAATATGGAATTATAAATTAGATTTAAAGCTAATGTCAAATGAAATTGGTACATAAGATTTAATAATGAACAAAGATTAGCTTGTGATGAAAGAAAGATGAATAAAAAGATTTTAAAGCAAATCGTAATACTTACACTTTGTAATATATTAACATATAGCCTATTTTTCTTTTATAGAATATTCATATCGCGCAGAATTGGTTCTGTTGGCATGGGACTTTATACATTTGGCATGACACTTTATTATCTATTCTACAGCATATCAAGCGGTGGAATTTTGACAGCCATTTCAAAATATATTGCTGAAAACTGCTGTCCAGCTGGACTAAAAGAAAAAGTTGTCTTTGTGATGGGCAGGATACTCTTTTTCTGGAGCGTTATAATTGCCTTATTGTTTTGTGCATTAAACCCATTTTTCTGTGATATTGTATTTGCTACTCCACATCTCAAACACTTAGTATACCCTCTTATTGTGTGTATTGTGGTTGTAACACAGTCAGCTATTTTAAAAGGCTTTTTTTATGGCATTCAAAATCCTACTCCACCTGCCTTGGCAGAAGTATTTGAAAATATCGTCAGACTTTCCATCACCTGTCCCATTTTTTTAACAGTAGCAAAGTCATCTTCGCTTGACACAAAGCTATTTTTGTCTTTCTTAGGAATTCTTATAGGAGAACTTTCAAGTCTGAGTTTCCTTTGGATATCATACAAGCTCAAATACAAAAATATTCGATTTTCGATTAAGCTTTCTGAGATTGTGCAGATTTCCTCTAATATATTCAAAGTATCTGTGCCGCTTGCCACAGCAAGTGTACTTGGAATGATTTTTCAATCGGTCGAAAACATGATAATTCCTAAAATGTTTGAAATCATTGGTAATACAAAAACTCAAGCAATTTCTATCTACGGAATAATTAATGGAATGAGCTTCCCAGCAGCAACCTTGCCACTTGTAATAATAAATTCACTATCCATAATAATTGTTCCTACCATCTCTGAAACAAAGATAAACACAAAAATTCTAAACTCTCGAATAAACTCTTTTCTCTTGCTTACCATTGCTATTTCATTGCCAGCAACATGCATATTTTTACTTTTTCCTGTACAGATTTGTAATTTGCTATACAAAAACCCTCAAGCAGGAGTGTATCTTAAACACATTGCACCTGCAATAGCATTTTATTATCTTTCTGTTGTACTTTCAAGTTTACTTAATGCACTTGACAAGGTCTATTTTAATTTTATTTTAAATACAGTACTGACAGTAGCAAGATTGATAGCCTATATCCCGGCAATATTACTTTTCAAAAGTGAAACCCCTTATATCTGGATTTCAAATCTATTTGCTTTTATTTCATGCATCATAATGATTGAAAAGATATCGAAGCTTGAGTTTGAATTTATTCTTGAAAAAAGGATAATTTTTCTCATATTCCAATTTGCAGTTGTGTGCTTGCTTATATTTACCATACTTATTTATCTGAATATAACTTCAATGCAAATCTTCATTATCCTGTTTTCAGCAGGATATTTTCTCAGCGTTTATTTTATCCTTCTATATCAGAAAAGGCGTAAGAAAGACTGAAGGCAAATATATATAAAGCAAACTGTAAAAAAGCACAATTACAAATACTACTGCCAAGGCCTTTGCCCTTGTTATTCCGAAACCCTTTGAAAGTGCTTCATAAACGGATATCAAGAAAAACATCTCTGACACTTTAAAAACTGCATAGCCAATTGGTAAAAACCAGAAGATAATACCTATTAAAAATATATATGACGGAAGAAGATACGATACTGTCAGTGTGGTTATCACTTGTGAAACATTAGCTCTTTTTGTTGTAGCAATGGAAGCTGCTAAAAAGACTATAATTACCAGCATAAAAAGCTTAAAAATTTGGTTTGAAAAAAGGGTAATGATAAGCCTTGCCAGTCTTAAATTCTCTAAATCAGATTTTATCCTGTCCGTGAAAAAAACAAGACCTGCTTCCCCAGGCATAATTTCATACCCTTTTCTTATCTGAAAGTAAACATAGATTGTAAAAAGTGCAATATATACCAAAAACACTACTATTCCTGCTACAAAATTGTTAAGAAGCGAAACGTTCTGAACAAAATAAAGTGGATTTGCAAAAAGGTATCTATACACATTTTCTTTCTTGTACACAGCATATACACATCCTTTTTCCTAAATTGCTCTTAAAACTATCCCTTTTTTGTCAGCCAGGAAATTGCCGGATGTAATATCTGAAACGTTCTTTATAAACTCATCAACCTCTTCTTTTTTGATTGTCAGCAACAAATCCACAACTTGCGAATATTCAATCTTTTCTATCTTTGTATTAAACCTTGAAGCAAGCCATTTAATCTTATCAAAATCAAAATACTCTATGCTGAGCACAACCTCTTCACACTCATGATACTCCAAAATACCCGCTTTTTCAAGTCCCAAGCTAGCTGCCTGAGTGTATGCCCTGACAAGTCCTGACGCACCCAGCAGGATTCCGCCAAAATAGCGTGTTACTATAATCAGAACATTTGAAACATTATTCTTTCTTATTACCTCCATGACAGGAAGCCCGGCTGTACCTTGCGGCTCCCCATCATCAGAATACTTTTGCACAGGATATTCAATACCATATGTATAGGCATACACGTTGTGCGTAGCATCATAAAACTCTTTTCTGACCTTGTCAAGGAAGGTATTAACCTCATGCTGATTTTCTACCCTGAAAACTGATGCAATGAACCTTGACTTTTTTTCAACAAATTCTACTCGGACATTTTGTGCAACGGTTTTAAATCCCATTTTTTATTTTAAGCCCCTTTGCCATAATTAATTATATAACTATTTCTACATCAAAAAGGGCTGTCATTTTATGTTAAATCAAATGACAGCCCGTCAAAATTTTGTACCATATATATTATAAATTGTGATTTAAATATTCACAAGCTGTTTGTACTGTTCATATGCACAAGATGCCAGAGCCTTGTCTTGGCTGTAAGTAATCTTCTGGATAGCCTCTTCAATATCAAAATATCCAGCATCAAAAACGTTTTCTTCCTTGTTCTCTTTTAAAAATTCTGGAGATTTTGCTTCCATAATATACCATATAATCTTGTTACAAACTGGTCTCTGACGTGTGACAGAATAGAACTCATAGCTTGTTTGACCTGCTGTAGAGAGAATTGAAGCATCAATCCCAACTTCTTCCTTAACCCTTCTTACCGCAACTTCGGGCGCAATCTCGCCGTTTCGAATAACACCTTTTGGAAACACCCATTCGCCCTTCTCGTTCTTCATGATAAAGATTTTTCCCTGGTAGAACACAACTCCACCAGCACAATTTCTGATAAGCAATGCGGACAACCCCTTTCTTTTATTTATTTTAATAAAAATTTCCCCCTACTTTAATAATACCCTCTTTATTCACCATATTCAACAAATTTCTTACAACTAAATCCTCTCAATGATCATATCAAGCAAAGTATCAATGCCTCTGCCATCTTGAGCAGAGATAAATACATGCGGTACATTGTCAAACACATCCACACTTGAAAGGTCCACTTTATCTATCTTGTTGTAAACCCTTATAAGAGGGATATTTTCTGCTCCAAGCAGTTTTAATAAATCCTCAGACACTTTTATATGATCATAATAAAACGGGTCAGAAACGTCCACAACGTTCAGTATAAGGTTTGAATACTTGACCTCTTCTAATGTTGAGGAAAATGCCTCAACAAGATGATGCGGCAAGTTTCTTATAAACCCAACAGTATCTGTGAGCAAAAATTCTTTGCCCTTGTGGTACACTCGTCTTGTTGTAGTATCAAGTGTTGCAAACAGTTTGTCTTCCACCAAAACATCTGCTTTTGAAATTCTGTTCATGAGGGTAGATTTGCCTGCGTTTGTGTAACCAATTATTGATACAACCGGCACCTGGTTTTCTACCCTGCTCTTCCTCTGAACTTCTCTATTTTTTTTCACCTTTTCAAGCTCTTTTTTTATCTCTTCAATCCTGCGCTGGATATGTCTCCTGTCAATCTCAAGCTTGGTCTCACCAGGCCCTCTTGTCCCAATTCCGCCACCAAGCCTTGAAAGCAGCACTCCTGTTCCACGCAGGCGCGGAAGCAGGGTCAAAAGCTGTGCAAGTTCTACCTGAAGTTTCCCCTCTTTGGTCTTTGCACGCCTTGCAAATATATCAAGTATCACATCAGTTCTGTCTATCACTTTTCTCAAAAGCAGCTCTTCTAAGTTTTTTATCTGAGCAGGTGAAAGCTCTCTGTTGAATATCACAACGTCAATGTCCTTCTGCTGGCAGATTGAAAGTATCTCTTCTGCTTTACCTCTTCCTATAAAGTATGCAGGGTCTATGCTCCTTCTTACTTGCACTACCGTGTCAACAACTTTAACCCCTGCTGTCTTGCACAAACTCTCAAGCTCTTCAAGCAAGTGCCTGTCAAGTTCAGACGAACTTTTTGGCCACACATCAACAAGCAAAGCCCTTTCCTCTTTTTCTGTCAAAGTCTCGTGAATCTTTTCTCTTTCCCTCTGTTTTTCATCCATTTCTGAAATCTTGGATGAGATATCAAGATTATAAAAATACTCTATTCTGTGCGGTCCAATCGTTTCAACCTCTTTTAAATACCTTCCCCAAAAAGCTATTGTAGCTTCTTCTGTTTTGAGAGAGATTGTCATTACATAGTCATACTTTTTCATTATAAGAGTGGACAGGTCAAGCATTGACGGATGTGATACTGAAGATAATCTTGTAAAGATTAATGCCGCCTTTTTAGGGAAAGAATCCTGGTTTTCCAGTTCAGCGAATTCCTTTTTTTCTATTATGACTTCTTCAATTCTTCCTTTTCTATTCAAAACAATTGCTATTTCCTTATTAAGATTTACCGAAAATTCTTTCAGTGTGTTGTAGACAAACTCATCAATCATATACTCTTCTGTCTGATGCGACTTAAGTTTTTGAATCATATTATGATAATACTCTCTTATTCGTGCCATACGGTTTTTTTAAAAACACCTCCTTGAAGCACCTTACCTTGCACAAAATTTTTTGAGCCAAAAAAAGCCCAAACCTAAGTTTTAGAAAGCTTTAACACTTCTCTTCCTTAGGCTTGGGCTTTTTTGATTATTCAATTATTGTTGTAACAGAACCTGCACCAACTGTTCTTCCGCCTTCGCGGATAGCAAATCTGAGTCCTGACTCAATAGCAATTGGAGAGATAAGTTCAACTGTCATCTCAACGTTGTCGCCAGGCATACACATCTCTACACCCTCTGGTAGTGTGATTGTTCCTGTAACGTCTGTTGTTCTGAAATAAAACTGTGGTCTGTAACCATTGAAGAATGGTGTATGTCTTCCTCCCTCTTCTTTTGTCAAAACGTAAACCTGTGCTTTGAACTTTGTATGAGGTTTAATTGTGCCTGGCTTTGCAAGAACCTGACCTCTTTCAACCTCATTCTTCTGAATACCTCTGAGAAGGCACCCTACATTGTCACCAGCAACAGCCTCGTCCAATACTTTTCTGAACATCTCAATACCTGTAACAACTGTCTTTCTTGGCTCTGGAGCAAAACCTACAATTTCAACCTCTTCTCCTGTCTTGAGTGTTCCTCTTTCAACTCTACCCGTTACAACAGTACCTCTACCTGTGATTGAGAACACGTCTTCAATTGGCATCAAGAATGGTTTGTCAATGTCTCTCTGTGGTGTTGGGATGTATTTGTCAACAGCATCCATGAGCTCTAAGATGCACTGATATTCTGGAGCATTTGGATCTTGTGATGTTGACTCTAAAGCCTTCAAAGCTGAACCTTTTACTATTGGTACTTCATCTCCTGGATAGCCATACTTAGAAAGAAGTTCTCTTACTTCCATTTCTACCAATTCAATCAATTCTGGATCATCTACCATGTCAACCTTATTGAGGAATACAACGATGTATGGAACGTTAACCTGTCGCGCAAGCAAAATGTGCTCTCTTGTCTGTGGCATTGGACCGTCTGCTGCAGAAACTACTAAGATTGCACCATCCATTTGAGCAGCACCTGTTATCATGTTCTTAACGTAGTCAGCGTGACCTGGACAGTCAACGTGTGCATAGTGTCTTGCATCTGTCTCATACTCAACGTGTGCTGTGTTGATTGTAATACCTCTTTCTCTTTCCTCTGGAGCCTTGTCAATCTGGTCATAAGCCATAAACTGTGCTTTACCTTTGAGAGCTAAAACCTTTGTAATTGCAGCTGTCAATGTTGTTTTCCCATGGTCAACGTGTCCAATTGTACCTATGTTTACGTGTGGTTTTGTTCTTTCAAATTTAGCCTTTGCCATCCTGATTTTATCCTCCTTCACAATAATATTTTATTTATGTGAATTTTGAAAATTGCAACCGCAGTTTAAGATTATTTTAACACTTATTTATTCTTCATTTCAAGAATCTTATCAGCAATATTCTTTGGAACCTCTTCATAGTGGTCAAACTGCATGGTGTATGTTCCTCGACCCTGTGTCTTTGACCTCAGGTCTGTTGCATAACCAAACATCTCTGCAAGCGGAACATATGCACGAATGACTTGGGCATTTCCTCTAAGTTCCATACCCTCAATTCTTCCACGTCTGGAGTTGATATCACCCATGACATCACCCATGTACTCCTCAGGTACAACAACCTCCACCTTCATAATAGGCTCTAAGAGTACTGGGTCTGCCTTTTTCATGCCTTCTCTGAACGCCTGAGCTGCTGCAATTCTAAACGCCATGTCGCTCGAGTCAACCTCGTGGTACGAACCGTCAAACAGTGTAACTCTTACATCCACAACAGGATATCCTGCCAAAACACCTGACTGCATTGCTTCCTGGACACCTGCATCGACAGATGGTATAAACTCTTTCGGAATCACACCACCGACTATCTTGTTGACAAACTCATACCCTGCACCTCTCTCAAGTGGTTCAAGCTCAAGCCAAACGTGACCGTACTGACCTCTACCACCAGACTGTCTGATATACTTACCTTCCACCTTGACAGATTTCTTGATTGTCTCTTTGTAAGCAACCTGAGGTTTACCTACATTTACCTCTACCTTGAACTCTCTTCTCATTCTGTCAACAATAATCTCAAGGTGAAGTTCTCCCATACCTGCAATGAGAGTTTGTCCTGTCTCGTGATTTGTAGATACTTTGAATGTTGGGTCTTCTTCTGCAAGTCTTTGCAGTGCAATACCCATCTTCTCTTGGTCAGCTTTAGTCTTTGGTTCAATAGCAACCTGTATAACAGGTTCTGGAAATTCCATAGACTCTAATACAATTGGATGATTTTCATCGCAGAGGGTATCACCTGTTGTAGTATTGGAAAGACCAATTGCTGCACAGATATCACCAGCATATACCGCATCAACATCTTCTCTGTGGTTTGCGTGCATATGCAAAAGTCTTCCTACTCTTTCTTTCTTGTTCTTTGTTGAGTTATAAACGTATGATCCTGCATGAAGAACACCTGAGTAAACTCTCAAGAATGTTAGTTTACCAACATATGGGTCAGACATAATCTTAAATGCTAGTGCACAGAATGGTTCATCTTCACTTGTTTTTCTTTCAATTTCTTCGCCAGTATCAGGTGAAAATCCTTTTACTGCAGCAATGTCAACAGGTGATGGCAGATAATCAACAACTGCATCTAAAAGTGGCTGAACACCTTTGTTTCTATATGATGAACCACAAAGTACAGGTGTCATTTGCATGTTGATTGTAGCTTTTCTTATTGCAGCTTTGAGCTCTTCAACTGTAATCTCTTCACCCTCTAAATATTTCACCATAATCTCTTCATCAGTCTCAGCTACAGCTTCTAAAAGTTTAATCCTATATTCTTCAGCAATATCCTTTACTTCCTCTGGAATATCAGTTTCCTGAGATACTTTTCCAAGGTCGTCAACATAGATTATAGCCTTCATTGTTAGAAGGTCAACAATACCTCTGAAAGTATCCTCTTTCCCAATTGGAACCTGGATTGCAACTGGGTTTGCACCAAGTCTTTCTTTCATCATCTCAATGACATTGAAAAAATTTGCACCCATTATGTCCATCTTGTTAACATAAGCTATCCTTGGAACACGGTATTTGTCAGCCTGTCTCCAAACAGTCTCTGACTGGGGTTCTACGCCGCCTTTGGCACAAAACACAGCAATTGCACCGTCAAGCACGCGCAGAGACCTCTCTACCTCAACAGTGAAGTCCACATGTCCTGGTGTGTCAATAATGTTTATTCTATGACCTTTCCACTCACATGTTGTAGCAGCAGAGGTAATTGTAATACCTCTTTCCTGTTCCTGCTCCATCCAGTCCATAGTAGCAGTTCCTTCGTGGACTTCACCCATCTTGTGAACCTTACCTGTGTAAAAGAGAATTCTTTCTGTTGTTGTTGTTTTCCCCGCATCTATATGAGCCATAATACCTATATTTCTTGTTTTTTCAAGCGGAAACTGCCTGGGCAATTTCTTCTGTCCTCCTTGTCAAAATAGTATTACCATCTGTAATGTGCAAATGCTCTATTTGCTTCTGCCATTCTATGTGTATCTTCTTTCTTTTTGACTGCGCCACCTGTATTATTAGCTGCATCCATAATCTCTGCTGCAAGTTTCTCTTTCATTGTCCTTTTGTCTTTTCTCTCTCTCGCATATTCAACAAGCCATCTAATTCCAAGAGAAAGCCTTCTATCTGGTGCAACCTCAATTGGCACCTGGTATGTTGCACCACCAACTCTTCTTGGACGAACTTCTAATACAGGCATTACATTATTAAGAGCTGCCTCAAGTACTTCCAGTGGGTCTTTGCCAGTTTTTTCTCTTATAATATCAAACGCACCATATACAATCTTCTGCGCAATTGATTTTTTACCATCATACATAACTTTGTTAATAAGCTTTGCAACCACCTTATCATTATATACCGGGTCCGGCAATATTTCTCTCTTTTTAACCGGTCCTTTTCTTGGCAAGCTATTTCCCTCCTTCTACAAAACTGTAAATATTCATGCTGCTCTTTTCGTATACTTTTTACATATTTTATTTCTTTGCAGCGCCTGCTGCTTGTTGTTTTGGCCTTTTTGCACCATATTTGGAACGGCCCTGTCTTCTGTTAGCAACACCAGCACAGTCTAAGGTACCTCTTACAATGTGGTATCTGACACCTGGCAGGTCCTTGACTCTTCCGCCTCTTACAAGCACAACTGAGTGTTCTTGTAAGTTGTGACCAATACCAGGGATGTACGCTGTCACTTCAATACCATTTGTAAGTCTTACCCTTGCTACTTTTCTTAAAGCTGAGTTTGGCTTTTTAGGCGTAACAGTTTTTACAACTGTACAAACTCCTCTTCTCTGAGGACAGCTGATATCATAATATTTCTTCTTCAAAGAGTTAAACCCCTTTTGAAGCGCTGGTGCCTTTGACTTTTCAACCTTTTTCTCTCTGCCGTACCTAACAAGCTGGTTTATTGTTGGCATTCTTGCACCTCCTTGAAAAAATCTTATTCAATTATTGCGGCAGACGATGCTGCCACACTTATACCACAAATTTTGCCAAGCTCTTTTTTGGAATCCACAAACACAAGTTTTATCCCTTTTTGCTTGCACATATCTATTATATCCCTCACTACCCACTCATCGCTGTCCTTTGCGACAAAAACAACCTTCGCTTTGCCTTTTTGGATAGCTTGGGCAGTCTGACGCGCACCAACTGTCTTTGGTGAAGTTTTTAAAGCTTCAATGTCTGATGATGACAAATTCACTTCCTCCCTCTTTTACATGGAAGGTGTAAAATTACACTCAAATATAATAACACTCAAATTATTTTATGTCAAGAAAGTTTAAAACCACATCTTTTGATTTGTTGCAACTTTTAAAAATTTTTATTTTGGAGCGGGCATACCTTTTCTTTGAGGCATACCCGCAACCAATATCACTACTGATTTTCTTCAATAACAATATTTCTGTACTTTGCCATTCCAGTTCCTGCAGGAATTAACTTACCAATGATGACATTTTCCTTAAGACCAATTAGAGGATCAACTTTCCCTTTTATTGCTGCATCTGTCAGTACTCTTGTTGTTTCCTGGAAAGATGCAGCAGACAAGAACGACTCAGTAGAGAGTGCTGCTTTTGTTATGCCAAGTAGTACCCTTCTTCCAAGTGCAGGACGCTTTCCTTCTGCTATTGCCTTGTCGTTTTCCTCTTCAAATCTGTGTATTTCTACAATGTCGCCTGGCAACAGTTCAGTATCGCCTGGGTCTTCAATTTTGACCTTCTTCATCATCTGTCTGATTATTATCTCTATGTGCTTGTCGTTTATGTCAACGCCCTGCATCTTGTAAACTTTCTGTACCTCAGCTAAAAGATAGCTCTGAACACCTCTTGGTCCTTTTATTTTCAAAAGGTCATGTGGATTTATTGAACCTTCTGTCAACTCATCCCCTGCTTGAATATAATCACCATCGTTTACTTTTAATCTTGCACCGTACGGTATTTCATACGTTCTCTCTTCACCATTGTCATTTCGAACTGTTATTGTCCTCTTTTTGTCTTCTTTTATTGAAACATACCCTTCTATTTCAGAAATCACAGCAACACCCTTTGGTTTTCTTGCCTCGAACAACTCCTCAACCCTTGGAAGACCTTGCGTAATGTCTTGCCCAGCAATACCACCTGTGTGGAATGTTCTCATTGTAAGCTGAGTACCCGGCTCACCTATAGCCTGTGCAGCAATGATACCAACTGCTTCTCCAACATTCACCGGCTGACCTGTACCAAGGTCAAGTCCATAACATTTTGTACAAACTCCGTATCTTGTTTTGCACTCTAAAACTGACCTTACATATACCCTGTTGATCCCCGCATCTACAATCTTTTTTGCTGCCTCTTCTGTAATTAGCTCATTTTTCTTTACTATTACCTCACCTGTTTTTTCATTTTTTATATCATCAGCTGCATATCTTCCTATAATCCTCTCTTCAAGTGTTTCAATTACCTCTGTGCCATCTCTTATCTCTTCAACCCATATGCCTTTTTCTGTTCCACAATCCTCTTCCCGAACAATTATATCCTGAGCAACATCAACAAGCCTTCTTGTCAAGTAACCCGAGTCTGCAGTTCTCAGTGCTGTGTCTGCTAAGCCTTTTCTCGCACCGTGCGTAGAGATAAAGAACTCTATTACATTTAAGCCTTCTCTAAAGTTTGACTTTATAGGCATCTCAATTGTTTTTCCAGATGGGTTTGCCATTAGTCCCCTCATACCAGCAAGCTGTGATATCTGGTTTTTAGAACCTCTTGCACCAGAGTTAGCCATCATAAATATTGGATTGAATTCATCAAGATTCTGGATAAGTTCTTCTGTGAGCTTGTCTTTTGTTTCGTTCCATATAGAAATTACTTGTTCATACCTTTCTTGGTCAGAAATCAAACCATGTCTGTATAGTTTTTCAATGTTCTCAACCTTTTGTTCAGCCTCTGCTATGAGCTTTTGTTTGACTTCTGGAATAACCATGTCTGAAACTGAAATGGTAATTGCTCCTCTTGTTGAAAATTTAAATCCAAGTTCTTTTATCTCGTCCAGTATCTCTGCCGTTCGGGTATTTCCATAAACCTTTATACACCTGTCAATAATTTTCCCAAGCATCTTTTTATCAACAAGTGTGTCAATTTCATACTTCAAAAGATTTTCTCTCTTGCTTCTATCAACAAAACCAAGATCCTGAGGAATTACCTGATTTAGTATAATCTTCCCCACAGTTGTCTCAACAAGTCCAGAGATAACTTCCCCATCTACTTCTGCTGTTCTCTTAACTTTTATCCTTGCGTGAAGTCCAACAACCTTGTGCTCATATGCCAAAAGCGCTTCTTCTTCTGATGAGAATATCATACCCTCACCCTTGTCACCTTTCTTTTCAAGAGTGAGGTAGTAAATTCCCAAAACCATATCCTGGGTTGGAACCACAATTGGTTTGCCATCTGCTGGTTTTAATAGGTTATTTGCAGAAAGCATCAAAAACCTTGCTTCAGCCTGTGCCTCTGCAGAAAGTGGAACGTGTACTGCCATCTGGTCACCGTCAAAGTCAGCATTGTACGCTGTACAAACAAGTGGATGAAGTCTTATAGCCCTCCCCTCAACAAGTACCGGCTCGAACGCCTGAATACCAAGCCTGTGCAAAGTGGGTGCTCTGTTTAGCAGTACTGGATGGTCTTTTATTACCTCTTCTAAAATATCCCAGACTTCACTTCTCTGTCTTTCAACGGCTTTCTTTGCATTTTTTATGTTATTGCAGATTCCTTTCTCAACCAGCTTTTTCATGACAAATGGTTTGAAAAGCTCTAAAGCCATCTCTTTTGGAAGCCCACACTGGTAAATCTTAAGCTCAGGCCCAACAACTATAACAGAACGCCCTGAATAGTCAACTCTCTTTCCCAAAAGATTCTGTCTGAACCTTCCCTGCTTTCCTTTGAGCATATCGGAAAGTGACTTGAGCGGTCTGTTGCCAGGACCTGTTACTGGTCTTCCACGCCTTCCATTGTCTATAAGAGCATCAACAGCTTCTTGAAGCATTCTCTTTTCATTTCTGATAATTATATCCGGTGCACCTAAATCCATTAGTTTTTTAAGCCTATTATTTCTGTTTATTACTCTTCTGTAAAGATCATTCAGATCTGACGTTGCAAACCTTCCACCGTCAAGCTGGACCATTGGTCTGAGTTCAGGTGGAATGACTGGTATAACATCAAGTATCATCCATTCAGGACGGTTGCCAGACTTTCTAAAAGCTTCAACAACTTCAAGTCTTTTGATTATCTTTAATTTTTTCTGGCCTGTTGCAGTCTCAAGTTCTTGCCTGAGCTCTTGCGCCAGTTTTTCCAGGTCAATCTCTTTCAAAAGCTCTTTGATTGCCTCTGCTCCCATCCCTGCCTTAAACCTGTCGCCATATTTTTCTTTTAGTTCCCTGTACTCTTTTTCAGAGAGAATCTGTTTCTTTTCTAAATTTGTTACATCGCCCGGGTCAATTACTACATATGCGGCAAAGTACAAAACCTTTTCTAAATTTCGCGGGGTCATGTCCAGGATAAGACCCATCCTGCTTGGAACACCTTTGAAATACCAGATGTGAGAGACAGGGGCAGCAAGTTCAATATGCCCCATCCTCTCACGTCTTACCTTTGCCTTTGTTACCTCAACACCGCACTTGTCACAAACAACACCCTTATATTTGACCTTTTTATACTTTCCGCAGTGGCATTCCCAGTCCTTTGTTGGACCAAAAATCTTTTCACAGAAAAGCCCATCCTTTTCAGGTTTGAGTGTTCTATAGTTTATAGTCTCGGGTTTTTTTACCTCACCGCGCGACCATTCTCTTATCTTTTCAGGAGAAGCAAGACTGATTTTAATAGCATCGAAATTGAACAAATCCATCGGTCTTAACACCCACCTTTTTGAGGTTTTACTCGTCTATATCATCTATCTCGCCCTGGTCGTCTTCTTGTGTTGCATTCATCAAATCCTCATAAAACTTTTCCTTGTCGTCTTCTTTATCCTCCTCTATTTCATCGCCGCCTATCTCAAAAGCTCCAAGCCCTTGTGGCTGCTCATCTTCATCAACAGACTCTTTTAGCTCAATCTCCTTGTTGTCCTCAGACAAAAGCTTTACATCCAAGCACAGGCTCTGGAGCTCCTTCACAAGCACCTTGAAAGACTCAGGAATTCCTGGTTCTGGGATATTTTCTCCTTTTACTATAGCTTCATATGTCTTGACCCTTCCTGTTACATCGTCAGATTTTACAGTCAAAAGCTCTTGCAGCGTATATGCAGCACCGTACGCTTCAAGCGCCCAAACCTCCATCTCACCAAATCGCTGACCACCGAACTGAGCTTTACCACCAAGAGGCTGCTGTGTAACCAACGAATACGGTCCTGTGGATCGTGCGTGAATTTTATCGTCAACAAGGTGCACAAGCTTTAGCATGTACATGTAACCAACAGTTACTTCATTGTCAAATGGTTCACCAGTTCTGCCATCATATAAGATTGTCTTACCTGTAGGATTTAATCCTGCAAGTTTTAATGCCTCTTCGATATCTTCCTCTTTTGCACCGTCAAAAACAGGTGTTGCAACCTTCCATCCAAGCGCTTTTGCCGCATACCCAAGGTGAGTCTCCAAAATCTGTCCAATGTTCATACGCGACGGCACACCAAGAGGATTTAGAACTATGTCAACAGGTGTACCATCAGGTAAAAAAGGCATATCTTCAACAGGAAGAATTCTTGAAATAACACCTTTGTTACCATGGCGGCCTGCCATCTTGTCACCAACTGAGATTTTTCTTTTTTGAGCAACATAAACTCTCACAAGCTGGTTTACACCAGGTGGAAGTTCATCTCCTTTGTCGCGCGAAAATACTTTTACATCTACAACTATTCCGCCTTCGCCATGTGGTACTCTCAATGAAGTATCTCTTGTTTCTCTTGCCTTTTCACCAAATATAGCACGAAGCAATCTCTCTTCTGCAGTAAGCTCTGTCTCACCTTTGGGAGTAACTTTCCCAACCAAAATATCACCACTTTTTACTTCGGCACCGATTCTTATAATTCCTCTCTCATCCAAATCTTTTATTGCATCTTCGCCAACATTTGGAATATCTCTTGTTATCTCCTCAGGTCCAAGTTTTGTATCTCTTGCCTCACACTCATATTCTTCTATGTGAATAGAGGTATAAACATCCTCTTTTACAAGCCTTTCTGAAATCAAGATAGCGTCCTCGTAGTTGTACCCTTCCCATGGCATGAAAGCAACAAGGACGTTTTTGCCAAGTGCAAGTTCACCATGGTCTGTGGAAGGTCCGTCTGCAATAACCTCTCCAGCTTTAACCTCTTGTCCTTTTCTTACAATTGGTCTTTGGTTAAAACATGTCCCCTGGTTTGTCCTTTTGAACTTCAAAAGATGATATACATCTTTTGTTCCATCATTGTTTCTTATAACAATCTCATCAGCAGATACATTTTCAACAACACCATCTTTCTTTGCAAGAATACATACACCAGAGTCAACCGCAGCCCTGTATTCAACTCCTGTTCCAATTATCGGAGACTCTGTCATCAAAAGTGGTACTGCCTGGCGCTGCATGTTAGAACCCATAAGTGCCCTGTTTGCGTCGTCGTTTTCTAAAAACGGAATAAGTGATGTTGAAACTGATACAATCTGTTTAGGTGATATATCTATAAGGTCAACCTCATGTTTGTCAACTTCTATAATTTCCTCGCCAAACCTTACTGTAACCCTCTGGTTTATAAACCTTCCCTCTTCGTCAACAGGTTCTGTTGCCTGAGCAATCTTGTAAGTGTCTTCCTCATCAGCTGTAAGATACACAACCTCGTTTGTCACCCTTGCTTCTTTCTTGTCCACCTTTCTGTAAGGTGTCTCTAAAAATCCGTACTCGTTAACCCTTGCATATGTTGCTAAAGAAGTAATAAGACCAATGTTTGGCCCTTCTGGCGTCTCGATAGGGCACATCCTTCCATAATGAGAATGATGTACGTCCCTGACCTCAAACCCAGCTCTGTCTCTGGAAAGTCCACCTGGTCCCAAAGCAGAAAGCCTTCTCTTGTTTGTAAGTGCTGCAAGTGGATTTACCTGGTCCATAAATTGTGATAGCGGGCTTGAACCAAAAAACTCCTTGATAGCTGCTGTAACCGGTCTTATGTTTATTAGCGTCTGAGGAGTTACAGTATCAATATCGTGTATGTTCATTCTCTCCCGAATAACTCTTTCCATTCGTGCAAGACCAATTCTAAACTGGTTTTGTAAAAGTTCGCCTACAGCTCTGACCCTTCTGTTGCCCAAATGGTCAATATCATCAGTTGTACCTATGCCATATTTGAGACCCAAAAAGTAGCTTGTTGCTGCAAATATATCATCTATTGTAAGGCAATATGGAACAAGTTCTCTCTCTCTTTCTTTTATGAGTCTTTTAATCTCAAGAACATCATTTGTAGTATTAAGAATATCATCCAAAACAGGCCTATAAACAAGTTCTTTTATGTTAATGTCAGACACATCAAATTCTACATATCTGTCAAGTTTTACTGTGTTGTTCCCCACAACCTTAAATGGTCTCTCTTCATCTGCATAAACCCATACCTCGTTAACGCCAGCATCCTGAATTTGGGTAGCAATCTCTCTTGTAATCAGTTCTCCTTCTTTTACTAATATCTCACCAGTCTTGGGATCAACTACATCCTGAGCTGCTCTTTTATTGAAAATTCTCTTCCATAACGACAATTTTTTATTGAATTTATATCTTCCCACTTTTGCTAAATCATACCTTCTTGGGTCAAAGAACATACTATAAAGAAGATTTCGAGCATTCTCAACATTTGGTGGCTCACCAGGTCTAAGTCTTCTATATACCTCTAAAAGTGCATTCTCAACTGGATTTCCAAGCTCACCTTTATTTGCTTCTTTCTCAAGCGAAGCTTTCAGTCTCTCATCCTCGCCAAACTTTTCAAATATCAGCTGCTGATTGTAAAGTCCAAACGCCTTTAACAGGGTTGTGAGAGAGACCTTCCTTGTTCTGTCAAGTCTGACAGACAAAAGCTCGCTTGCATCAGTTTCGAATTCAAGCCATGCACCTCTGTTTGGAATGAGAGTTCCTGAAAATATTTTTCTTCCTTGCTTATCAATGGAAGATGCAAAATAACACCCGGGTGAACGGATGAGCTGGCTTACAATTACTCTTTCCGCACCGTTGATGATAAATGTTCCAGTTTCGGTCATAATTGGGAATTCGCCCATATAAATGTCCTGTTCTTTTATCTCACCTGTTTCTTTGTTTATAAGTCTGACCTTTACCTTTAGAGGTCTTGCATATGTGGCGTCTCTTTCCTTACATTCTTGTTCAGAATACTTAGGTGGTCCGTCAAAATAATAGTCTACAAACTCCAAAAGCAAGGTCTCACTGTAATCTTTAATCGGAGATATTTCTCTTAAAACCTCTCTCAGCCCTTCATCTAAGAACCATTGAAATGATTTTTTCTGGATTTCCAAAAGATATGGCAAATCCAGAACTTCCTTAACCTTACCATAACTCATTCTTTGAACTTTGCCATATTGCACAGGACGAGGTAGTGCCAACTATATCACCTCTTAAAAAATTTCCTTATCTTTATTATTGTTTCCTTAAAAATACGATCTATTCTTGAAAGCCTCAGCATATCTCAGCTTTTATCGGAATAGTCCAAGTTGAAAGGAAGTTATACCCATATTAACGCATTTTGTTATTATAACATAAGCACTTTTTTGTGTCAATGAAGTGAATAAAATTTTCTATCCAAGTTTTAAAAAATAAAGATGACCACTTGCTTAATAGCTTTTTTAAGTGGTCATCTTTTTTGAGAATTGTTAATTTCTTTAAAACCTTCATACTCTATTTAAAAGATCAACAATCTGGTCAGGGTTTAAAACAAGCTCAATCGCTCCCTTTTCAATGGCTGCCTTTGGCATTCCAAAAACCACACAACTCTTTTCATCCTGTGCAATTGTGAGCGCCCCTTTTTTTCTCATCTCTAAAATCCCGTCACTCCCATCAGAACCCATCCCTGTCATCACAATTCCAACAGAAGCTCTTCCACAGGCTTCTGCAATTGAACTGAAAAGAATGTCTGCCGAAGGTTTGTGGCTTTTTATTTTCTCAAGGTCAAGCACCCGTGTATAGAGCTTTCCATTCATTTCTTCCACCGCTAAATGATAACCACCTTTAGCAATGTAGATGCAACCACCATTTATCTCTTCATTATCAGAAACTTCTTTTATACATTTTGATGTAATGGTGGCAAGTCTGTCAGCAAATGGTTTTGTGAAGTTGGGGGGCATATGCTGAACTACAAGAATAGGAATAGGAAAATCTTTTTTCAGTGACTTAAACATCCTTTCTAAAACTGGTGGACCGCCTGTGGATATACCTATACCGATAACCCTTGCCAACCTTACCCTCTCAACAATACTCTCTTCCAGTAAAATTTTCCCTTCAACAGCAGCTGGAAGTCCATAGACTTTTGACGCATCTTCTTTTTTACTCTCTTCGCACACCGCAGTAAGTTTTTTGATTAGCTCATACTTGAACTCTTCAAGTTCTTCTTCAGAAGACGGCTTTAAAATATAATCGAAAGCACCTGCTGACAATGCCTCAAATGTTGTATAAGCTCCTGGACGTGTGTACGCACTTATCATCAAAATCTTTGTATCTGTTATCTCTTTTATCTTTTTTATAAGCTCAACGCCGTTCATATATGGCATTTCATAGTCAATTGTTATCACATCAAACTTAAACTTTCTAACCCTGTCAAGTGCAATGAGAGGAGTTTGAGCAACTGTCACAACAAATTTGCCAGTACTCTCTAAAACCGATTTTATGAGCTGTCTCATAAACGCTGAATCGTCAACAACCAATATCTTGTACATAAACTCATCACCAATACAATCATTTTTCATTAATATTTATTCCCAAAATTGCTGGTATCAAAACAAAAAATTCTCAAAAGCTTTGTACAACCTCATCTGTCAAACCTAAAAATTCATACAAATGTAGTATAGTAAACCTTTCTCTAATATTTGGTGCGCACATAAATGACATCTTAAAAAGATTCTCATCTATACCAATCTCCCAATAATTCATGGGCATTTTAAGTTTTTTGTAAGCATCAACCAGCTCACCATACACACCGATTGCATCTCTTATCAAGTCATCTATACTCTCTTTCTTTTCAACAAGCCTGTTTATCACATTACTCCTAAACTCTTTATCATTTAACTTGTTTACTCTTCCAATATTTTGCTTTATTATACTTTCAAAAGTTGTTTGAAATCCTCTCTTTATCATATCTTCCCACGCTTTAGTATCTACTTTATATTCTTTCCTTTCAATAATTCTGGATTTATCAAGATTTAAAAAGTGCTCATAAAACTTTAGCACATAAAGGGTTGCAATTCCAACTTTCATCCCATGATAAGTTTTTACTTTGTGATATTCCCAAAAATGAGAAAGATGGTGTTCACTGCCTGACGCAGGTCGAGATGAGTTAACTCTTGACATCATAATACCAGAAGTTATTAGACCTTCCAATAAATTCTTATAAAAGTGGTTTTCGCCCACTGATTTCAGAGTTTTTAGATATGTATCTTTCACAATCTGTAAAACTTCCAAGTCTATCGTTTCATCAAAGATAATATGCGAAAGTTGCCAATCAAGAAGAGCAGTTATCTTACCCATCAAATCTCCAAATCCAGCTTTTTTTAAAATTTCAGGTGAATTCACTATCACCTCCATATCCACAAAGATAGCCTCTGGCGATGATGCCAAGACTGTTGTTTTTAGGCCATTTATGGTAAGCGCTACAACAGAAGAGGCAAACCCGTCCATTGAAGGTGCTGTTGGAAACAAAACAAACGGAGTTTTGAACTTGTATGCTGTATACCGTGTTATGTCAGAAATTGTTCCACTCCCTACTCCCACAAATATATCTGCTTGTTCTATCTCAAACAAAACCTTTCCAAGCGCATACTCATCTGCCACACAATCTGGCTCAAAACACACAATCTTATATTTAATATTGGCCTTTTCAGCTGTTTCTTTGACTTTATTAGCACACACATCAAAGGTGTTTCTATCGCAAATAATCAGAGAAGATTTGTAACTATTTGCAGCCATAAACTCAGAAAATACCTCATAGGGTCTTTCCCATACAACTTCCATTTTGGTCTCTCCTTTTTTGGGAATTCATTTGATCTCCTAAGAATAAAGAATTTAAAAAAAGGCTGCCAAAAACAGCCCCAAAAATATGGTACATATGCATCTTCCTGGCAGCCTTCTTCATCTTTTTTACTCTATCACTTTTTTGTCTACTTTTTCTTTTACCATTGCAATAAAATCTTCAATGGTAAACGAACCCAAATCTCCTTTTTTCCTATCTCTTACTGCCACAGTATTCTCTTTTTGCTCCTTTTCACCTACAATCACCATATACGGTATCTTTTGAAGCTGAGCATCTCTTATCTTGTACCCTACTGTTTCTGACCTGTAATCTTCTTCTACCCTAAACCCATTTTCTTTTAATATCCTTGCGACATTTTTAGCATACTCATTGAAATTATCAGAAACAGGAATCACTCTAATCTGCACAGGCGCCAGCCACAGCGGAAAAGCGCCGTTGTACTTTTCAATAAGCATCGCAAGCGTTCTTTCATAACAACCTATCGATGAGCGGTGGATAATAATCGGTCTTTTCTTCTGCCCATCTCTGTCTACATACGTCATATCAAACCGTTCTGCCAGAGCAAAATCTATCTGTATTGTTATTATTGTATCCTCTTTACCATAGACGTTTTTGAACTGAATGTCAAGTTTTGGTCCATAAAAAGCAGCCTCACCTTTTGCCTCTTTATAATTTATTCCAAGCTTATCTAAGATATTTTTCATATCATTTTCTGTCTTTTCCCAAGCCTCAGGATTGTCAATATATTTTTCCTTGTTGTTCGGGTCCCAGCGCGAAAATCTGTACCATATATCATTCTCGATACCAAGTATTTTCATTATATACTGAATCAAATCTAAAACTCCTTTGAACTCTTCCTCAACCTGGTCGGGTCTGCAGATTATGTGTGCATCTGAAAGAGTAAACTGCCTAACCCTTATAAGTCCGTGCATCTCACCTGAACTTTCATTTCTGAAAAGTGTTGATGTCTCACTGTATCTTATTGGCAAATCCCTGTAGCTTCTCTGCTTTGAGTTATATATCAAAAACTGAAATGGACATGTCATTGGTCTTAAAGCCAGAACTTCATTTTCATCTTCCTCTATTACAAACATGCCATCTCTGTAATGGTCCCAGTGCCCAGAGATTTTATACAAATCACTTTTTGCCATGTAAGGAGTCTTTGTCAGAAGATAACCTCTCTTTTCCTCTTCATCCTCAACAAACCTTTGAAGAATCTGGAGGATTTTTGCGCCTTTTGGCATTAAAAGAGGAAGACCTTGCCCTACAACCTCGGATGTTGTAAAAATCTCAAGCTCTCTTCCTATTCTGTTGTGGTCACGTTTTTTTGCCTCTTCAAGCTTTTTGAGATACTCATCAAGTTCAGATTTCTTTTCAAAAGAAATTCCATAAATTCTTTGAAGCATCTTATTTTTAGAATTTCCGCGCCAATACGCACCTGCTACAGAAAGTAGTTTGAATGCTTTTACTCTCCCTGTTGAAGGAAGATGTGGTCCTGTGCACAGGTCAACAAATTCACCTTGCCTATAAAAAGATATAATCTCTCCCTCTGGAATATCATTTATAAGCTCAACCTTGTAGTTTTCTCCTCTTTGTTGCATAAGTTTTATTGCTTCTTCTCTTGAAAGTTCAAATCTCTCAATCTTTAAATCTTCTTTTATTATTTTTTGCATCTCTTCTTCAATCTTCTCTAAAATCTCCCTCGTAATTGACTCTTCAATATCAAAGTCGTAATAAAAACCATTGTCAATTGCAGGTCCTATGCCAAGCTTTACTTTATCGCCAAAGAGCCTTTTAACAGCCTGAGCTAAAATATGAGACGTTGTGTGCCAATAAACCTTTTTACCCTCATCACTTGAAAATGTCACAACCTCAAAGCTGCAATCTCTTTCAAGAGATGTCCACAAATCCTTCAAAACACCATCTATCTTACACGCAACTGCTTCTTTGTAAAGTCTCATGGAGATTGTCTTTATAAACTCCATACCAGATATTCCTTTTTCTGCTTCCAACACTTTTCCGTCTGGAAGTGTCACAGCTATTTTGTCCATTGTGCTATTCTTGCCTCCTTTTGCGAAAAGATGGTATAGTATTTTAAACTTCCTTGTTTAGCAAAAGCTCTTTGAAATCACCAAACCACTTAGAGAAAACTGCCTGCGAAATTCCAAAAATCTTGGCTACATCTTTTTGTTTTATCTTCTCTTTTTTCATGTACTTTTTGAACACATACCAAACAATTGCAGCAATAGCCAGAAGATTTAACCTGGGCTTTTCAAGCGGAAGACTTTTTAGAAGATTAAAAATAGCCTCTTGGTCTTTCTGATTTAATTCAACATGTTGGTGAAGAATTTCCATAACTTTTTGTCCATTTTCTTCGACAGTTTGAGAAAAATAATTGTCAATATGATTTTGGAGCTGTCTTTTAAACTCCTTTTCGTCCATGCCTTCCAAAAATTTAAAACCTGTTTCAAAATAATCTATAGTATCTTTTTCAAATGTCTTTATTACATTATCGACTTTCTTCAAAAAATAGTCAATCCTTATCTCAGGCATCTCAAAGTTCTTTTTTAAGAACTCCCAAATTTTTTTAGCTTTCATGTACTTTCGTGTATTGTAAAGGCTTATTGCTTCAATATGTTTAAAATATGGCTCTCTTGTGATCTCAAAAAGTTCATTTGCACGCTGGGCAATTTCACTGTGCTGATTTAACTTGATAAGAGTGTCTAAAATCTTTATTTTATCTTTACTATCGTATGTTTTTATTTCCAATACCGCTTTTAAATGCCTTTTCATCTCTCTTTCTTTTCCTATGCTGCTGTAAAAAAATGCTAAGTTACAGTTTGCATATACATTGTACTTATCAATTTGAAGAACTTTTTTTGCTTCTTCAATCGCTCTTTGAACATCACCCATATAAAAATAAGCAAGTGAAAGGTTGTTCCTTGCAGCAAGGACACTATCATCTTTTGCCAATATCATCTTGAAATATTTCATTGCATCTTCATATCTGCCACTTTCAAGAAGAAAATTTCCTCTCTCTAATAGTTTTGAATATTTTTCAATTTCTTTTTGTTCTTTTTCAAACTCTTCTTGGCTTTCAATAAAATCAATAAGGTCTTCTGCCGCCTCTTTAAACTCAATGTTGTTAGAAAGTTTTACATACCTCTTTAAAAAATTCTTTGCCTCCTTGAACTTGCCCATTTCAAAAAAGTTACATCCAAGTCCAAACAACGAGTCATAAAACTCTGGACTATCTTTTGTAAGCTCGCTCAAGAGTTTATTTGAAGTTTCAAAATCCCCAACCTGTGCTAAAAGCCCAGCCAAGTTAAACTTTATCTCAACATTTTTATTATCAAGTTCAAGAGCTTTCATGAGCCTTTTTATGGCAAGCTCTACTTCTCCTTTTTCATAATGTTTAATACCAATTTTAAAATACATTGAGGATGTAGGATTGAGACTAATTACCTTTCCCTTGACCATTTTTCATTACTCCTCTTTTTTACAGTTTATCAATAGGTGGCAATATTATTTTAAATGTATTCTGTGAGTTTATATTTATAATCTTCACATTTGAATATGTTTTTCTTATCCTTGATATTCCCTTGCCAGCTTTCAAAAAGAGATTATTGTCATCTAAAATTATCATCTTTTGATAAATCCACGGATTCCGACGTCTTGGTATAATTTCCCTACCCATACTAAATATCATATTGCTCTCAAGAAGACATCCAGGATTTGCAACTTCAATGCTTCTCTCACTAATCTTGACTGCCGTGCATCTTGCCAAGTCATAATAATCCCTGTGAACAAGTGCATTTCCAATTGCTTCGAACAAAGCCCACAGGTCCTTCTGAGGATATTTCTGAGTAAAAAAATTTATAGTCTTTTTGATTATACTATATATGTTACCACAAATAATCTGAATTTGGTCAAAAAATTCAATTGTCAAATACGCTGACGGCAAAAATCTCTCTGGATATTTTCCAAACACAAGAATACCTGCTAAGGTAGGATAAAGATTATTATTTTCTCTATCTCTTTGGACAATCCCAAAACTTTCAAGCAAAATTAAGTTATCCCACTCGGATGAGATGCCACTTCTTTTAAAAAATATAGAGATTAGCTCAGGTTCAAGGTCATTTAAATTTGCATTTCTTACAATAGACATCTCAAAATTGACGCTGCCGCTTTCTTCAAACATGGAAGCTATCTCTTCTCTTCTTGCAACGTCTGTTGTTGACCCACGTCTTATATAAAACACGCCGTTTTGAACCATCTGATGAGGTCTTAGACTGCTTTTGTATATTGTGAGTACGCCAAGTTTTTTATCATTGTACTCTACAATCTCAAATTTAATTGATACAGGTGGGTCACACCTACTTGAGATTATTTGCTGAATTTTTTCTTCAGAGATGTTCTCGTCTTTAATTCCAACAATTCTTTTTGTCTTATCTTCAACCCCAAAGATGATATAGCCCCTTCCACCTCTTGAATTTGCAATGGCAATGACGTCTTTTACAAGCTCTTTCTTTTCACCATCTGTCTCAAGCGAAAGAGACTGTTTAAAATCAAGTTTCGGTCCCTCATCAGACTCAAGTAGCATTTTAAGCTTGTACTTATCCATCTATCTTCATCTCTACCGAATTTAAGATTTTTTCCTCTTTAAGCACACTCAAAAACGCCTCAAAAACTTCAGGGTCAAACTTCTTACCAACATCTTCTTTTATAATCTCTAATGCCTTTTCCTCTGAAAAAGCACTGCGGTAAGGTCTGTCTGTGGTAAGAGCATCAAATACATCTGCAACAGAGATTATCTTTGACTCAAGGGGAATTTTGTCTCCTTTTATCCCCAGCGGATAGCCACTTCCATCTACATTTTCGTGATGGTACAAAATAATCTCTTTTATATTATCAAAATATTCAATGTTTGAAAGAATGTTATAACCATCCAATGAATGTCTTTTGACTATTGAATATTCTTCTTGCGTGAGCTTGTCAGGTTTGTTTAAGATACTTTCCGGAATTACAATCTTGCCAATATCGTGAAGATATGCGGCAATTTCTAAGTCAAACAGGTCTATTTTATATCCCTTTGAAGACAGTTTTTCTCCAATTTTCTTGCTGTATTTCATAACCCTTTCTGCATGTCCTTTAGTGTAAGGGTCTTTCATTTCAATAATAGATATTAAAAGTTTTATCGCTCCTTCAAAGTTTCTCTTCTCCTTTTCAAACAATTCTTTCAATAGTTTATCCTGCTGCTTTAATATCGAAATCTTGCTTTTTATTTCGTTTGAAAAATATTCCAAAATAAGCTCTACATTTTTAAACCTTCCCTCTTTCTTTACGGTTGGTTTTGGAGTGGTTACATCACCGTTTATGCCAGAAAATAGAGAAATAGCGTAATCTTCAAGTTGAATAACTTTTCTTGTAAGATATACTCCCCCTAAAAATGCAATAAGTAAAGTCAAAGCTATGAGAAACAAAAATGTAATAATAAGTAGTTTTTCAAAGTGTCTTTTTATATTCACAAGTGTTCTTTCATTATAATTGATTACAAGTGTTCCTATCCTATAACCATCAATATCAAATAGCTCAACATGATTTTTAAGAAGGTTTTCTTCGGTAGATACATTTGTTTTATCCACGAAATATATTCTATCCACCATGTAAGGCTGAATCAAAGCCACAAACTCATCAATATCCCTTGCCAGAAAAAGTGCTCCAGCAACAGGTTTTGTTAAATCTTTGTCATCCAAAACAGGCGAACATACAAAGGCAAATACCTTATCATTTATTTTAAGAAAACCTCTTTCAACAGGTATTAAATTTATACTATTAGAAGGGTAAACTGTGCTTGTTACTTTTTTAAATACATGGAATACTTTTGTGCTATCAGAGCTTTTAATATTCCCAAATGGAGAGTGATACGAAATAATACTCCCCTCTTTCGAAAAACCAATTATTAGTGAGAAATTGTAAGGTTTCTGGTATAACCAGCTTGTCCAGTAAAAGTTGATTGTCTTTTCATCTTTTGTCAAAACAGCTCTGTAAAGTTCATTCCAAATAGCATATTCTTTTGCTATGTTTGACATATCATCAAAAATCTTTTGAGTTATCCTCTCTAATGTTTGTTGCTGTTTGTTTACAAAGTAATCATAGGTAATTTTTTCGTACTGAGGAATTACGTTGTTCATTACATACATAGCGACAATTGTTGTTGGTAAAAACGCTATTATCAGTGTAAGAACAAGCATTTTAAATCTCAGCTCCACCTTGCCCCATCCTTGTATTCTACTTTATTTTATTCACTTTAATCTGTCGATTTTTGTCTAAATTTAGTATAGCATAAATTAGCTTGAAATGTCATTTGTGAAATATTTCTAAACTACATTATTTCTTCTCTCTTAAAATATATAAAATCTTTTCCCACAAGGTCAAATGGCAGCTTATATCCTATTATCTCACCTTTTTTTAAAACTTCCCCTTTTTGAATGTTTAAAACATTAATGTTTTCAATCCTATAAAGTATCCTGCTACCTTGCTGTATGACAACATCAAAAGTTTCACCTTTTTTAATAATTTCTGCTACCTTTCCATCACAGGGACTGAGAATATTAGTTTTCTTTTTAACTATAATAAAAGTTCCTCCATCGTCAGAGGTTTGAATTTGCCCATCTGCAGGATATATGTAGGATGTAGAAGATTGTTTTTTGAGCAAGCTGTCCTTGCTTGTCGGATCTGAGAAAGATAAAGGCTGCAAAAAATCTTCTACCCATTTGACCAGCTCTGAATAAATATTTTCATCACGCTGAAAAAAAACTTTGGCTTTTTCAAATGGAAAATTTTTAATATGAATATATTTGAACTTTAGTGTCAGGACAAAAAGTAAAATAAGAAACACCAGTATCGCTTTTATTATTGGTACTTTTGAACTTTTCTCTGCTATTTTCTTTTTTCTCATTTTCATTGCTCCCTTCTCAATTATTTTCAATTTAATTTCTATTCTTTCACATAAAAAAAGATGATAGCAAAGCTATCTTGCTATCATCTTCTCTGAATAATTTCCTTGATATCTTCAATTATGTTTGGAATGATATCAATTATTCTCTCGATGCTGCTGTTTGCTGAAACATTTAAAAGCCTTATCTGGTCCTGTGTTACAACTAAAAACGCAATTGGCATAACAGAGATTCCAGCACCAGTGCCGCCTGCAAAAAGCGGAATATTTTCGTCGTTTTTATTCATCTTATTACTGTCCTGTTTTATGTCACCCCCACCTGCCACAAATCCAAACGAAACTCTTGAGACCGGAATTATAACAGCTCCAGCCGAACTTTGAACAGCATCACCCACAATTGTGTTAACGTCAATCATCTGTTTTAGGTTTTCCATTGTTGTCTGCATAAGCATTTCAATTGGATGTGCCAAGTTTAACACCACCTTTTTGTTTATTTATTGCTTTTATTGTATTAGTTAGAAGCTTTATAGGAAATATCTTGATGCTAATATTTAGTTGCAAAGTACTTGACAAAAAATTCTCTTGACAGAATGCTTGATAATCAAGTTTTGTATTCTGTCCACATGACATTAATATTCCCCAAATTGAATATATACTTGCACTTAAAATACTCAAAATAAAAGCATCTGCACAGTAAATACGCGCACAAATCTTCACTACTTTCACTACAGTAGACAAAAGGAAGATTCTTATAAGTCTAAATACAGTCTTGGTAGAAAAAAGTTTTGATTTTTTCTTTTTCGCTCCTTTTCCAATAGAAAAATGTTTAACTTTTTTACACCCAGAAACAGGAATTTTTTTATAAAATATACACACATAAATTCCTAAAAAGTTAAACTTTACTCCAACAAAAATTGCTTTTTCAACTTTTATCTCAATCAAAAATATTTTTGGTAAGCAAAGATAAATAACTAATATTGTAAAAAGCAAGAAATTTAAAAGAACTATCAATTTTTTTTATCAATGACCCTCACAAAGTGCTGTGGTTTTATTAAAATTATTGCCACAAAAATAAAAGAGGATACATCAATTTGATGTATCCTCTTTCTGGATTTTTAAAATTTTTTCTTTGAGTTCGTCTATATCTTTAATGCCAAGAGAAGTATAAAAAAGTGAGGTTACCTCATAAACAGCAGGCTTGCCAATTGTATCCAGTCTTCCAGCTTCTCTGATGAGCCCTTTTTCTATAAGGCTTTTTATGACATTCTCGCTGCTGACCCCTCTTATTTTTTCTATCTCCTGCCTTGTAATGGGACCTTTCAACGCCACAATTGATAGCACTTCATACGCCGCCTGAGAAAGAGATATATACTTTTGCTCCAAGTCAAAGTACTCCCTTATATATCCTGAATTTTCTGGATTGGTGACCAAAACATATCCATTTTCCTGTTCGGTTATCAGAAACCCTCTGTTCTGTTGTAAATATTCCTGTTTTAGTTCCTCAATACAGCTTTTGACCTCTTGACTATCTACTTCTAAAATCTTTGCAACCTTTTGTACATCCAAAGGTTCAGTAGCCAAAAATAGTATACTTTCCACGATTGATTTTATTCTTATTCTTTCCATCTCTGTCTTGCTACCTCTTCAAAATCTTTATGTCGTCAAACACCTCTTGCTGATGAGCAAAAATATGACCAAGCTTGCACAGTTCTAAAATTGCCAAGAATCTGTAGATTATCTCTTCTTTTGAAATCCCTTTAATGAGGCTGCTAAAATATAAAACCCCTTTTTGTTTGATATATTCAAAAACCTGTTTCACAACTTTCAAAATAGATATTGGCTGTTTTTTGGTAATCTCCTGAAGCTTTTGAATGCTCTCTTTTGGCAAATCCTGATTTTTTTGGCTAATGGCTAAATATGCTCTGCAAAGTTTTTTAATATCAAGCTGAGCTACAAGCTCTTTTTTATTTTCCTTTAAAAGCAAATAATCTTGATTTGTTTTTCTATAACATTCCCTGTAAGGATAATTTTCTTTTAAGTAGACGGCGATCTGTTTGTATCTCTGATATTCTCTCAGCCTTTCCACAAGTTCTTGGCGCGGGTCTTGCTCTTGTTGAGCTTTTGGCAAAAGCATTCTTGATTTTATCTCTAAAAGTGTTGCAGCCATTACCATGAACTCAGAAACAGAATCTACATTGATTGTATCTAAATGGTTCAAATATACCAAATATTGGTTTGTAATCTCGGATATAGGAATATCATAAATGTTTATCTTTTCTTTTTTTATAAGGTAAAGCAACAGGTCAAGAGGTCCTTCAAAGTTAGGAAGTTTAACCTCAAAGTTCATAACAAACCTGCCCTGTCCTTTGCTTCTTGTAATGTTCTTGATGCTATTTCTCTTGCCTTTCTTGCACCTTCATTTATAACTCCCAAAACATAGTCAAGGTCATTTTCAAGCTCTCTTCTTTTTGACTGAATTGGCTCTAAAAACCTTGAAATATTTTCAAATAACCTCTTTTTGCACTCAACACAACCTATTTTACCCTGTCTGCAGTCCTCTTCTGTCTCTGATACAGTCTCTGGGCTGAATATCTGATGGTATGCAAAGACTGTGCACACTTCAGGATGTCCAGGGTCGTTTTTGCGAATCCTTGCAGGGTCTGTTACCATGTTCATTACCTTTTTCCTTACACTTTCCAAGTCTTCAGAAAGTGCAATTGTATTTCCGTAGCTCTTGCTCATCTTGCGTCCGTCTGTCCCAACAAGCACCTTTACAGTGTTAAGGATTGCTTGTGGTTCTGGAAAAGTCTGACCATATAAGAAGTTAAACCTTCTTGCAATCTCTCGTGTCAGCTCCAAATGCGGGAGCTGGTCTTCACCAACTGGCACAAGCTCTGCTTTGTATATCAATATATCCGCTGCCTGAAGACATGGATATCCCAAAAAACCATATGTTGCAATGTTCCTCTCTTTTAACTCTCTCATCTGGTCTTTGTAAGTTGGACACCTGTAGAGCCAAGAAAGAGGCATTATCATTGAAAACAAAAGATGAAGCTCAGCATGCTGTGGAACATGCGACTGCACAAATATTGTACACTTTTTCGGGTCAAGACCGCATGCCAAAAGGTCTATCACAACCTGCTTTGTATATTCTCTTAAATTCGAAGTGTCCTCATATCCGGTTGTCAGCGCATGCCAATCTGCAACAAAAAAGAAACATTCATATTCATCCTGAAGTTTTACCCAGCTCTCTATAGCTCCAAAATAGTTTCCAAGGTGCAAAATACCCGTTGGTCGTGTACCAGACAAAACTCGTCTCATCTTTTCATTCTCCTATTCTCCTACAAGATTTTTTGATTTTTATAAACATTTAAGGAAATAACATGACAATAAAATCAATGAAATTGAAAATAAAATATGCTATTGGCTGCAAAACGTATGAAAGCAAAAAAGGTGCAAAAAATATGCAAGTAATCAATATTATTTGCCCTACCACTTCATATCTATAATAAAACTCAACATATCTGTTTGGTGCAAAGATAAACAGAATCTTTGAACCATCTAAGGGTGGTATTGGTAATAAATTGAATATTGCAAGATACACATTAATCAAATATGCTTCTTGAATCATAATTTGAAGATATCTATTTGTTATTAAATTGTACTTGTCAATATATTTAAGCACAATAGCAAAGACAATTGCAGAAAGAATATTTGCAACAGGTCCTGCTAAGGCTGTCAGCCCCATACCTACTTTTGGATTTTTGTATCTTGTTGGATCAGTCACAACAGGTTTTGCCCATCCAAATCCAAAAAGAATCAGCGCTATCGCACCAAACAAATCTATGTGCGGAAGAGGGTTTAAGGTTATTCTTCCTTGTCTTTTTGGCAGGTCATCTCCCTGCAAATATGCAACAAGGCCATGGGCTGACTCATGCACAGATATTGCAAAAAGCAGCCCTGGAATTCTCAAAAGCATTGTAATAATACTTGGCACAGCCATCATAAATTCTCTCCAAACATAATTTTATTAAATCTCCATATCATTTTTCACAAGGTCTTCATATGTTTCACGTTTTACAATAACCCTTGCTTGACCATTTTTCAAAAGTACAACTGCAGGTCTTGGGAACCTATTGTAGTTGCTTGACATAGAATAATTATATGCTCCTGTTGCCAAAATGGCAAGATGTTGACCAGTCTTAAGCTCTGGAAGCTTTATGTCTTTGATGAGTATATCACCAGACTCACAGCATCTTCCCGCTATTGTATAAACTTTTGTCCGCTGCCCCAAAGGATTTTCAACAACATATGCATCATATCTTGCCTGATACAGCGCATATCGTGGATTGTCTGTCATTCCACCATCAACAGATACATAGTTTCTAACATTTGGTATTTCTTTGACATTTCCAATTGTATAAAGCGTAATTCCAGCTTCACCCACAATTGACCTTCCAGGTTCTAAAACAATAAACGGTTTTTTTAGCCCCTTTAAGCTACAAAATTCTTCTACCTCTTCAGTAATTACTTCTATAAACTTTTCAACTCTTGGTGGTTCATCATGAGCGGTGTATTTTATTCCAAATCCGCCCCCTAAATCTAATATTTTTATCTCATAGCCAAGTTCATTTTTAATCTTGAGCATAAACTCAAGCATGACCCTTGCAGCAAGCTTAAACGGAGCTGTTTCGAAAATCTGTGAGCCAATATGGCAATGAAGACCTACCAAGTTTAGCTCCTCTTTTTGCAAAACTTTTTGAACAATAGAGAATGCTTCGCCATTTTCAAGCGCAACCCCAAACTTTGAGTCTATCTGCCCTGTCCTAATAAACTCATGTGTATGAGCTTCTATTCCTGGTTTTATTCGAATCAAAACATCTGCTTTTTTGTTTTTTGTTCTACATATCAGACTTAGCATCTCGAGCTCATCAAAATTATCAAGTACAATCTTTACACCCTTTTCAACTGCCATCTCAAGCTCATCATATGTTTTATTATTTCCATGGAAGAATATCTTATCTGGGTCAAAATTTACAGAAAGTGCTGTGTAAAGTTCCCCCCCTGATACAACATCAAGGCCAATTCCTTCCTCTTTTGCTATTTGGCACATAGCCTTTGTGCAAAAAGCTTTTGATGCATAAATTATAAGACCATTTTCTCCAAAATATTTATTCAGGGAAGTCTTAAATATATTGATATTTTCTCTTATCATTGTCTCATTCATAACATAAAGAGGAGTTCCATACATCTCTATCAAGTCAAGAAGGTCAATTCCTTCCCATGAAAGATTACCTTTTGGTGAAACTTCAAGATTATATCTTAGTTGCATGTATTTTCTCCCCTCGCAATTTTAATGTTGAAAATAATTCTATCATACAATCAAAGAAAAATTCAATATTACCGGGGGCAAAAACTTAAGCTGTTTCGATATTTGCCGCATCGTGAAGACCAAACATCTCTATAGCCATCTCTCTTAGTTTATATTTTTGTACTTTTCCGTTTGCAGTTGTGGGAAACTCGCTAACAAACACAACGTATCGTGGCGTTTTGTGCCGTGAAAGATTTGCTTTTACAAACTCTTTTATCTCTTCCTCGCTTGCATAACACCCATCTTTGAGGATTATAAATGCAGCTATCTCCTCACCATAGACTTTATCTGGTACACCTACAACTTGCACATCTTTCACTGCCGGATGTGTATATAAAAACTCCTCTATTTCACGTGGATATATGTTTTCTCCACCTCTTATTATCATATCTTTGAGCCTACCAGTAATTCTTAAATATCCATTTTGGTCAATGTATCCTAAATCACCTGTGTGAAGCCAACCATCCTCGTCGATGGCTTGTTTTGTTGCCTCTGGCATCTTGTAATACCCTTTCATAACGTTGTATCCCCTTGCACATATCTCGCCAATAACACCGTTTGGAACCTCTTTTTTAGTGTGGATATCCACAATTTTTACCTCCACACCTTCAAGTGGTTTTCCAACTGTAGACACCCTAAACTCAAGAGGGTCGTCAACCCTTGTCTGAGTTATTACAGGTGATGCCTCAGTTTGACCATATGCTATTGTAATCTCTTTCATGTGCATTTTTTCGACAACTTCTCTCATAACCTTGATAGGGCAAGGTGCTCCTGCCATTATACCAGTACGAAGAGAAGAAAAATCAAACTTATTAAATTCAGGATGCTCCAATATTGCAATAAACATTGTTGGCACACCATGTAAGCCAGTGCATCTTTCAAAGTGGACTGTCTCCATAACTTTAAGAGGATTGAAATGGTCAAGCGGTACCATGGTGGCACCTTTTGTCACGCATGCACCTATACCCAAAACAAGTCCGAAACAATGGAAAAATGGAACGGGGATGCACAGCTTGTCCTTGTGTGTAAGTTTCATACAATCTGCTATAGTGTTTGCATTGTTGAGAATATTTTTGTGTGTAAGCATAACACCTTTTGGAAATCCAGTGGTACCAGAAGTGTATTGCATATTTATTACTTCATCTGGCTCAAGGCTTTTTTGTCTTTGAATGAGGTCCTCATCAGGGATATTCTCTCCAAGTTCAATTACCTCGTGCCAGTTGTATATTCCATCATGAGAGTCTTGCCCGATAAAAATTAGTCTTTTAAGATAAGGCAGATTAGGATTTTCAAGTTCTCCTTTTTTGCACACCTGAAGCTGAGGATTAAGTTTTTTAACAATCTCAAGATAATTTGAATCTTTAAATCCTTCTGTGAATATTAAAGTGGAACTGTCAGATTGTCTGAGAAGATACTCAAGCTCATATATCTTATAGTTGGTATTTACAGTAACAAGCACTGCTCCAATCTTGGCTAAAGCAAAGATAGAAATGAGATATTCAAGCCTGTTCGTTGCCCATACAGCTACATGTTCTCCTTTTTGAATCCCAATTGCCATAAACCCTTTTGCTGTATCATCAACCATTTTTTTGAACTGGGAATATGTAAGGTAAATCTTTTCATGATGGTAAATGACAGCGGGATTGTCAGCAAACTTTGTAGCTATAATATCAAAATAGTCTGGAATAGTCATTTCTATAAGAGACATTGAAACATTGCCCCCTTAAAAAATTTACAAGCCTTTTACCTTACTTTTAAGGTAAAAGGCTTTTTGTCAGTTTTAGATTATTATAAATTTTGAATGCATAAATTGTCAACAACAAAATCTTAAATATACTTTTTAATATGTCCTATTGCACTTTTTTCAATTCTTGAGACCTGTGCTTGAGAAATTCCTACAATTTTTGCTACCTCCATTTGGGTTTTTCCTTTATAATAACGCAAATACAGAATTTCTTTTTCGCGCTTTGTAAGTTTCGAGAGAGCATCTTTGAGTGAAATCTCCTCAAGCCAAACACTTTCGCATGATTTGTGGTCGCACAGTCTTTCCACAACATACATTGTATCAGTACTATCTTGAAACACTGGCTCATAAAGAGAGATTGGTTCTTGTATAGAATCAAGCGCAAAAACAAGATCTTCTTTGGTTATTGATAGCTCTTTTGCTATCTCTTCTAATGTTGGTTCTTTCTGGTTATTATTTATATACTTTTCCTTTATTTTTAAAGCTTTATAGGCTGTATCTTTCAAAGACCTCGAAATTCTCATAGAGTTATTATCCCTCAGATATCTTCTTATCTCCCCGATTATCATCGGCACCGCATAAGTCGAAAACTTTACATTCTGAGAAAGGTCAAAATTATCAATTGCCTTTATAAGACCAATGCATCCTACCTGGAACAAATCGTCTAAATTCTCGCCCCTGTTTGCAAATTTTTGTACAACGCTCAAAACAAGCCTCAAATTTCCTTCAATAAAAATTCTTCGTGCTTCTTTGTCTCCTTCTTTCATTCTTTTCAAAAGTTCAAGCTTTTCTTCATGGCTTAAAACGGGGAGTGTTGATGTATTCACACCACAAATTTCTACTTTGTTCAATTTAATTACCTCCCCCTTTTTTTACTTTACACTATGGTTATTATTAACCTTGGGGAAGGTAATTATTCTAAAATAGATTTCTATATTATATAATTTTTGCCAGTTCTTTTTTTAGTCTTGTTATAATCTTTTTTTCCAAGCGCGAGATATAACTTTGTGATATCCCCAGCATATCTGCAACCTCTTTTTGAGTTTTTTCTCCACCATCTCCAAATCCAAATCTCAGTTCAACAATCTTTTTTTCCCTTGACGGAAGTTTTTGAATTGCTCGCAAAAGTGCTTCTCTCTCCACACTACTCTCAATCCTGTTGTAAATTTCTTCTGTATCAGTTCCCAGAACATCAGAAAGTAAAAGCTCATTGCCATCCCAATCTACATTTAGTGGCTCGTCTATTGACAACTCAAGCTTTTTGTTTGAATTTCGTCTTAAAAACATCAAAATTTCATTTTCAATACATTTTGAAGCATAAGTAGCAAGTTTTATATTCTTGTTTGGATTATATGTATTTATTGCTTTAATCAAACCTATTGTGCCTATTGAAACAAGGTCTTCAAGATTAATCTTTGTATTTTCAAATCTTCTAGCAATGTAGACAACCAACCTCAAATTCCTTTCTACTAAAAGCTTTTTTAATTCTTCTTTCCCTTGGTAATGAATCTTGTATAAAATCTGGGCTTCTTCGTCAGGTGTAAGCGGCGGCGGAAGAGTATCACATCCACCAATATAGAAAATCTCCATTATCTGATTTTTTGAAAGTTTAAAACCAAGTTTTTTAAATATTTTTAATACATATTGCAAAATATTAGAATCAAGTTTCATAAAATCACTCCTGGTCAACCAAACTGTGCAAAATTGCACAGTATTGGCGGCTGGGGTATTTGTAGTCCGCCTTTCAGGCTTTCCCAGCCCCAGCAGGCGGTATTTGGGAAAGCCATAGCCCCTGCCCCAAGAAACAGGAACTTACGCCCTTACAGGTCTTCCCCACTTGCCCTGAAATCAAAAGCGATTTCAAGACAGACATATCACGCAGGACTCTGTCAGGGGAGAGTGGCGTTACCACCGCTACCCTAAGAACTTGCCAGGGATTGTGTTTTTTGCCACGACTACCCGCGCTTGTTCCATCCAGAGGCACGGATAGCCTCCCTGGCTCACTCCCAGAGCTTTGTAAAAACTTTATCGCTCTATCTATCGTTTTGAGTTGTTTTTTCCTCAGATGTTTGTTCTTGACTACCTCCCTTACATACTCTTTTAGCTCTTCCAGGTTGTTTACATCAAGCCTACTAAGAAGCAGCATATAATTGTGCGGTATCCTTTCTCTCAAGCCAAGTCCTCTTCGCGCTATTACATACGCTGCCGCAATATCCTTGCTCACCATATACTGCGGTGCATACTTCAACATCCCTATCACAGAAGTATACGCCGGGTCTACTTCTATAACCTCTATCCCTTCACGCTTTGCCAGAAGTTTTACCTTCTCCAAAAGTGACCTGTACCCAAAATAGTGCCTTATCCGTCTTGATTTTCTACCTGAAAAGTCGCCTCTTCTGCCCCTGTCCTGTATGCTAAGGTTCTCAATCACTATCGATTTTTGCTTCTCTTTCGCCATTTGTACTATCATGTGTGCATACTGCCACCTGTAATACTCTCTCTTGCTTGAGCTTCCACTCTCAAGCTTCTCAAGTGGTATTCTGCCATATCCCAGAAACTGTCCGTACTCATCTGTTTCTGCCCATGCAACATTCTTTGGATATGCGTTAGTGTCTATCCCTATAACTCCATTTGCTCTCGTTATCGCAGGCTTGGGGAAAACTTCTTCAACGGTGAAGTAGGCATATACTACACCGTTTTTGAGTTTCAGTTCTACAGAATAAGGTCCACTAAAGCTGCTTATTGCTTGTAGCAGTAGGTTCCTATCCATGTATGTCTTACCTTTCATCTTCCATCCAGCTTGTATCGTCGCATATACGTACTCTCTTTTTCCTACGTTAATCCTGAGTTTTGTGAAGTTCCCGTCTATCTCAATCCTTGTATTGAGATTCCCCTTTTTGCTCCTGTCTCCTCTTGAGTACAGATTCCCCTTCCTCTTCTCCTGCCACTCTCGTTGAAGTTTCCTATATACCTTGCCGTTTATGTACCGCCTCTTTAGTTTTTCAAAAAGTTGCCTACCACCAAAAATGACCTTTTCAGGATTTTCTCCTCTTCCTTTGCATGAGTTTAAAACACTGTTTGCTTTCATTATTGCATCATCAACGTATCGGGAATTAAGATTAAAAATTCCTTGCAGCTCTCTTTTTAGTTCATTCCTTTTATGCCTTTCCAGTAGTCTCTTGTATGCATACCTCATACAAGAGGACCATCTTCTCATAAGATCTAATACTGCCTTTTTGTCTTCCTCTCTATCGAACACTAACTTCGCCTGAACTGTTACCATGTCTTTTAGCACCTCTTTGCCCATAAATCCTCGCTGCAAAAGATGTTACTATCGCTATTAAGTCCTCTGCCAGTTCTCTGTTTATATCTTCTTCATTTTCTCTGCCATTTAACACTACCAGTTCTACCCCAAAGCTCTCCATGAAAAACTTAAGATACTCAAATCCAAACCTTGCAAGTCTGTCTGGATACTCTATTACAACTTTTGTAACTTCTCCTCTTTTGATTTTGTTCAAAAGTTTTAATAGTCCTCTCCTGTTTTCATCTACTTTGCTGGCTATTTCAGATATAACTTCATACTGCCAACCTTGAGACTTTGCGTATTCCTCAAGTCTTCTAATTTGGTTTTTAAGGTACTCTTCTTGCTTTTTAGTGGAGACTCTTGCATACAAAACAACGGTTGGTTTTGGTTTTTCCTTTATCATGCCAAGTAGTTTTTCTATGTCTTCTTTTTTATACCTTCTCCTTCCCTTCGGTGTCCTGAGAGGTGTTATTAACCCTTCCTTCTCCCAGTTTATTAGTGTTCTTCGGCAGATAGAATATATCTCTTTAACTTTTTGCACACTTAGCAACATTCAATATCACCTGGTCAAAATTATACCTTTTTGCATTGTTATTTTCAACTGTTGTGACCTCCTTTAAGAATCAAATTAAATCAGGACCAAGAAGTGCCGAGTATCTGTTTGAAATTTTTTTGTCATACAAGGCAATCGCTACATCTTTCCTTACCCATGTATTTTTGTTTTCTGAAACATAAAACTCATCAGGTATAACTCCTACCAAAACCCCATGTTCCTGCCCAATTGAATTGTAAGGTATCAAAACAATTCTGCTACCAAAAGTTTTTTGAAGCTTCTCAAGGTCCTTGGAAGATATGTCTTTTGCCTCTTCTTCCATTCCAAGTAGCTTTTTTTCAACAATTACAACAGGTTTGCCTGAAAAAGGTTCTTTTAAGTTATTGCCTGTATCTATATATCCTACACAGCTATACTCTAATTGATTTATCTTGAATCTTATATACCTAATGAGTGAATCTTTGTAAACCTTTTTGATTATAAGTTCATATGATAATTTGAACACAATTAGTGAAATGCCAAGTGCAAGTAGAACATTTTTTAGTTTTAGCTGAACAGAGTATTCAATACTATTTTCCGAAATGTAATAAAGAAAAAATCCCATTCCCCCAAACATGATTGTAACAAGGTAAAAACTAAGAAACTGTCTAATAAATCCATAAAAATTTTTCGGCGAAAAGGTAAGATATACAAAGAAAGCCGAAACAATTATTTTCCCAATTGGAGAATATAATAACTGTAAAGGCTGATAAAATTGAAATAGTGAATAAAAAGCTCCAAGTATACTTACAAGTAAAATCTTAAAACTGTTCACATTGGCTTTAAGTAAATATGATGTTGCAAGTAGAATAAAATAATTTATAACTAAATTTTCCAATATATATATATCTGCATAAATAATCATCTTATTCTATCAACTCTTTATCCTCAAAATAGGCACCTCTAAGTAATAATTATATTCCTGAAAAGGGTAAAATTATGTCAAAATAGTTTCAATTGTTTCCTTAGTAAAAAACAATTTTCTAACAATTTTTTGCAAAAAATAAATTCTTAATTGTTTTATACCCATCGCAATTGTGTATTTATAAAATAAAAGAATTTTTTATTAAAGAGTACTTTAAAGCAAAAAGGGACTACCCAGCAAAAAGATAACTGGATAGCCCCTTAATCGTATAATGTATAATTTTTTGTATGTTACTCTCTTTTACTTCTTATTTTTCAAAAATATAGGGATTTCAAATATATCATCATCTTGGAACAGATTTTGGAGATTGCCCATTTTTGGCATCGAGGCTTTATTTACCTGGGCAGATGACGACTCTTCATTGGTTGTGTCAAACCCTGTTGCAATGACAGTAACTTGAACCTCGTCTTTCATTTCTTCATTGAAAACAATACCCATTATAAAGTTGACATTCTCATCAGCTTCGGAAGAAATAAGCTCGTTTGCTCTTTCAATTTCGTCAAGCAGAAGTTCTTCTGGATTTCCCGTGTAGTTTACAAGAACACCTTTCGCACCTTTTATTGAAGTCTCAAGAAGCGGGCTGTTGATCGCTTGCTCTAAAGCTTTGAGTACTTTTTCATCGCCTTTTGCCTTGCCTATTCCCATGTGAGCATATCCCTTATTCATCATGATAGTCTTCACATCTGCAAAGTCCACATTTATTAACCCAGCATTCAATATAATATCAGAAATTCCCTGAACACCCTGTCTTAGCACATCATCAGCCATTCTGAATGCATCTGAAATTTTAAGGCTCTTATTAGTCGAAAGCATAAAGAGTCTATCGTTTGGCACAATAATTATTGTGTCAACAATCTTTTTCAGCTCTTCTATTCCTTTTTCTGCGTTAATTCTTCGTTTCGCACCCTCACTTTTAAACGGTCTTGTAACAACAGCAACAGTTAATATCCCCAGCTCTTTTGCAATCTCAGCAACAACAGGTGAAGCACCCGTACCGGTCCCACCACCCATTCCTGCTGTAATAAATACCATGTCTGCTCCTTTTAACACCTGCGCTATATCCTCTTTACTCTCCTCTGCAGCTTTTCTTCCAATCTCCGGGTCTGCCCCCGCTCCAAGTCCTTTTGTAATCTTCTCACCTATCTGAATCTTATAATGTGCCTTTGAACGCTGAAGAGCTTGCTTGTCGGTGTTAACTGCTATGAACTCTACTCCTGACACACCAACGTCAATCATTCTATTTACCGCATTGTTTCCTGCGCCACCAACACCAATAACTTTCAATTGTGCAACAGTCATTTTTTCTGTGTCAAAACTAATCATTGGTTTTTCTCCTCCTTAGAAAAACTCTTGTTTTTTATCAAAATACTTCTTCGCATCTCCCCAAAATTTTGAAAAATCCTCACACCAAAAGCCACAACCGCTGCCTGGTACAGCGGAATGCCAAGCATGTCACCCATGTAGGCAAGAAGCATGGCTATGAGAGTGTTGCCCACAAACCCTGAAATAAATATGTCAATCTTAAAATCACCCTTTAGATTTGACTTTAAAGCACCAAATATGGAATCAAGTGCTGCAAGAAGACCAACTGCAACATAAGATGAATAATCCTGAGGAATACTTATTGGAATAAAAAGTCCTATCAATATTCCAACCAAAAGAGCAATTACAAGTACTATCATCTTTTCATCAGCTTCCTTCACTTCTTATCTTTGCGTAGTTGAATCTTAAGCTTCCAGTATAACGTGGAATCACAACTTTTGAAGCTTCTTCAATCTTAACCTCTATAGAAAATTCCTTCAAAAGATCTATGATACCTCCCCGCATCTCAAGAGAATTTTTAAGAATCTTAGGGTCACCGATTGCCTTTATTATGTACGGAGCAGAATACCTTGTGTTGTTTATGCTTATAGTTGGTCCTGCACATCTTATCTCTGTGGTTGAAACCACTCTCTGGTCATTTATCGCTATTGCTTCAGCTCCTGCTGCCCGAAGTTCGTTTATAACCTGTAAAATGTCAGAGTCATGTAGCAGAAAACTGTTCGGATCAACATTGGGCTGGGTAGGCATTTTGCTGTCATCAAGTGTAATAATTATACCTGGTCCTTCTACATCCGTAAGCCCTGCTAAAATCTTGACTTTGTCAAGCTCCTCTTTCAAAAGCTCGGTTGTTTTGCTAATACTTGCTGCTGAGTCCTGATATTCTTTGATTTTTTTCTCATAATCATAAATCTGCTGGCGAAGACCTACATTTTCTTCTCTAAGTTTGTTTATCTGTTCAGCAAGTTCAATGGCTCTTGCTTTTTCTAAATTTTTCAATTCATTGCTCTGTCTAACACTTTTAATTTGCATTGACATTAAAATCCCTAAAACTAGTAGCAAAATAGCAATGGCAACCTGTCCACCCGTCGGTTTTTTAATCTTTACCTTCATATTCTTTCAATTGTCCTCCCCAGTATCTGGACTGAATGTGGCAATACCATTAGAATTTAGTGTAATAATCCCTTCAACATTTTTTGGCAATTTATCATATACACTTTTCAAAAGTCTTAATTTGTAATCTATATCTGACCCGTCTCCAAGTTTTATAGTTAGCTTGCCCATTTTAAGTTGAAGGTCGCTGACATTTTTTAAAAGCAAAATGATCTTTTCTATTTTAAAAACCTTTAGCGCATTAAAACGTAAAAGACTCTCAGCTACATCAATTGCCCTCTGCAAAAGTACTTCATCTGTGACCACAATTTTCTTGCCAACTGCTGCTTGAGTTACTTTAAGCCCTTCGAACACAATCGAATTTTGTGGTAAATCTCCTTCTATTCTTATTACATACCCTTTTTTGTCGATTTCTATATACGAATTTAAATATTTTATAAGACCAACTGTCCTTTTTTCGTTCACATATATTAAAAGGGTATCGGGTAGCTTTCTTTTTATTACAACATCTTCTATTTCCGGATTTTCCAAAAACTTTTGTTTAAGCTCTTTTGTGTTCACACTCAATATGTTCTGGTTTTGATATTGCTGTATTATTTTTATAATATCATTTTTTTTAACTCTTTGCAAATTATGTATACTGAAATTTTTTACATCAAAGTAGTCCAAATTAAAAATAAAAAGAGAAAATACAACTCCTAACATTAATAATACACTAATCTTTACACTCAATCTACCCATTTTTAAATATTCACTCACCTTTTTCTCTGAGAATCTTTGCTCCAAGCAATGAGTATTTTTCCTCTATTTTCTCGTATCCCCTGTCGATATAGTCTGCATCCATAACCTCTGTTACCCCTTGAGCAGAAAGCCCCGCTATAAAAAGTGCTGCACCACCTCTCAAATCACGCGCAAAAACCTTACAACCTCTTAACTTCTCAACACCGTTTATAACTGCAATATCCTTTTCAACATGTATATCAGCACCCATTTTGACAAGTTCGGGTACGTGTTTGAACCTGTTTTCAAAGATGGTTTCTTTGATTATTGTAACTCCGCTTGCTACTGCAAACGCACTGCAAACAGGAGCCTGAAGGTCTGTGGGAAAACCAGGATAATAATGTGTGGTTATCCGCAAACCGCCTTTTAATCTTCCTTCTTTCTTTATCCAAATTTCATTCTTTGACTCTTTAATTTTACATCCCGAACCTTTGAGAATATGCAATATTGAATCTAAATGTCTTGGAAATACACTTTTTAAAACTACTTCTTCCCCGCACGCAGCAACTGCACACAGGTACGTCCCTGCTACAATTCTATCAGGAATAACCTTGTGAATTACCTCTTCACTATTTAACCTTTTCACACCCTCAATCTTAATTATATGTGTACCTGCACCTTTTATCTTTGCACCAAGCTTATTTAAAAAATGACAAAGGTCAACTATCTCTGGTTCTTTTGCCGCATTTTTTATTACTACTTCACCGTCACAAAATATGGAAGCAAGAATTATATTTTCTGTTGCTCCAACTGAGGGAATTGGCAAAAAAATTTCACTGCCTTTAATTCTATCACAGCGGCACATTATTCTGTTATTACTTTCAAATACCTCTATTCCAAGCTGTCTAAAAGCTGAGATGTGAAGGTCAATTGGTCTTTGCCCTATCTCACACCCCCCTGGATGATTAGATAACTCTACTCTTCTGAACTTGCTCAATAGTGCTCCCATAAAAAGTACACTTGACCGCATAAGCTTTGCATACTCTGGTGGAATGGTAAATCTTTCAATTGAACTACTATCTACCACCACCGTATTGTTTTCAAATAATACATTACACCCAAGATACTTTAGAATCTCTATGGTATGTTTTACATCAACAATATCAGGTACATTTGTAATAATAACTTTATTTTGAGCTAAAATAGAAGCCGTCAATATGGGAAGTGCTGCATTTTTTGCACCTTCAACCTCAATCTCTCCCATGAGGCTTGTCGGACCATATATGATAAGTTTTTGCATTTTTACTTCCAAACTTTTATTTAGCAAACCGTCGCATATTATTTTATTCTCAAACTGCATTGACTGTTACAAAAAACTTATTAGATATATTCACTCAATAACCTCGCTATTTTCTCGGTTGCATCAGGTCTTCCCAAGTTTCTGCTTTTTTTCTGCATAGAAGTATATAGCTGTTTATCATATATAAGCTTTTCCAAAAGAATTCTGAGTTTATCGCCATCAAGTTCACTTTCAAGTACCACAAAACATGCACCTTCTTTTTCTAAAGCCCTTGCGTTGTAATCTTGATGGTTGTTAACAACATATGGTGATGGAACAATTATACTTGGCTTACCAAGTGCAGTTATCTCTGAGATGGCTATAGCACCACCTCTTGAAATAACAATATCAGCAGCGGCAAGGTACTTTGGCATTTCCTTAATGTACGGATACAGACTTATGTTTGCCCCCGCATTCAACTGTTCGGCATAACTCTTTGCATCATCAAACTTCTTCTCACCTGTCGAAAGGATAAAATGTACATCATTGTTACCTTCAAAAGACTTTGCAAGTTTTATCGCTGCCCTGTTTAGATTTTCTGCTCCTCTGCTTCCACCTACTATCAAAATGGTGGTCTTGCCATCCATTCCAATTTCACGTTTTGCCTGAGCTTGATCGTAATTCAAAATCTCAAGCCTGATAGGATTCCCTGTTAAAATGATATCTTTGCTTTTTTTGAAGTATTTTCTGCTCTCCTCAAAGCTTATCAAGACCTTGTCACAAAACCTTGAAATTATCCTGTTGGCAAGCCCCGGAAAAGCATTCTGTTCGTGTAAAATAATCTTTATCCCAAAACTTTTTGCAGCAAATGCAACAGGAAGTGATACATACCCGCCTGTTACAAATACACAAGCTGGCTTATATAGCTTTAATATTTTCCTTGCCTGCCAAAATCCTTTCAAAAATTTTGCTGCTACAGTAATATTTTCTATTTTTATCTGTCTTTTAAGACCTTTTACTTCTATGAATTCTATCATATATCCTGTCTCTGGTACAATTTTTGCTTCAAGTCCTTCCCTTGTCCCAATAAAGATTATGTTCGCACGACTATCAATCTTTTTCAGACAGTCAGCAACAGAAATTGCAGGATAAATATGACCACCTGTTCCGCCACCACTAAATATCAATGTTTTACTTCTTTGTGTCATTTTATCACCTTTATCCTTTTTGAAATGCTCAGTAATATCCCTACACCAAAAAGATGAAACACTATTGAAGTTCCCCCGTATGTTATAAAAGGTAGTGGCACACCTGTTGCCGGCACTGAAGCTGTAACAACAGCTATGTTCAGGATTGCCTGCATGGCTATTACGCTTGTGACACCAAATGCTAAAAGTGTTCCAAACCTGTCAGGGCTATTTAGCGCAATAACAATCCCTCTCCATACAAAAAGTACAAATAGGATTATCACAAAAATAGCTCCAATAAACCCCAGCTCCTCACATAATATTGAAAATATAAAGTCTGTGTGGGGTTCAGGAATGTACAGCAATTTTTGCCTACTCTGCCCAAGTCCCATTCCAAAAAGCCCACCGGAACCAATTGCATACAATGATTGAATTATCTGGTATCCTTTGTCTGTTGGGTCTGCCCACGGGTTAAAAAGCGCCTGAATTCTTTCAACCCTGTACTGCTCTTTTGTTGTGAGGTAATACAAAACTGGTACAGCCAAAGCACCCATCGTGATAAAATATCCAAGATTTAACCCCCAAGCAAAGAGCATGAGCATTGAAATACCAAGTATCAGTATGCAAGTGCTCATGTTTGGTTCTTTATAAATAAGGACAAAAAACAGCCCTGTCAAAAACATTGAAAAGACAAAAACTTTAAACCTTGACTTTGGTTTTTCAATATGGTCAAAATAAGTACTGAGTGTTATCACAAGAGCATATTTTGCAAGTTCTGATGGTTGAAACTGAATTGGACCAATATCTATCCATCTACGCGCGTTGTTTACAAGCTTGCCTATGCCCGGAATTAAAACTGCTACAAGCGATATTGCAGCTATTATATAGAGCATAATAGCAAACTTTTTCCATACTCTATAGTCAATCTGACTTGTTATATACATTACTATCAAACCAAGTACAAGACCTATTATTTGTTTTTTTAAAAAATGGTAACTGTCATGAAAATGGTAATAAGCGTAATAATAGCTTGCGCTAAATATCATCACAACCCCAATTAGCGAAAGCAAAAGAGTAATATACAAAAGCGGATAGTCAATCATCTTCCTTTCCATTTTTTAACATTCACATCCCTGTTGTTAAAAGCTCATTTACATATTCTTTAAACATCCTTCCTCTTTGTTCATAGTTTTCAAACATATCCCAACTCGCACACGCAGGTGACAGAAGTACAATATCGCCATTTTGCGCACATTCAAAGCTTTTTCTAACTGCCTCTTTCAAAGTAGAGACAAACTCAAAGTTTTTATACCCAATTCTCTCAAGCTCACTAGCAATCTTTTGTTTTGTCTGACCGAGCAAAAATACTTTCTTAACCTTTTTGGCAACTAAGCTTGCAAACTTTTCAAAACTTTCTCCCTTGTCATACCCTCCAGCAATTAAAATTATTGGGTTTTCAAAAGCATTGAGTGCTTTTTCAGCCGCATCAGTGTTTGTACCTTTTGAATCATTGTAAAATTTTATACCATTTATCTCTGCCACGAACTCTATCCTGTGTTCAACTCCTCTAAAGGTTTTCAGTACCTGCTCAATTGTATCTTTTTCTATTCCAAACGGCAAAGTGCAACTAATTGCTGCAAGAGCATTTTCTAAATTGTGCTGCCCCGGGATAAATATCTCATCTTTTTTCATAACCTCTTGTGTTTTTCCTTCAAAAGTAAAATAGATTACATCATTTTCGACAAACACTACATTTTCAAACTGAGTCTTTGTTTTTGAAAACACTATCACATTTCCTTTTGCCAATCCTATTAAGTCACGGGTTATGTTATTGTCATAGTTGAGGACTGTATATCCCATTTCATCAATATTTTCAAATATTCTCATCTTTGCTTTTGTATAATTCTCCATTGTTAGGTGTCTGTTTAGATGGTCGGGAGTTATATTGAGAATACACCCAATCTTCGGTTTAAAGTACTTAATTGTTTCAAGTTGAAAACTTGATATTTCAAGTACAAAAATAGTATCTTCACTTGATGTTTCTATCGTATCAATAAATGGAAGACCAATGTTGCCGCATACAACCACATCTTCATACTGCTTTTTTAAAATCTCTCCTACAAGAGTTGTTGTTGTTGTCTTGCCATTTGTCCCAGTGATTGCAACTATGTTTTTACTTTTGCAAAACCTGTACGCAAGTTCAATCTCACCAATAACCTCAATGCCCTTTTTATGAGCAAGCACCAAAGGTCTTTTGCTAAGTGGCACTCCAGGACTTACAATAACAAGTTGGACCCTGTCTATAAACTCATCAGGAATCTCACAATAATAGATTTCATCAAGTAACTTTTGTGCATCATTTTTTTCTTCTTTGAACTGTTCTTCTGCTTTTTCATCAAAGCCTATCACAAAAGCACCATGTTTTTTTAAAAACCGCGCAGAAGCTAATCCGCTTCTACCAAGACCTACTACCAAAACATTTTTCCCTTTTAAATCCAATTTATAAACCTCCAACTCCTAAATTTTTAGCTGTATCATTGCCAAGGCAAGAAGGCAAAACAGAATTGTAAATATCCAAAACACAACAACAACCTTTGCCTCATCCCAGCCCAAAAGTTCAAAGTGATGGTGCAAAGGTGCCATTCTAAATATTCTCTTTTTTGTGAGCTTAAAATATAATACCTGAAGCATTACTGATACTGCCTCTATTATATATAGCCCACCTATTACCAAAACAAGTACAGGCTGCTTTAACATCACAGCAATTGCAAAAATACTTCCTCCCAGCATCAAAGAACCAGTATCTCCCATAAACACAACTGCCGGGTGGGCGTTGTATCTCAAAAATCCCATGCAGCTTCCCACAATAGCTCCGCTAAATATTGCCATATCATGGTTTTTCGAAAATATAGATATGATGGCTAAAAACAAAGAAACTATCATTGTCACACCGCTTGCCAAGCCGTCAAGTCCATCTGTAAGGTTCACAGCATTTACAGTGAACACCATTAAAACTGACATCACAGGAACATATGCCCATTTCAAATCAATGTATCTATTTATAACGGGTAAGTAAACATCGCTTCCCAAATGTTTTTGTATAACATACAAAAACGTTATGCTAATCAAAAATTGAAGTACCAACTTTTCGCGTGCGCGAAGACCTAACGACCTTTTTAGCACTACCTTTATAAAATCGTCTATAAAACCTATAAGCCCAAACGCAACTGTGGCTATCAGAGGTGCTCCAATTGCAGGATACTTTTTGTAAAAAATTAGCGATGTCACAATAATAGCAAGACCTATAACAAGCCCGCCCATTGTAGGTGTTCCACTTTTTTTGTGGTGTGTTTTTGGACCATCATCTCTCACAACCTGACCAAATTTTAAATATTTTAAAAAGGGAATTACAATTGGCATAACAATTAAGACAATCAAAAATGAAATTATTATTGCAAGTATTGTGTCTATGTCAAGCATCTTTTATCTCTCCTTGAGAAATTCATCTACAACTTCATCAAGTTTTATGCCCCGCGAAGCTTTAAAAAGGATTGTACAGTTGCTTGTAACTTCTCTTTTCAACACATCTAAACACTCATCTTTTGAAACAAAATATGCTTTTACACCATCTTTCTTTTTTGCTTCATCGAATATATAAAACGCATCTTTCCCTGTACATATGACAACATCTATCGGCTTTTGCAATATGTATCTGCCAACCCTCCTGTGTTCCTCTTCAGAAAACTCGCCAAGTTCAAGCATGTCGCCCAGCACTAATATCTTTTTGCCGTCAAACTCACATATACTGTCTATGGCAGACAGCATCGAATGTGTGCTTGCGTTGTAAGTATCATCCACAACTGTAATGCTTCCTTTATTGATAACCTCAAACCTTCTTTTTAGCCTCTCCTTTTGACGGATTGCTTCTTTTATAAGCTCCCTGTCTATCTCTAAGATTGTCCCCACTGCAATTGCAAAAAGAGAGTTATAAATGTCATGAAAATTAAAGCTTTTTATAAAATAGGTGTAGTTATCTACCTCAAATGAAAATCCATTCTGATGTTTTTGCACGTTTTGCGCTCTGAAATTGCTCTCGTTTTCAATCCCAATGGTAACAACCTTTCTTTTGAATTCTTTTTTGTGAAGGTTCAAAATATCATTGTCGTTGTTTATAATCAGTATTCCACTTTCCGGCATTCCGTCCTGAATCTCTGACTTTGCAAGAAAAATGTTGTACCGTGACTTTAAATTTTCAATGTGAGCAACACCAATATTTGTAATAACACCAATATCGGGTTTTGTAATTTGAGATAGTTTAGAAATCTCTCCAAAATTACTCATTCCCATTTCAAATACAGCAACCTGTGTATCTTCTGGCATGTTCAGAATAGAAATTGGAAGACCTATGTGGTTGTTAAAGTTGCCCTGGTTTTTAAAAGCTCTGTACCTCAAACTCAATACATTGAATATATACTCCTTTGTTGAGGTCTTGCCTACACTACCAGTAACTCCTACAACCTTCAAGTCATTTAATTTTCTTCTTGCAAAATAAGCCAAGCTTTGCAGTGCTAAAAGCGTATCTCCTACCTTAACATAAGGTACTTTTAAATCATCAAAGTCTTTCTGAGAAATAAACGAAATTGCACCGTTTTGCAGTGCTTCTTTTACAAAATCGTGTCCGTCAAATCTGCTTCCTCTTAAGGGAATAAACAAAGTATCTTTTCCTATACTTTTGCTGTTAATTGAAAAATTTTTAACAAGAACATCAGTAGAAAAATTTTTAAGTTCTCCATTTACAGCTTTTGCTATCTCAGAAAGCCACAGGTTCATTCTCTTATCTCCTTTAAGATATTCTTCACAACCTCTCTCTCATCAAATGGTATTGTTCTGTCTTTTAAAATCTGGTAAGTCTCATGTCCTTTCCCGGCAAGAACAATAAAATCGTTTTCTCTTGCATTCTTTATGGCATATTTAATAGCCTCATACCTGTCGGGTATGACCACGTACTCAACATTTGTCTTTTTTATCCCTTCCAAGATATCAGCAATTATCTTGAGTGGGTCTTCTGTTCGTGGATTGTCAGATGTAACAATCACAAAATCTGCCATTCTTCCGGCAATCTCACCCATAATCGGTCTTTTTGTCCTATCTCTGTCTCCGCCACATCCAAAAAGTAACACTTTTCTGCCGTCTGTAACTTCATTTACTGTCTTCATGAGATTTAATAACCCATCTGGTGTGTGTGCATAGTCAATCACCACAGTAAACTTTTGGTTTGACTCTACAATCTCGAACCTTCCTGGCACTGCTTTTAGATTTTCAAGCCCTTTTTTTATATCATCAAGCTTTATACCAAGCGAAATACAACATGCAGAAGCAGCAAGGCTGTTGTAAATCGAAAAAACACCAGGAATGTTAAGTGTTATCTCCTCTTTTTCCCCATTGTACCACAACTCAAATTGATTTTTGTTAACAAAAAGTTTTATATTTCGTGCAAAAACTTGGGCATCGCTGTCTTTAGCGTATGTCACACTGTCAGGATACATTTCTATAATCCTTTTTCCCCACATATCATCAGCATTTACAACCCTCTTTTTGCTCATACCGAAAAGTTTCAACTTTGCAGCAAAATAATTTTCCATTGTTCCATGAAAGTCTAAATGGTCCTGAGTGAGGTTTGTAAAAACTCCAACGTCAAAATCACAGTCATATACTCGAAAAAGTTCAAGAGAGTGCGAAGAAACTTCCATCACAACACTGTCAACACCCTCACTTTTCATTTGCCAAAAGAGTTTTTGCAGGTCATAAGACTCAGGCGTTGTATGCTGAGCTTCAATTTCTCTGCTACCTATCATATTCTTGATTGTACCAATCAACCCCACTTTTTGCCCATGAGCTTCAAGGATGGATTTTATCATAAATGTTGTTGAAGTTTTGCCGTTTGTACCTGTTACACCTATTAGCAAAAAGTCCTTTGAAGGATGACCAAAAAAGTTTGCAGACATAACAGCAAGGGCTTTACGTGTATTTGAAGTCTTTATATAATCAATCTTCCCTTCAATTTTAGATGTGTCAAAAAACTCATCTACAACCACCAAACATGCACCATTTTGGATTGCCTCATTTATATATTCATGCCCATCTGTTTTAAAGCCTTTTATACACACAAAAACACAGCCTTCTTTTGCATTCTTTGAATTGTACGCAATATCAGTTATATCTTTATCAAAATCTCCAACATTTGTTTCTAAAACATCAATATTCTCAATCAAATCCAATAATTTCAAGAAGTCTTCACCCTTTCTATTCTGCATTCTCTTTGTCAGCAATTTCAACCTCAACAATTGAACCTATTGAAACTTTTGTTCCTGGTTGTGGATTTTGTCTTATAATCTTTCCCTTTATTCCTTTCACTTTTATGTTGAGAAGACTATTTGAAAGCACCTTTTGTGCATCCTGGGAACTCAAGCCCACTACATTTGGAACAGCTACAGTTGTCTGCGACATCTCTTGAGTGAACAATATTATCGTTGAACCTTCTTTCAACATAAACCCAGCTTTTGGAACCTGGTCAATCACTTTGTTACCATTACCTATGACTTTTGCGTTGAACTTGTTATCGTTTATTTCTTTCTTTGCATCTTCAACATTCATCCCGATTGTATTTGGCACTATATACTCTTTATAAAACTCAATCTGTTTCAACTCTTCGGCTGTATACTGTGGCTGTATGTCCAAATATCTTAGTATATCATTTAACAAATCTCTTGCAACCGGTGCGGCTATAAGACCTCCATAATAAAGTGAAGGGTCAGGCTCATCTATTATGACAAGAACCGACACCTCGGGATTGTCAGCTGGTGCAAACCCTCCAAATGATGCTATATACTTTTTAGATGTTTTGTCATACTTTTGCGAAGTTCCTGTTTTTCCTGCAACTTTATAGCCCAGAAGATAAGCATTGTGCCCTGTTCCGTTTGTCACAACAGACTGAAGTATTACTTTAAGCCTTCGCGCAACATCTTGGTCTAAAACTCTTCTTTTTTGTGGTGTGTCAAAAGACTTGAACAGTTTTTTGTCCTTATCATATATGGCCTTTACAACATGAGGCTGGACCCACACACCGTCGTTTGCAACTGCATTTATCATGCTGATAACCTGAATGGGAGTTGCTGAAATTCCCTGGCCAAAAGAAATTGTTGCAAGTTCAACAGGTCCAACCTTTCCAAGTGGCTGAACAATCCCTTTTGCCTCACCGGGAAGGTCTATTCCTGTCTTTTGACCAAACCCAAAAAGGTTTATATATTTGTAAAGTTTCTCTTTTCCCAGCCTTTGCCCCACCTCTATGAACACAGGGTTACATGAATTTTGAACACCCTCAACAAAGTTTTCGCTACCATGCGGGTTGTAATATCTCCAGCACTTTAATATTGCATTTGCAACCTTAACATATCCCCTGCAATAAAACTGAGAATTCTCATTGACAATCCCTTCTTCAAGTCCTGCAGCTGCGGTGACTATCTTAAATGTTGACCCGGGCTCATATGTGTCTGTCAGTGCTCTGTTTCTCCACATCGACTGGACTATCTTGTTTTTCTCTGCTTGAGAAAGCTTATAAAAATCAGGAAACTTATCTTTGTATATAAGCTCAAATGGTCTATTGGGGTCAAAATCAGGTTTTGAGGTCATGGCCAGAATCTCGCCTGTTTTAACCTTCTCGACAATTATGGTCACACTTTTTGCTTTGTTATCGTAAAGCGCTTTTTGTGCATATTTTTCAGCAAAATGTTGTATTGTCTCATCAATTGTAAGCATTAGGTCATATCCATCAACAGGTTTTTTAAAAAACTCTTCCGAAAACGGCGCAGCCCTGCCGCTTGCATCAGTCTGGGCTGAAATAGCACCGGGCTTGCCGCGAAGATACTTATCATAATAAAGTTCAAGCCCAGAAAGTCCTTGGTCGTCTATTCCTGTAAAACCAAGAACCTGAGCCAGAAAATTGCCGTTTGGGTACACCCTTTTTGTTCCGCCTGTTAAGTAAATCCCTGGCAGGGCATACTTCCTTATCTTATCTGCTTTCTCTTTGTCAATATTGCGTGCTATGTAGATGTCTGAAACTCCTTTTGTATTAAGCTTATTCAAAATCTTTTTATAGTCCATCTGCAAAATACCAGACAGCACTTTAGCTGTCCATTCTTTGTCTTTAATCTGATTCAAAGATGCAACAACTGTCTCAGCTGTGATTGACATTGCCAAGATCTTGCCGTTTCTGTCTACAATGCTTCCTCTTTTAGGTGCAACAAGCCTCTCCCGTGTCCACTGGGAAAAAGCTCTTTTTTTGAGTTCTTCTCCTTTTATCAGTTGAAGATAAAAAAGGCGTCCCACCAGCAACACAAAGCTTAAAAAAAACACTGCCATAACAAAAAGGATTCTCTTTTTTACCCTTAACGCCGCTTCTTTCAAGTCTTATTTCCTCCAGCTTCTTGGGTCTTAAAAAAATTTAAAAGATTTTCTTAATAAAGTTTATTATCAAAGACACTTTATTATTATAATTCGATTTTACTTCTTTTGCGACCCTTTGATTTTTTTCTTCAGCTGAAGGGACAGTGATATATACAACCTGAGAAAAGTCAGGATAAGTCATTGAATACTTCTGCTGTGCAATCTTTTCTATCTCTGAGAGAGTAAGCTTGCCATCTATCTCAAGCTTTAACTGTTTGTTCATATCAGTTTGTAATTTAAGTTCATTCTGAAGCTGAGCAAGTTTTGCTCTCTCATGAGTAATATTCACATACCCGCACATAATAATTATTGACATACTGCAAAATATACAAACAAACAATACATTCCTTAAAAACCTCACCTTCTCAACCTTTTTTTGTTTTGAGATTTGCTTTATTATCTGATTTTTTCTGGCAATCTCCTGTTCAATCTCTTCTCTTGCAACCTGATAATTTTCCCAGTAATCCTCACTGTAAATTGCTGAACCTGTTCTTGACATTTTAAAAACCCCCTTTATATTTTTCAGACCTTTTCGGCAACTCTAAGTTTTGCACTGTGACTTCTTTTGTTACTCTCAATCTCTTCTTTAGAAGGGGTTATTGGCTTTTTTGTAATGATGTTAAGCTCTTTTTTCTTGCCACATCTACATACAGGAATATCTTTCGGACAGACACACTCAAGAGAGTGAAATTTGAAAAACTCTTTTACTATTCTGTCCTCAAGAGAGTGAAAAGAAATTGCACATATCCTCCCACCAGATCTCAAAAATCTCAAACTCTTTTCAAGTGCAATCTTTATCTCGTCAAGCTCACCGTTTACCTCTATTCGGATGGCCTGGAAAGTTCTCTGTGCAGGGTGTGACCCGTCCTTTGGCCTTGGCACTAAAGAAGAAATTAAACTGCTCAGCTCTGTTGTGGTTTCAATAGGCTTTTTACTCCTTCTTTCAACAATAGCTTTTGCAATCCTTCTTGCAAACCTCTCTTCACCGTATTCTCTAATTATCTTTTCCAAATCTTCCTGAGAATAAAAGTTGACAACATCATATGCTGTGAGCTTTGATGTTGTATCCATTCTCATATCCAAAAAGGCTTCTTTATTGTATGAAAAACCTCTTTCCTGCTTGTCAAGCTGCAAAGAGGAAACTCCAAAATCGAAAAGTATTCCGTCTATCTTTTCAATTCCTAAACATTCCAGCAACTCATCCACTTTTGAAAATGAAGAATGCACAATCTTTACATTCTTGTATGCTTCTAATTTTCTTTTTCCAAGTTCAATGGCTTCCAAGTCCCTGTCAATGGCAATAAGAAAACCCTTATTTGAAATCTTTTCAAGAATTCTTTTTGAATGTCCACCAAGACCAAAAGTAGCATCGACATAAATTCCATCCGGATTTGTAATCAAAAAAGATACAGACTCTTCAAGTAGTACTGGTATATGCTCAAACATCAGAATTTCCTCTGCTCCTCTCAAAACTTATATGCCCAATTCTTCCATTTTTTGTGCTATCCTATCAACAGAAAGGTTCTCATTGGTCATTTCTTTTAGCCAGTTATTCTCGCTCCATATTTCAATTCTTGTCATTACTCCAATTATAAATACCTCTTTTTGAATACCTGCATATTCTCTGAGGTTCTGGGGAATGAGGACCCTTCCCTGTTTGTCAACCTCGCACTCACAGGCTCCCGCAAAGAAAAATCTTAAAAATGTTCGTGCTTCTTTGCTTGTAAGTGGAAGTTTTTTGAGCTTTTCCTCAAGTACACCCCACTCTTTTAAAGAATAGCCAAAAAGACAGTTGTCAAGCCCTTTTGTAAGTATGAATCTCTCACCAAGCTCTTCTCTGAATTTAGAAGGAAGAATTATTCTACCTTTACTATCCACCACATGTTTGTATTCTCCTATTAACATTCAACCACTTTACTCCACTTTGAACCACTTTATAAAAATATTCTATACCAACTTGAAAAATCCTTCAACAAATGAAAAAAAAATAGGACAGATTTTTATCTGCCCTATTTTTTATATCTTAAAACTTTTCATCTTTTGTGTTTTGCCCCCCGCTATCAGGCTTTTTTTGACCAAAGCAAACTTTTCTACGCATTCCCTTCCTTTTTGATTAGTTTTTTGATCACCATTTCATTTCTCTCCTTGTAATAATCCAAAATAAGCTTGTCCAGCTCTGTACTGACATGATATATCGATTCATAATCAGCATTGTTGTTAATCAGTTCATCCAACTTCTCTCTTAGTTTCATTATTTTTTCTGTTATCATATTCCCACCATCTTACAAAGATTGTATTTTAATTATAAACCCAAACGCGTATTTTGTCAACAAAAATACTCTAAAAATACATTGTACTATTTTTTTGCTATATTTTGTCGAAAAATGACCTGCTGTTCGATACCACAATCGCACTTCCTACAACAATACACAAAACTGCAACAATTTGAGAAACTCTAAAATTTCCTATCATTAAACTGTCTGACCTTAAGGCTTCTATAAAGAATCTGCCGAGAGAGTAAAGTATAAAGTAATACCCTAAAATATCCCCCTCTTTCTTTTTATACTTTCTTAAGAATATCAAAAGTAAGAAGACAAGAAAATCCCATAGAGATTCATACAAAAATGTTGGATGAACCTCTATTCTTTTTCCCGCCTCTCTGCTATAAATCTGCATACGCCACGGAAGATTTGTTTCATACCCGTAAGCTTCCCTGTTTGCAAAGTTACCCCATCTTCCTATTGCCTGTCCTAATATCAGACCGTGAACACCTACATCACATATTTTGAAAAAATTTATTTTTTTTATCTTGCAATAAATGTATGTGATCAAAATTGCACCTATCAGAGCTCCATATATCGCAATTCCACCCTGGCGAATGGCAAATATACTTAAAATATCTCCTTCGAACTCTTTAAAATTAAAAATCACATAATAAGCCCTTGCAAAGATTATTGCAACAGGCGTTGCAATTATTGCAATGTCAAGTAAAATCTCTGGATTTATATCTTCTTTTTTGGCAAAATATGTGCTTACAAGAAAGCCACATAAAAAACCAATTGCAATTATAATCCCGTACCATCTGACCTCAAGTCCAAAAATCTCAAATGCTATAGGACTGAAGTCAAACCTCAAACCAAGTCCTGGAAAGACTATGCTATCATCTATCATTTTCCTTTACTCCATACTTTTATTTTTCAATCTGCAGGCCATACAATTGATATACAGCTCAAGCTCTCATCAAAAAATTCTTTGAGCCTTTTTTCGCACATTTCAAATGATACAGAAGTGATTTCCTTAACATATTCAAAAATATTGACTCCTTTGAAATAGCTGTATATAAACTCAACAGAGAGTTTTTCAGGATTGTCAAACTTTCTCAGGTGGCTTCCCAGCACAACCTTTTTTGCCCTCTCAAACTCTGCCCTGTCAATTCGTTTTTTCTTGACCCCCTCTATGTGTTCTATTATTCTCTTGTAGACCTCTTCAGGGTCTTTGCTTTCTCCACCAATCATAAAAAATGAATATTCAGGCTCACAGTTGTACTCAAACCCAAAGTTTTGATTGATAAGCCCTTCTTTATAAAGCTTCTCATAAAAATCTGTGGATTTTCCAAATAACATCTCAGCCACTATCTGTGTTTGGATATCCTTCATTATCATCTCATACGGTGGAAGGTCATTTTGATTGTCTTTAAAGCCTATATAGAAGATTGGCACTGCCACCGAAAGCCTTGCCTCTATCTTTTTTTGATTTACTTCTTCGGGCTCATCAGGATAAATCCTTTCTATCAGGCTTTGATATTCTTTTGTCTTTTCCATCCTTTCAATTATATCAAAAACTTTTTGCGGGTCCACATCACCGCATACAACAATTATCATATTGCTTGGATGATAGAATGTATTATAACACAAATACAAATCCTCTTTTGTAATTTTTTGAATACTTTCTAAGGTTCCTGCAATGTCAATTTTCACAGGATTGTTTACATAAAGTGCATTCAAGAGATTAAAATAAACCCTCCAGTTTGGATTGTCCTGGTACATTCTTATCTCCTGTCCAATTATTCCTTTTTCTTTCTCGACATTTTGATCAGTAAAATATGGATTTTGAACAAAATCTAAGAGAATCTCAAAATTTTCATAAAAGTTTTGAGTGGATATAAAATAGTAGACTGTTTCTTTGAAGGAAGTAAATGCATTTGCCATTGCACCAAATTTTGCAAATCTGTCAAACACATTTCCTTCTTCTTCCTCAAACAATTTGTGTTCCAAAAAATGTGCAATGCCATCTGGAACCTCAACAATTTCTTTTGTTTTTGGATGGACAAATTTGCTATCAACAGAACCGTATTTTGTTGCAAAACCTGCAAATGCCTTGCTAAAGTTTTTCTTTTTTATAACAAAAGCTTTTAGCCCGTTGGAATACGAATTTATATAAACTTCTTCGTGAAGAGCCTCATCATAAATCCTTTCCATCTTTAGCAACACCTCTGTTTTTCAAAAAATATACAGTATCAAGCTCAAACCTGTTTGCTATCCTTTTTATATCCTCTATATTCACATTTTTGAGGTTTTCAAAGACTTCCTTGGGCTCTATTATTTGTCCAACCAATGCCTGATTTAAATAAAAACTCAGAAGATCCCTTGGACTGTCATATATAGCCATCAGGGCTGTTTTATAATAGTTTATTGCACTTTCATATTCGATATCATCAATCTTCCCATTTTTGATATCCTCTATTTGTTGCAAAATCAAATTCAGAGCCTTTTCATAGTTTTTAATCTCAATTCCAGAGCTAATAATCATTACAGATTTGAACCTGTCAATCCTTGAAAATACGTAGTAGCACAAAGAAGCTTTTTCGCGAACATTTTCAAAAAGTTTTGATTTTGGAGATGCTCCTAAAATTCCGTTGAGCATCAAAAGTTTGTAATAATCCTCAGATGTCACATCCACATTTGTTCTTATCCCAAGGGCAATTTTGCCTTGATTTACTTCCATTTCTTCTGTTACATATCTTGTGTTTTCAAATGGAATGTTTACAAAAAAATTATTGTGTATACTCTCTCTTTTTTCCTCTCCAAAAATCTCTAATGCTTTTGAAGTTGCCCATTCTTCATCATAGTCACCATAGACAAACACGTACATAGGCTTTTTGGTAATAACCTCTTGGTATTGTGAAAAGAGCTTGTCTTTTGTGATGGTTTGCAAGTCATCAACATTTCCTTTTTCATAAAGAGCATAGTTTTGCCCCTCAAACATAATCTCTATACACCTGTCAATTGCGTATTGGACCTTGTCGTTTATCCTGCCTTCAATCTCCTGTTTTAGATTGTTCTTCTCTTGCAATATAGCTTCTTCTTCAAATCCACCGCCATATTTTATCGGACCATATATGATGTCATACAAAAACTGTAGCGCTTTTGTATAAAGGTTTTCTCCTGCAAATCTATCATTTAAAAAGCTTATTGCAAATGAAATTGCCTGCAGGTCACCCTTTTTATCTACATCAATGCTCAAAGATGCACCATACATATTGTCCAAAAATCTATTTATTTCTTTCATATCCTTGTACTTGTTGTTCCCTCTTATTAAAACCATTGGAAACAGGGCATTCAAAGTATTTTTTTCTCTTTCAAGCCTGTCTATAAAGGTAACTGCTATTCTATTTATCTTGAACCTGTCATCACAAAATGCCATGTAAAAGTTGTTGTTTTTTTCTTTCTTTTGCATCTTCCCATCTCCTCAAATGTCTGCTTGTTAAAAGCTTCTTTTCTTAATTTTATTTTACCCTTTTTTTGCAAATCCATCAACAAATTTGCCATCTTCATAGTTCAGAAGATACTATCTCTTCAAATTTTAAAAGTAACTTTCTAAATAGTTCTATATACTCGTATTTAATGTTGTTATAAATCTCACAAGCCATTTTTTGGTTATATAAATGTGAAGTCATATTTCTATCTGAAAGCATTTTAAGCCACTTGTCACCGTCTTCTATAATGCCATTTTGATATGCATACTTTATAACGGTCCGAGGATTGTTAATCTCCAAACCAGTATACTTCAAATATTCCCTCATGAGCTTCCATGAAAGTTCAAAGACAAATTCAAATCTCTGGATTGCCCCGTCCATAATAATATCCTTGTCCGGCTGTATACTCATACCTTCTTCTAATCTTTTTAAAACAGTCTTAAAATCTTCATACTTCTCTACTATTCTCTCTTTCATATATAATTACTCCTTCTTTTATGATACTTTCTTTGAGACTTTCTTTTGTAATGCTATTGAACGCAACAACATCAAACAGCAATATTGTATTAACTTCTTCTAATTCATTCTGGATTTTATAAATTGGATTTTCACTCTCCTCTTCAAGCCAAATACATATATCTATATCAGAACCTCTTCTATAGTCTCCTCTTGCCCTCGAACCAAAGATGCAAGCTTTTTTAACTTGCTTATATTTTTTAAAAATCTCGATAATCTTATCTAAGATTTCTTCCTCTATTCCAAACCTTTTGGTTTCCACCTTCATTCTCACCTTTTCAAAAAATTTAAAAAAGAGGGAGCTTAAATTTTCTCAAGCTCCTCTCTTAAAATCTCATTTACAAGCTGTGGATTGGCCTTGCCTTTTGTTATCTTCATAACCTGCCCAACCAAAAAGCCAAACGCCTTATCTTTGCCATTCTTGTAATCTTCTACTGATTTTGGATTGTTTGCTATTGCCTGTTTCACAGCTTCTAAAATTACGTTCCTGTCTGTTATCTGAACAAGCCCTTTTTCTTTTACAATAACTTCAGGATCTTTGCCCGTTTCGAACATCTCTTCAAAGACTTGTTTTGCAATAGTGTTGGAAATTGTCTTGTTATCAACAAGGTTAATAAGGCTTGCAAGCTGATTTGGCTTAATCTTTATATTGTTAATTTCCTCAGGTTCTAACCCTTTGTCATTTAAGATTCTCATAATCTCTCCCATCATCCAGTTGCTTGCAGCCTTTATGTTTTGCGTATATTTTATGCACTCTTCAAAATAGTTGGCTATAGCCTTTGATGAAGTCAGAACGCCGGCATCATATTCTGGAAGCCCATACTCTTTTATATACCTTTCCTTTTTCTGGTCAGGAAGTTCAGGAATTCTTTTTCTAATCTCCTCAATCCAGCTGTCGTCTACAACTATAGGTGGAAGGTCAGGCTCTGGGAAATACCTGTAGTCATGCGCTTCTTCTTTTGTCCTCATAGATAAACTTATACCTTTTGGATCATCCCAGCGCCTTGTCTCCTGAACAACAACACCACCGCTTTCTAAAACCTCTATTTGCCTTCTTGCCTCATATTCTATTGCTCTCACAACAGACCTGAAAGAGTTTAAGTTTTTCATTTCTGTTCTTGTACCGAATTCTTTTGAACCTTTTGGACGCACAGATAGGTTCACATCCACTCTGAGAGAACCTTCCTGCATCTTGCAGTCAGAAACCTCTGTGTATTGCAAAATTGCTTTTAGCTTTTCAAGAAAAATTCGTGTCTCCTCACTTGAACGTAAATCCGGCTCTGTAACAATCTCAATTAAAGGAACACCGCACCTGTTAAAATCAACAAGACTCCCTTCTTCCCACTGGTCATGAAGAAGCTTTCCGGCATCTTCTTCTATGTGAATCCTCTTTATTCCTATTCTCTTTTTCTGCCCATTTACCTCAATGTCTATATAACCATTGTAACAGAGTGGCAAGTCATACTGTGAAATCTGGTAAGCCTTTGGAAGGTCCGGATAAAAATAATTTTTTCTGTCTTGCTTACTATATCTTGCTATCTGGCAGTTTGTTGCAAGACCTGCCATTATGGCATATTCAACTGCCTTTTTGTTCAAAACAGGAAGAACTCCTGGCATACCAGTGCAAATAGGACAGCAGTGGGTATTTGGCTCACCGCCAAACTCTGTTGTGCAGCTGCAAAATATTTTCGACTTTGTCGCAAGCTCAGCATGAACCTCTAAACCTATTACAACTTCATATTCCATCTTCTTTTTTCACCTCTTGTTTAAAATAATGGTTTTGTTCAATCTATAGGGTCCTGTATTATAAATTCTGAGGTTTTAAGTTTCTATATCCGCTGTTCTGCTCATAGGTATATGCAACTCTTAATATCGTCTGTTCATCAAACGCCTTGCCTATAATCTGAAGACCTATTGGAAGGTTATTAGAATCAAAACCGCACGGAATAGATATTGCAGGAAGCCCTGCAATGTTAACTGGCACTGTGCATATATCCGACATATACATCTCAAGAGGGTTTGAAACTCTTTCACCTATTTTAAAAGCTGTTGTTGGGCTTGTAGGAGTGATTATGACGTCATATTTCTGGAAAGCTTCATCAAATGCTCGCTTAATCAATGTCCTCACCTGAAGTCCTTTTTTGTAGTATGCATCATAATACCCCGCAGAAAGTGCATATGTGCCAAGCATAATTCTTCTTTTTACCTCTGCACCAAAACCTTCAGACCTTGTCTTTTTGTATAAATCTATTAGGTCTTCATAGTTTTGCGTCCTGTACCCATATTTGATTCCATCATACCTTGCAAGGTTTGAACTTGCCTCAGATGATGCAATGATGTAGTAAGTTGGAAGAGCATACTCCACAATTGGTATTGAAAACTCTTCATAATCTGCACCCAAAGATTTTAAAAGCTCAAGAGCTTTTTCAATAGCTTTTTTTACTTCATCGTTAATTCCTTTTTCCATATATTCTCTTGGAACTCCAATCTTAAGACCTTTGACATCATTTACAAGAGCCTTCGTAAAGTCAGGAACCTCAATTGGTGCTGATGTTGCATCATATGGGTCATGTCCACAGATGATATTCATAGCTAAAGCACAGTCTTCAACATCTTTTGTCAAAGGTCCTATCTGGTCAAGAGAAGATGCAAATGCAACAAGTCCAAATCGCGAAACCCTTCCATATGTTGGCTTCATGCCAACAACTCCACAAAGTGAAGCTGGCTGTCTGATAGACCCACCTGTGTCAGAACCAAGGGTGAAAAATGCTTCATCTGCCGCAACAGCCGCAGCAGATCCACCTGATGAACCCCCCGGAACTCTTTCTAAATCCCACGGATTTCTTGTTGTGTGGAAAGCAGAGTTTTCTGTTGATGAGCCCATTGCAAACTCGTCCATATTGAGCTTTCCTAAAAGCGTCATATTATTTTCTTTTAGCTTTTTCACAACAGTTGCATCGTAAGGGGGAACAAAGTTGTAAAGGATTTTTGAGGCACAGGTTGTCTTTATTCCATCTGTGCACAGGTTGTCTTTGAGAGCAATTGGAAGCCCATATAAGCTTCCTACCTGTTCACCCTTGGCAATCTTTTCATCAATTTTTTTTGCATTTTCTAAAGCCTGTTCTTCTGTGATTGTTATATATGACTTTACCTTATCTTCAACCTGTTTAATTCTCTCAAGAACGCTTTCAACAACCTCTTGGCATTTTACCTCTTTTTTCTTGATAAGATCAATTGCCTCGTGAGCAGTCAGTTTGTAGAGCATCTTTTGTTTTGCCTCCTTACATATAAAGATTTATTCTACTATTTTTGGAACTTTTATACAAACATCGTCATGAGATGGGGCATTTTTCAAAATCTCTTCACGTGGATATGAAGGTTTTACCTCATCGCTTCTAAAAACATTGTAAATATTGAGGACATGTGCTGTTGGTTCAATCCCTTCAGTATTTAACTCAGAAAGCTTATTTGCAAACTCGATTATAGCTCCAAGCTCTTTTGTCATCTTCTCTATCTCTTCTTCTGTCAAAGTTAGCCTTGCAAGGTTTGCAACATATTCAACATCGTTTCTTGTAATCATACTTTATCTCATCTCCTTTTGTTTTTAAAGCTTTTTTGCTACTCTTCTTTATTTTATAGTAAAAAAATTTTGTTATCAAGAAAAAGAAGAGGGGTACTTATCTACAAAAAAATAAAGCCTTCTGCTAAGGCTCTTATTCCCTTTAATCGTAATTAAGGAGGCTTTTGAAATTGGTAAGTTAACAAAGTGTTACAGCAAAGATTTTATTTCCCAAAGAAAATTAAAATTTAAGTAACAAACCTTGGAGAATTATTACGCCACACAACATTAAGAACTTAACTTTTTCATTTTGCCAAAAAATTTTCAACACAAAAAACAAGAGTGAATCTAATACTAAATACCAAATCACTTTGTAATACCAAAACGGTTGTAAAAAGGCAAGTAGTAAGAAATTTAAAAATATATTAATAAGCACAAAAGACAATGCTGAAAATATTAATTTTAAGTTGTTCAATCTATGCATATAGAAATATACATGTTCTTTTGTATCCATCAGGTAGAATAGTAAAAGGTAAAATAATAAGAAGCTATGAATGATAAAATAGCAATATGGCTGCACACTTAATTGCTGTTTTGGCATGATAATAATCGATAATATAGTTATCAACAATAACAACATTAATTGCCTCGAATAGACTCTTTTGAAAATCAAAAATTGGTATAAATAAGCATTAAACGGAAATGACAGCACCAAATCACAAGATTTCTTTTCACTAAAATCAATCAACTTCTTGTATTCTTCACCTACTTCTACAAGTAATCCCCAGTCACCTTTTGCAAATCCCCAATTTGATTTATATATAATCTTGCTATAATTTAGCAATTTCTGTGTATCAACGTTTTTCAAAATTATGGGTATTAACACTATCTCAATTGCTAATAATATAAGAAAAACCTTTTCCTTCAAAACGTAAACTAATAAAACAAACGTCAACAACGATAGCGTTTTTATTATGAAAGAATATTTTAAAAAAAGAGTAAACGAACAAATAAACTTGATTGACTCTGAAAAAATGTCTGTTACAATAAACAGAAATAAAATTTCCTTTGTTATAAAAGAATGTAAATTATCACCAAATATATATATCATGATTTTATATAAAAAGTAAAATAAAAAACTTCTTGAAATTAAGTAGTTGATAAGTCTCATTATTATTACAAGTCCAAGTCTATAAAAATTTTGCGTATAAAAATGAACAAATGTAGGTAAATAAATGTAGAAGTTAGTATTTTTAGATATATATATCTTCAAAGTAAAGTATAATGTAATAGCTGAAAAGAGCATCCATCTAATTGCTAAATAATTCAATTTATTTAAATAATGGGTATTAATCAAATTTGGCATTATCCAAAATAATAATATCAATCCAAATACAAGTATTACTCCAGAACGTTTAAATATCAACATTTGCATTCGTAGTTTATCTTTATATTCAACTAAAAGCAACTTTAACACTTTACTCTACACTCCTCTTAAGTTCAATCTCTCTGTCTATCAAACTTTTTATATATTCAACTTCATGCGATGTTAATATTATAGTCTTTCCACTACTTTTTATTATAGATAATATTTCGAATAAAGCCTTAATAGAATCAGTATCCAAAAAATTAAATGGCTCGTCAGCTATTAACACCTCAAAATCCTTTAGCAAACCACAACACAGCATTACTTTTTGCTTATTACCACGCGAAAGTTGAGAAGGTAAATAATTCAAATATTCTTTTAAATTAAATACACTAACATATATATTTACAATTTCTCTTGCTTCTTCGTCTTTTAAACCATACATTGAGGATATAAAATTCAAATGCTCCTTTACTGTTAAACCTTCATAAAAAATAGGTGTATCTGGTATATAACTGATTGGATAATTATGTAATTTTATCTTTTTTAAGCTTACGCCTTTAAATTTTAGTTCACCACCCCATAAATTATCTAACTTTGCAATAATATTGAGTAGCGTAGTCTTTCCTGCTCCATTTGCTCCTTTTAAATAAACGAATTCATTTTCATATATTTCAAAACTCAGTTTATCTATAACCATTTTATTTCCAAATTTTTTTGTTAATTCAGTGGCAATATAAAGTGGAACAGACATTATAATTACCCTCCGAAAAGTTACTAAGTCTCTTCTCAGTTGTTCTTTCCATTTACATTTGTGAAAATCAAGAGAATATGCAACACCAAAGCAGCTATGACAATATACTGAGAAGTATGTTTTTGGATTTAATTATTGTATTTTACGGACAAAATTTTTGTACCAAGATCAAACTAATAAACAAAATAAACAGGGGTAGGCAATTATTTACTTTTTGCCCACCCTAACTATTGTCATTGAATCATATTTTTATTTCTGACTAAAAATAGTTTGATATATATATAGGTAGCAGTTAAAACTGAAAGAATAAACAAAAGACTTACGTTTGTATCTTGGAATATAAAGGCTGTAAACATAAAAACTAAAGTTATTGTTCTTATAATGGTTAAAGCGCCTTTCCAATCATTTTTTTGTTCAATATTGAATCACTCCTAAAATTTGAATTTTAATTAATTGTTTGGCCACCGCTGCATCTTTGCCAACATTTATTGACATGGGAGTAAGATACATTAAGTGAATAGCCAGCGCCATTGAGTCCCACATTAGAAATCGAAGCAGAAGGTCCTCGTTAATTTTTTTATCACACCTCCTATGCGCACAATAGAGATTGTGACCGTAGATCAAAACTAAGATTGCTCTAATCTTAGTATATTCCTCTGTCTTACATAGCAGTATTTTCCACTCATTATCCGTATACTTTTGCTAAATATAGCTTTTGTGTTTTTTTCTTGTTCTATTATGATTTTTGCTACAATTAATCTTTTAACCACTTATTCCCTGTAGTTTTCTGTTAAAATTTTATACAACTACTTGCAACTTTGTCAATGATCAATTTTGCTTTTTTTCGTCAAAGTAATTTCATTTTTTGAGTTTAGATCTCGATTAAATTAAAAATTCCCACCTCAATAAATTTTTCTGTAGAAGAGTAAATATTTTGACATATTTAGTCCAAAAAATAAAGGACTGCAAAGCGCAGTCCCTCTCCTTACAAAACACCTTTCAAGCATATACTTACCTCACCTTAGCTTGCCATCCTCTTTGTCAAAACCTCGCAAACCCTTTCTTCAATCCCAAGTAAATAAATCTTGAAATTATTTGTTGCAATCACTGTTCTTCTGTCACCTGTCTTGCTGGGGTATGCATCTTTAAAATCTGTCCACTTAACAACTCCAAAGTGTTTTTTTGATGGGTCAATTAGGTAAAAACCGTTTTGGCAGACATGCAACTTCATTCTACCCTGATACTTTATGTCTGGATGACCTTCAATGTACTCAACATCAAGCGGCTCACAGATGTCGCGTCCCAGCTCTTTTATCTGTTTTGGAACCCCTAATCCAAACAGACCCATCTGTGCTCCCCCTATTCATTTCCTAATTTTATTATACCATTTTTGAAAATTGTTTAACAACTTTAATTTATTTTCTGTATAAGCAAACTTAAATTCAGTCCCTATCTTCAATTCTCAAAAACAAAAAAAAGGAAGAAGGACTGTAGCTTCCCTTCTTCCCTTTTGCCTCTATTTTCCCAAATAAATCTTTTATCTAAAGAGTGATACAAATACAAGAGTAATTGTAGATATAAGCTTTACAAGCACATGCAAGGACGGACCTGCTGTGTCTTTGCATGGGTCACCCACTGTATCGCCAACGACTGCTGCCTTGTGTGCATCTGACCTCTTACCGCCGTAGTTGCCAAGCTCTATGAACTTCTTTGCATTGTCCCAAGCACCACCGCCGTTGTTGAGGAAAAGTGCCAAGATAACACCTGCAATTGTTCCTATCATTAAAAAGCCTGCTGCTGCCTCTTTACCAAGAAGTATTCCAACAAGTATTGGCGCAATAACAACTATCATACCAGGAACAACCATCTCTTTCAAAGCACCTTTTGTAACAATATCAACACACTTTGCGTAGTCAGGCTTTGCTCTTCCTTCCATAATGCCAGGTATCTCTTTAAATTGACGTCTTACTTCCAAGATAACATACTGAGCTGCTCTTCCAACCGCCCTTATTGCTGTTGAGCTGAAAAGGTAAACAACCATCGCACCTATAAATGCACCGATGAATACTTCAGGTTTTCCAATATCAACAGAGAACCAAGACTCAAGTGGTCTTCCCAGTATCTTTTTGACCTCATCAAGGTAAGCAGAGAAAAGTAAGAAAGTTGCAAGTGCCGCAGAACCAATAGCATAACCTTTTGTCAAGGCTTTTGTAGTATTACCGCAGGCATCAAGCCTGTCTGTAACATTTCTTACCTCTTCAGGTGCACCTGACATCTCAGTGATACCACCTGCATTGTCTGTAATCGGTCCAAATGTGTCCATTGCTAAAATGTATGCACAGGTTGAAAGCATACCCATTGTCGCAATTGCTGTTCCGTAAAGTCCTCCGTTTGCAAACCCAGGAAGTGCATGTTCACCAAGCTTGTATGCGATATAAATCGCAATTGAGATAAATATAACCGGTAATGCAGTTGATTCCATACCAACAGACATACCTGTAATGATATTTGTTGCAGGCCCAGTTGTTGATGCTTTAGCTATCTCCTGAACAGGTCTGTAGTGGTATGAGGTATAAAAGTCTGTAAGCCATACGAAAATATAGCTAAGAATTATTCCTGCAACTGCACAGCCATACAAAAGCCACCAGTTAACCTCTTGACCGTTTGGAAGCTTGCCAGAGAGCATTGCTTTTACTATGAAAATCAATACTATCAAGTTCAAAATTGTAGTAACAAAATAACCTTTATTCAAAGCCTTCATTGGGTCTTTGCTTTCATCCTTTGTGTTGACAAAGAAAAGACCAATAACAGAGGAAACAATACCTACAGCACGCGCAACAAGCGGGAACAAAATTCCCTTCCATCCGAACACCGGATACAGTGCAACACCCAATATCATAGCACCTATATTCTCAGCTGCTGTTGACTCAAAAAGGTCTGCACCACGGCCTGCACAGTCTCCAACATTGTCACCAACAAGGTCAGCAACAACAGCTGGGTTCCTCGGATCATCCTCAGGAATTCCTGCTTCTACTTTACCTACAAGGTCAGCGCCAACGTCAGCAGCCTTTGTATAAATTCCACCGCCCAGCTGAGCAAAGAGAGCCACAAACGATGCACCAAAGCCAAAACCAACAATCAACGAAGGAGCCTCTTTTATAAGATTTTCTTTTCCAGAAGCTCCTCCGTACAGTAAAAACAGTGTCGCAACACCCAAAAGCGACAGCGCGGTCACAGCCAATCCTGTCACTGCACCGCCACGAAGAGCTATCTGCAAGGCTCTGTTCAGGCCTTTTCTTGCACCTGCTGCAGCTCTGACATTAGAATTCACTGCAATATACATTCCCAAATACCCAGATATTGCTGAGCAGAGTGCACCTGTTATAAAAGCAAAACCTATGTGAAAAGCAATCGAAGCAGCCTGTGCCGAACCTTTTGAAAGGTTACCAAAATAGTTTGCAATGATGATTATAACAGCTACAATCAACGCAAGAATACCTATAGTTTTGTACTGCCTGTTTAAAAATGCCATTGCACCTTCTCTAATTGCACCTGCAATCTCCTGCATCTTTTCATTGCCTTTTTCTTGAGAAAAGATAAACCTGACAAGACCAATGATTACAAGAATTGCAAATACAATAACTCCATAGATTAAAGCTATGTAGGCTCCCACAATAATCCCTCCTCTTTAGAATAAAATTTCTTGTCAATAATTTGACAACCTTTAAAAAAGCGTACAGTATATTTTTATTCGACACAAAGCTCAAAAAATCCTTCTTTAGAAAAACAAAAACCTGCTCACGCGTTTCAGAGCAGGTTTAATAACTTTCACATATTGGAGGCGCCACCCGGATTTGAACCGGGGAATCAGGATTTTGCAGACCCTTGCCTTACCGCTTGGCTATGGCGCCGTATTTTTTCTTATATAAAATTTTGGAGCGGGAAACGGGACTCGAACCCGCGACATCTACCTTGGCAAGGTAGCGCTCTACCACCTGAGCTATTCCCGCTCATTTTAAAAGATGGTGCCTCGGGGCGGAATCGAACCACCGACACGAGGATTTTCAGTCCTCTGCTCTACCAACTGAGCTACCGAGGCACATTTATTTTTAAGCTGGCGACCCAGAAGGGACTCGAACCCTCGACCTCCAGCGTGACAGGCTGGCGCTCTAACCGACTGAGCTACTGGGCCATTTTATATGGTGGGCAGTGCAGGGCTCGAACCTGCGACCCCCTGCTTGTAAGGCAGGTGCTCTCCCAGCTGAGCTAACCGCCCATTTTTTCAACCGCCGCTTCAATCAGCGGCGACATGTTTTATTATACTTAAGATGCGTGTTTTTTTCAATAGTATTTTTTGGGCAAAATTTTTTTAAATTTAGCCGTTTTAGCTCAAATTTTAGCTTCTCCTTACTATTGCTAAAAAAATCTCGATTTTTCTCTCAATTATTCACCATATTTAATTTTAAAAGCTTCTTCCTTGGAAAAATAGTATTTTTTCTGGCAAAAAGTGCATACAATTTCGATTATCTCATTTGAAATTTCTTCGTCCTTCAAAAGCGGAATTATAGATTCCACCTTTTCTTTAGAACAGTCACACTTGTATACTGGATGATACTTAGCTAACACTTCATATTCTATATTGCCAAAAAGTTCTTTTACAATCTCTTCAATGCTTTTATTTTCAAGTACTGATGAGATATTCGAAAAATCCTTCAATTTCTGCTCAAGTTCCAAAATAACCTTCTCATCTGTCTCAGGTAAAACCTGAATAATAAAGCCTCCTGCTGACTTTATACTTTCATCTCTGTCAATTAAAACACCAAGCGCAACTGCTGAAGGAATTTGTTCTGACATGGCAAAATAGTGTGTTATATCCTCTGCTATTTCGCCAGATACAAGTTCAATTTGACCTATATAAGGTTCTTTCAAACCCAAATCCTTTATCACCGTTAGCGTGCCTTCTCCAATTGCTCCTTTTACATTTAACTTTCCTCTCTCATCAATCTCTGTGAGTACCTCTTTGTTTTTTACATATCCCTTTACATTTCCTTTTGAGTCAGAAACAGCAACCAAACCTTTGAGTACACCTGAACATGATATTTGAACTGACACAGAATGATTTTCACCTTTTAACATAACACCCATCATAGATGTTGCTGTCAATAACCTTCCTAAAGCTGCTGCAGGAATAGGTGGAAGATTATGTATTTTGCACGCATATTCTACTATATCTGTTGACTCCATGATAAAGATTGCTATGTTTTTGTCTTTTGACAGAGCCCTTAAAATTTGTGCCATGTAAATTCTCCCTCCGAAATTCAATTTATTGAGAGTTATATAAGTCTATTTTAATCCAAAAACAAAAAAGCTTCCAGCAAAACTGCCAGAAGCTTATTTTACTTTCCTTACATTCAAAGCCTGATTGCCTCTTTCTGTCTTCACAATGTCAAACTCAACCGTCTGCCCTTCTGCAAGTGTCTTGTACCCCTCCATATTGATAGCAGAGAAGTGCACAAACACATCTTCGCCATTGTCAGCACTTATAAACCCATAACCTTTTTCGGGATTAAACCATTTGACCTTGCCTCGCATTTTTAAAAATCCACCTTCTTCAAAAATGATTTACACAGAATATTATTCTCTTTTTTGAGATATTATTATTCACCAAATCTTCTTACACACATAGCACACTTTTGATGAAAATTTGGTTTTAAAAGGCAGCTTATAATCATACACTTTCTTCAAGACCTCAAAACCGCAGTCTTTTAAGGTATTCTCAATAAATTCCTCGTCATATATAAACTGGTATACATCTTCCGAAACATTCTCACCATTTTTTTCTCTTACTGAGAAATTTATTTTGAGATACCTTGAGCTTAAGCTAAACTTCCATCTCAAAAGTGTTCCTCCAATTTTTTTGACAACAAATCTTCTCTTGCCAAGCTTTTGTAGGTATTCTTTGGTATTTATATCAAAAATAAATATTCCATTTTTCTTCAAAATGGTATTGGCACTTTTAAAAAAGCCAAATATCTCTTTCTTAGGAATGTGATTTACAACATCCACTGTGCACAGAGCAGCATCAAACTTCTTTCTGGACGTAAAATTCAAAAAATTCAGATTGTAAAGCTTTATCCCTTTTAAAACGGCTCTTTTGAAAGCAAGCTCTATCATCTTTGCAGAAATATCAATTCCATAAAGTTTTTTAAAACTTCTCCTTTTTAAAAGAAATAGCAGTTTGGCATCTGCACACCCTATATCCAATATCTTACAATCTTTTTTAACTCCAAAATTCAAAAAACTTTTTTCAATAAATCTGAGAATGTCTTTCCTACTAAAAAACAATGACGAAAATTTTGAATAGTAAGCAGCTATTTTACTATACGAATTCATTTTGTTTATTGAAGCTTAACCCTTTCCCCTACCTTTCTTTCTGTGCCATTTAAAAGCCTTTTAATATTTTCTCTGTGTCTTACGATTATAACCACTAAAATAATTAAAGCTAAAAACCAATACTCTCTTGCAAATGTCAGAACTGCAAAGAAATACAAAATTGCTCCAACAATCACTGTCAAAGACATGTACCTTTTCAGTAGAAGAACAATAAGCGCTAAAGCAATCACAACAAGTGTTATGGTAGGTGTTGCAACAAGCGCAACACCAATTGAAGTTGCCGCTGCCTTTCCTCCCCTGAACCCGAAATAAAGTGGGAAAGTATGCCCCCAAATAACCGCAAATCCAGCCAAAGTAACACCAAGCACAACGTCATCTGGCATAACTATCTTTGCAAACAAGGTCGCAACAACTCCTTTTAAAACGTCAATTGCAAAAACCAAAATTGCAGGACCAATTCCAAGAGTCCTCAAAACATTTGTTGTTCCAGGATTTCCACTCCCATACTTTCTAATATCAATACCATTTACCATCTTGCCGATTATGAGGGCTGGAAGAACGCTTCCCAGTAAATAACCCACTGCAAGGATAATCAAAATCTGAAGTGCTTTCATTTGTCCTGTTCCCCTTTCTCTCTAATAAGAAATATTATCGGAACTCCAGTAAAGTCGAAGGTTTTTCTCAAATAATTCTCAATATACCGTTGATATGAAAAATGAAACAGGTCCTTGCTGTTTACAAAAATAGCTATTTTGGGCGGTTTTTCACACACCTGAGTCATGTAATAGATTTTGAGCTGCTTTCCTTTGTCGCTTGGTGGCTGATAGATTGTAGTTGCTTCTGCTAAAACATCATTTAACTGACCGGTGGTTATTCTTCGTGTATAATTGCCATATACATATAATACTGTCTCAAGCAGCTTCTTGACTCTGAACCCTGTTTTTGCCGAAATAAAAAGTACCGGTGCAAATTTTAGAAAACTGAGCTTTTCTTCTATCTGTTTTTTGTACTCATCTGCAGTTTTTTCATCCTTCTCAACAGCATCCCATTTGTTGACTGCCACAATACAACCTTTCCCAGCCTCATAAGCATATCCTGCAACCTTTGCATCTTGTTCAGAAACATTTTCTGTTCCATCCAGTAAAATTATACAGATATCACTTCTTTCTATTGCCTGAAGAGTTCTCAGCATACTATACCTTTCCACGTTGTCATATATCTTGCTTTTTCGCCGAAGTCCAGCCGTGTCAATCAAAGTTATAGGAATGCCTTCAAATTCGAACGTAGAGTCTATCGCATCGCGCGTTGTTCCAGGAATATCGCTCACAATAACCCTTTCCTCACCAAGAATATAATTTACAAGAGAGGACTTTCCTGTGTTTGGCTTCCCTATTATCGCCACCTTTATTGTACCTTCCTCTATTTCATTTATTCCCTCTTTATTTAAATAATTAACAACTGCATCTAAAACATCTCCAACTCCTGTTCCGTGCTCAGCAGACATAGCTATCGGGTCAGAAAGCCCAAGCTCATAAAACTCATATATCATAGCCTGCTGCGAAATATTATCAATCTTATTTACAGCAAGAACAATTGGTTTTTTTGAGGTTCTGAGCATGTTGGCAACTTCTCTGTCTGCATCAGTAAGACCAGTCTTGCCATCAACCATGAAAATAATAACGTCAGACATATCAATTGCAAACTGGGCTTGTCTTCTCATTTGTTTTAATATTATGTCTTCAGAGTACGGTTCAATTCCGCCAGTGTCAATCACATTAAAAGTGATTCCTCTCCATTCTGTCTCACCAATTATCCTGTCACGGGTAATACCCGGTGTGTCATCCACAATTGCCCGTCTTTCGCCAATGAGCCTGTTAAAAAGTGTTGACTTACCCACATTTGGTCTTCCAACTATTGCAACTGTTGGCTTCAATTCTTCTCACCACCTTTCAAAAGGTAATATAAAAGTTTTCTGCCATGATTTTGCACAGGATATACAGGCTTTTTTATTTCTTTGGCAACATCATCTATATGAACATCATCCAAGAATTTATTTTCATGATTGAGAGCACATGCAGGAACCAAAACATAATCCCCAAGTTCTCTGCAGTTTAGCTGGCTTATAATATCCTGGCCAGTTAAAAGCCCTGCAACAGTGACATTTTCACCAAAAAAATTATTGACAATAGCCACAACATCAACCTTTATATTTGGGTATTTCTGGTTAAAAGTTTCAATTAGTTCTTTCATAAACTTATATGCTGCCACAGATGTCACAAGAGTTATACGTTTTTTTAATTTAACATTTGGTTTTAGTTTTTTTAAGCTACTTAAAAACTGTTTTTTAAAAAGGGCAAGAAGACCCACTCCATTTTCAATCTGTCTGAACTCTTCATAAAATCTATAATCAGGTATTTTCTCTTCTGCCTTTACATAAAACTCATCTGAAGCAAATACAAGTTTGGTTCCAAATCTTCTTTCAAACTCTTTTTGCCATTTTGATATCTGCCAAAGAACCTCTTTTGCATCCTCTTTTGAAAAAGGCTCAAGTTCAAAAAGCCCCTCTCTATACTTGGTAAGTCCAACAGGCACAACTGCAATCGACCGAAGGTTTGGATAGAAGTTTGCAAGGCTTGATATAGTCCTGTCAAGATTATCTTTATCGTTGATATTTTTCATCAAAACTATTTGAACATCAAATTCAATGTTGTGGCTTGACAAATATTCAAGTTGCTTTAAAATCAAAGAAGCTTTGGGATTTTTAAGAATAAATTTTCGAAGCTGCGGGTCTGTTGTGTGCACAGAAATTTTCAAAGGACTCAAGTGAAACTTAACTATTCTCTCAAAATCTTCTGTAGTCAGGTTGGTAAGAGTGATATAGTTACCACTTAAAACCGAAAGAACGGTGTCATCGTCTTTGACATATAAGGTATCTCTCATTCCTTTGGGAAGCTGGTCAATAAAACAAAATATACATTTGTTTGTGCACCTTTTTACATTCTCATATTCAAATTCCATCCCAAGAGGCTTCACTTTTCTATTTATAAGCCCTATTTTTTGGATATTGCCGTCTCTTATATATTCTATTACAAGACTTTCATCCTTGGAGTAATACATATAGTCAAGAAGATCATTAATTTTATTACCATTTATGCTCAAAATCATATCTCCTTCTACGATACCGCATTTATGAGCTAAGCTTTTTTCAGCTACTTTCGAAACCCTTAGCATCTTTTCACCTTTTCATATGCTTTTTTAATCTAAAAAACCTTCCCGTGCTTTTGTTATAAATTCCATGCAAAACTCATCCTGCCCAGACAAAGTCTCAGAAGCATAAATGAGTTTCATCAGAACATCATCAAGCGGATCAGCAATACAACTGTTGAGTCCATAATAGATTGCAATAGGCAAAAATGCTCTGTTTATCCATCTTCTTTTTGGCAAGCCAAAGGATATATTTGAAAGTCCGCATATGATATTCACATTCTCAAACTCATTCCTCAAAAGCCTGATTGTCTCAAGTGCAATATCAACATATCTTTTATCCACAGAAACTGGCTGAACCATCGGGTCCAAAAAAATGTCCTCAAGCAAGATTCCTTCCTTGTCAAATCTGTCAACAAGTCGTTTTGCTATCTCAAGTCTACTTTTAGGATCTTCAGGAATACCACTGTCTTCCATCAAAAGTGCAACAACTTTCATGTTGTACTCTTTTATCACGGGCAGAGCTTTATTTAAGATTCCTTGCTCATATATAACAGAATTGAAAATTGCTCTTTGACCCCTGTAGACTTTCATAACCTCAGAAATTACCTCTGGTCGTGGACTGTCAATTGAAAGTGGGGTGTCAACTTTGCTTTGAATGCTTTGAACCATCTTTTTTAGTATTTCCGCCTCAATGTCAACAAACGCCCCAGCGTTTACATCTATATAATGAGCACCTGCTTTTGCCTGTTTTTCTGCAAGGGATACTATGAAATTGTAATCTTCATTTTTTATAGCCTCTGCGACGTTTTTGACTGTTGAATTTATTTTCTCACCAATAATTATCATTCTGGGTTTTCACTCCTTTTTCTTAAGATACTCTTCTACCTTGTCCAGTTCAAAACCATTGTAAATGTCGTTTAAAAGAAAATTGAGCTTGTGAAGCGCATCTAAAACCATCTCTTCAGAGATTTTATTTTCTCTTCTCAGCATTACAAGCTCATCTATGTCCATTATTCTGTAGCTACCGTCAGGATATACCACAACATCAACAAGCAGATCTTCTGTGACAATCTTTTCTTCATCTTTCCGTGTATTAATGATATCACAATAGGTGTAAATTAGTCTATCATCATGTCCATAGACCTTGCTAATCTTTATTCCCTTGTCAAAGTATATGCAAGAAGCTCCCCATTTGATATCCTCTCTTTTTTTGATTGGCAGCCACTTGGTGACCAATACTTGTTCGTCGAGGTAGACTATTTGGTCAGATGAGATATCTATCTCTTCTTCTGGGTAAAATCTTTTTCTTATAAGCTTCAATTTTATTCTCCTTTTTCGATTGATTTTTTTGAAAATTATTATATAATGTTAAATAGAGCTTTGTAAACTTTATTTTAAAAAACATATAAAGAAAAAGGTCGGGATGTGGCTCAGCTTGGTAGAGCGCCTGGTTCGGGACCAGGAGGTCGCAGGTTCAAGTCCTGTCATCCCGACCATTAAAAAAACCTTTTTGTCACGAATTCGTGATTCTATTTCACGAATTCAGGATTTCTACTAAGCAAGATGTAGCTTTTTTCTTTAGCTCAATGTTAACGTGACTGTAAATATCCAACGTGGTTGAGATATCTCTATGCCCTAAGATTTCTTGGACAATTTTGGGATGTACGTTCTGCTGCAATAGCAAGGTAGCCACAGTATGCCTCAAATCGTGTAACCTGATGTTTGGCAAATTGGCTTTTTTGAGAAGTTGTTTAAATTTTCTCTCAAAATTCCTTGGGTCGATAGGTGTTCCTTGAGTAGTAACAAACATCAAATTTAAAGAGTTAAAGTTAGGCTGGGATAATTTTATCCTTTGATGTTCCTCATAGAGTTCTTTTAATTCTGCAACAACAAAGTCTGGAATTGGTATAACTCTATAACCTGCTTTGGTCTTAGGTGGCTGGAGAAGGAGTGTTGTTTTTTTCAAATTGTGGTCATATACTCTAACTAATGACCTTTTAACGTGAATGGTACAATTATCAAAGTCTATGTCATCCCATTTTAGCCCTAACAGTTCGCCTCGCCTGAGACCTGTATAAAGCTCTAACAAAAATGCAGGATAAAGAGAGTCTGTTTGGGCAGCTTGCAAAAATGTTGTTACTTGCTCTGAAGAGAGAGTTTTTATTTCTGGACGTTCAACTTTGGGTAGTGCTACTGCCTCAGATACATTTTGATTTATGTAGCCGCATTTTATAGCTTGTTTTAGAGCACTGTGGATAATTACATGAATGTTCTTAACTGTTTTAGGTGAAAGGTTTTCAAGTAAAAGGCTATTGTAACACTCTTGAATAGCCAAAGGGGATAAATTTTGAAGCTGAATATGACCCAGTTTGGGTTTTATATGCTTGTTTATAAGCTGAATATAGCTTGAATAGGTTGTAGGTCTCAGTTTAATTTTCATGAATTGATTCATCCAAATATCTAACCATTGAGAAAATGTTAGTCCAAAATTTGTAGTACTGTGATATTGCATTGAAAACCAACCCCCTTATAGCGAACGTATATTCAAAAAACTTTTTCCTGCGAAAAAAGCGAAAAAAGCGAAAAAACTCTAAAAAACAGGATTTTCAAGGGTTTGAGGTAGGGACTTTTTTCGCAAAGCTCTGCGAAAAAAGTGCGAAAAAAGTCCCTCTGCAAAATTTGTTAAGAAGCAAAATCGATATTAGAAGATTCCAGTTTCTTTAGACCAAGTGGTGTAATGTACCAGCGTGTTTTTGGTCGGCCGTTGCTTCTTTCTTTCTTTGCTTCTATATAACCTTTTGTACTCATCTTTTTTAGCAAATAAGCCATTTTCTTGGCATTGATATGTTTGTTGAAAACCTCATAAATTTCGCTTTGGCTCAATGGTTTTTCTTTTAGTGCGCTCAATAAATTTAAAACCATTGAGCTTTCTTTTTCTCTGTTGAATTCACTGAAAATGAATTCAACAGATTTTTGACAGTACTCCCACACCAACCTTGCAGTGCATATATGTTCATGAGTAATTTTCTCGCTCCCATCTAATAAAGCATATATTAGGCTTAATCTCAAAATCTGTGCTTCTGCCCTGCCTATTAAAGCCGCTGTCTCACCTTCTCCCTTGTCTGCGTATTTTTCATATATAAGTGCCCAAGCTTCTTCAGCTGCAGGAGTTTTTGTAATTAAACCTTTTGGTGCTTTTGAAATACTCTCTCTTAATAATAATCCCCAACCTGTAAGCTTGTCCTCTGGTAATAACGGTGGATTAGGTAACAGTTTGCTTCTTCGTGTACATACCCATAAAAACCTGTTGCCAAAACCGTTCATTTTCTCAACGTCTGATAATTCTTTTTTCAGTTCATCAAACGTTATATGCCCAATCAATGAGATATGAGCATTAGTTGCCTTTGTGTAATTTGTTTTTGAGAGTGTCTCTAATTTGTATTTGCCATCCCATGCATTCCTTAACAATGGAGAAATTGTGTTCCCTTCTCTTTTCATAACCCTAAGTAGAGAGGCAAACTCAGACTCAATAATAAGTAACCTCTTATCCTCAACGCCGGGGTCTATCATTTCATAAGTCTCAGAGTTCTTGTCCCACTTGAAAATAGGGTCTCTGACATGATATATAATACCCTCACCTGACACTGTACCATTTCTTAAATTGTTTAATACAAAATTTTTGTCAGCTTTCTCCAATACCCTTTCAATAATTGACCAACTTGACCCTTTTCGTCCACTTGCAGTATCTCCTACCAAGACAGCAAAGAGATTTGGATAATGCCTGTCGCCTCCTACCTCTATCCATGCTTCCTTCCCAACAATGGCACCAAATACTACCAATAAGTTGATAAGCAAAGCTTCAGGAGCTGCTTCAGTAAAGTTTTCAAGATATTTTACAATAGTACCTACCATTCCTCGATATACCTCTGCAGGCATAGGCTGAGGAAATTCTTTTATCTCTATATTGTCCAAATCTTCAAACTCTTGATTGTTTTGAGCTGAATTTAAAAGTGTCTCAAGTTCTATGATGTTGCTCATTATTTCATTCCCTCCTTTAGTCTTTGTACCTCTCTTTTGGCTATTGATTCACATATTCTTATAACTTCTTTATCATCCATTGGTGGCTTATTGAATTCTCTATTCCATGCTATAACCAGCATAGTAGCTAAAACAGGATTTATCCTCTTCCTCAGCAACAGCCCCATAAGAGAGGCTGCCGACATATTTCTGTAGCCTTCTGGTACGCCTTGTGCTAATTTTCTCCACCATTCAGGTGGTCTTTTTCCATCTGGTGTTGAAGGCTTTTCGGCTATCATATCAATCAACCATTTTGGAGGCTCAGCTATCTCAACCTCCAATGGGTGGCTGAAAGCTTCCCACATGTATTGATTGCCACTTTTATGAATAGATGGAGCAACAACAATGTAACCTCCATCGCCCCTAATATCTACCTTAGGAATAAAGCCTACCTTGTTTTGTATTACAATATTTTCGGGATATTTAAAGAGAATATGTTTACCTCCACTACCTGTTAACTGTTCAACAGTATCAGGTAGCTTATCGTATTCAACTTCAAGAGCTCTCAATTCTTCCTTCCCTATCTCACCGTCAACATCCAAAACAAAGAATCCAGATATCTTACCAGTTGCGATACCAATATTAGCCCATGGCTTTTTGAGCCACCATTCTTTTACTTTGCTGATATCTTTTGTGGCATCTTTCACTCCATTAGGTACAATCTCACCGATGGGATGTTTGCCTGCGCTTGTACAATCTTTTTTTCCACAGGTACAACTGCCATTTATCACAGAATGCAGGGGCAAAACAGCCCAGTTCAACTTTTCTACGTAAGCAATCGCTGCTCTTAACATTCTATTGTAGTTTTTTCCAATACTACTCAAAGTATTACACCTCCTTTTTGTTTAATTTTCATAAAAATGTTTCATTTAGTTGACAATGTGTTTACCATTTTGTAATATTGTCTTAAGGCAAAACTCAAAATTTTTTAAATTTTCTCCTTCAAAACTCAAAATTTTTGGATTCCTCTCTCCTTATCTGTTGACAACTTTGGGAGTCCCATCATCTTCAAAAATCTCATTTACAGCAACCCCATAGAATTCAGATAGAGCTTTCATCATTCTTGGGTATGCCTTCCTATACCCTTTTTCGACCTGCCACAATATGTTGTAATTGAGCCCCGTTTTTATAGATACCTTAGAAATACTCAAATTTCTTTCCCTTCTGAGTTTTTCAAGAATGTTCATAATATCACCTCCAAACATTTATTTTGTGCCGTATATAGGTTGTCTCACTTTGTGACTGTCCCATATACAATATTGTATATATCACAAAAAATTTGCCAAATCAAGTGGGAACAATAAAAAATAAATACGTATTTTATACACTTGTAAACAAAGAAATCATTGTTATTATATTGCGCAAAAATATAGTTTTGTGCAATCAGAAATCGTCCAAATATGTATTTTGTCTGTCTTTATTGCCAACTATTAGATATGAATTTTGGTTTTATTTCAAGTTATGCTAATTAATTTCCTATTTGTAAGTGCAGTTTAAAAATTTTTTGGTAAAAGTGCGACTGTTAGTTGCACTTTTTACTTGTCAGCAAGTCACCCAAATGCAAAACCTCCAGTTTTCTCAAGTTTTATCAAATTCAAAACCTTAACAAACCTTAAGTTTTACTAAGTAGCTTTTTGCTCAAAATTCTGGAGTTTAAACTAAAGCCTGCAAAGAACAGACAAGCTCCAAAAGACATTGAAAACTTGCGGTCACATATGCAAACCCCAGCGCGCTGGTCCTGATTGAAAAACTACAAGGATTTATAGGTCCATTCCCCTTTAAAATGACTTTCCAAGTTAGGAAGTCACCTTTTAGGAACTGCAAAATTGTAAGTTTTATGTTGCTCTTTTTTTAGGGACTCCGAAATTTCCGAATAGTTTATGGGGTGTCGTGAATTTCGACACCCTGTATTTAGGATGTTCCAAGTTAGAATACCCTTTGTAGAGTCTTCTCCAAAGGTTAGCATTTGTTAGCATGTTCAAGCATACGAATTTCGTCGGCTTGGCTGAAAACAGACAACGAATTTCATCGGCTGTTAAACTTGAATAACTGCCATTTTGAGATGTGCCAAGGTTGATAAGCTTTAAAGAGAGGTCAAAGCTGTAGCTTACCTTAACATTTCTTAACACAGGACAGCGTTTATAAAACAATTTGACACTTCTTGACAATTTAAAACTGTTAACCTGTTAATCTTTTCTCGATGGTTGTTAAGCTTGTTCCACTTTGACCGCTGCGGTCAAAATCAGCTCTGTTAAATTGTCAACCTGTCACGTTAAACTTTGCATTTGACACGTTTGACAACCTTCTCAAAGCGCTTTTAAAGTCTCTACAACGTGCAGAATGAGATAGGGGAATATAAAATACCATCTTGCCATTTTGATGTGCTTATAAACGATGGTAAGAATGGAATTACTGGAAAGGAATTATAAGGTTCAATTTGAACATTTAAATTACTGGCTATGCTGTGAATGTTTCAAAGGTTCAAAATGATCTTTTGAAATTTTGTATCTGTTCTCTGTCTTTCCTTTTTGTCCTGTGAAAGCTTTTTAGCCTCTTTAAAATTGCAATGTTTTAAGCAATTTTAAAATTATTTCAGACTTTTTAAGCTAAAATGCGAAATTTTGTTTGTTTTTTAACCTTTTTTGTTTAACCCCCCTCGTGTGCGTGTCAATCGCAGGTTTTTGGAGCTGGGCCCGCCGGTCTCAAGATGGCTTGCCTACTTGTCAAGGTGGGGGGATATACCAAAGTTTTATACCCCCTATAGGGTATATGGACTTTTTTCACACTTTTTTCGCAAGGTTGTAATTCAGTCGCCACAAGGTTTTTAGGCTTTTTCTGAACTTTTTTCGCAATAGCTGCGAAAAAAGTAGGTATACTAAAAACCTTGATATTCCTATTCTCAAGACTTTTTTCGCTTTTTTCGCTTTTTTCGCAAGAAAAAATTTTTACAAAGCTAACTTTTTGACCACTCTTTTTATTTGCTCTCTGTACTTGCTGCCATACTTTTGTACCATTGAAAGATGGGAAAGACAATACACAAAATAGTCCTGCAAAAGCCTTGCATTCTGGATTGTGAGATTATCCCAGTTGCGTTCTATAAACTCTTCTACTTCCCACTTGGCAACAAGAAGTTTCATTCTGTCCTGTTCGCCTTGTTGTTTTAAAACCCTCAGCTTGTCCAATTGTGGTATTGCAGACAAAACCTCAAGCTGTTTTCTTTTCTCTTCTCTATCAATAACAGTTGCCTCAACTGGTGAATAGCCAAAATTACTACCACTTGCTATATGCACAGCTGGGCAGGATATAAACACTGTCAAGTCGTCAAGGTCTGCCTCAAACTGTTCTTGTCTCATCTTGGCTATTATCTTTCTTCTTGCTTTTTTGAACACATTATCACTGGCAGGTAAATTCTTTCCTGTGGAGATGTAATATAAGACTCTTTCTTTTTCCTCTTCGGTTAAGATGGCAAAATACCTATGTAGCTTTTGGACTGTGTCTTTCCTAATCACTTCGCTTTCGACTGAATAACCATCTGAGATTATATCTGCAACTGTAGATGTATCTTCTTCGGGTTCTTTTGATACTGGACTGTCCAAAGAGATGGCACAAGATAACTCGTATTTTGGCAAGCTTCTTTTTATCTTGCTCTCAATCACCTTGCAAGCATAGGTTGAAAAACTGCCTTTGGCAGGGTCATAGTTCTTTGCTGCAACAACAAGTCCAATGTACCCTTCACTGACAAGGTCATCAACTTCATAGTAATAGCCCTTTGGACATGGCATAAATTTATTTGCAACATGATACACAAGCTTCAGGTTGTCGACAATTAAAAGCTGGCTTTGTACCTTGGCAAACTGTCTTTTTTCTGACTGCTGCATTTGTTTATTGCCACTCCTTATATTGCAAGCTTAGTTTAAAACAGAAGGCTCATCTGGTTCATGAAGTGCTTTGATAAGTTCTCTAATACTGTCTTCAATCTGCGGTTGATTTGAGTTTTTCTCATCAAGTCCAAGAGCAAGTCTCTGTCCTTTTTGCACCCTCTCAACCACCAAAGCCAGCTTTTCAAGTGCATAAATGTTTATTCTGCCATCCTTGGTTTTGATGGTTTTCTCATCATGCAAAGCCTGCCACACCAAGTCAAGAAGCCTGTCCCAAAACTCAACATGCAAAGTATTGTAGTCGCTTGCTTTTTCTATTTGTTTTTGCAATGTCTTTTCAACCACAAGCTGACTCTTGGTTTTGCTAAGTTGTCTTTTCTCCTGAGTCCAGCCTTTTGCTTTGTTTCTCAAAAATCCATAGCTTATATTTTTAGCCTGTGCAAACTCTTTGAGAGTCTTGAAATCTCCAAGCATAAACTCACGTTTTAAACTTTCCCAGTCATAGTATGGCATTTTGAAATCACCTCAAACTTATGTTCTTACTATGATTATACTATATGCAAAGCTTTTATGTCGAATTTTGTCATAATCTTGTTATGTGTTTGCAACAAAAAAGGTATCCCCAAATAAGGATACCCCCTTTTGCGAAATAAAGGGAACTTTTTGCGCGCTGACTTGCCCCGCGCGATCCATAAGCTTTTTACAAAATTTTTGACTCCCCCCTACCCCTGCCTTTTATCAGTTTCAAATGTTTTGGTCTTTCTTTAACTCTTATAGTTCTGCCTGTTTCTTCATCAAGCAAAAACTTTTTGCCATTGCTGCTTTGATACAATCTATAAGTTTTAAGCCCAAGTTCTTTTGCCATCTCTTCAGCAAGGGATGGTTTGCCTTCAAATCTTCTTAATTTGCTGACTGTGACCATGTATCTTACAAGAAATTCTTCTATGTCGTCATTGGCATAATCCCATAAAAAATCAATAACCTTGTCACCAATAGGACTGTTCATATCAACTTTGCTGAGCATTTTTTTTGTTGTGTAGTAATCTTTGGTTGAATACTTGCTACCCTTGTAAAATTTCCTGATAGGGAAGATGTTTAAAAACTGTTTTGGTGTCATTTGAGCAATAAATTGTAAGGCCAAAGTTTGCAGTGAAAGAGCAGCTTCTACATCTTCCATTGTCGTAAAATCAGTTTTTGGTTTGGTGTTTATATACCTGATCAGATAGAAAACAGTTTTTTTGAGTATCTCTTCTATGCTTTGCCCTGCTGGCTTGTCCATTTTTTGTTCAGATAAAAAGCTTGCAATTGTTCTTTCAGCAGCCTTGAGATATAATAACGCCTCTGCCTTCATAGTCAACCTCCTTCACTTGTATTTAAGAGCCGACAGGTTCTCACCCCATCGGCTCCAACATAAGCTTCTATTCTGCCAAAAGCTTTACTGTCAGTTTTGCACCATCTTTGAGACCTTGTTTGTAACCGTGAAGTTCATAAATTGCACATAGGTAGTTCTGGAGTTCTTCAATCTCTGTGTAAATTTCTAAAGCTTCTTTACTCATCAGTTCTTTGAGCTTTGCCTCAAGGATATCAATTTTGCCTGTTGTCTTTAAATACTCTGGGTCTTTTAAAATCTCGTTAGACCTATAGCTTACAAGGTCAACTGTTAGCTGCGAAAAGACTTTTTCAAATACATCATTTGTTTGAGCTTTCTCAATTGTTATCATTGATAAACCGCCTCGCTTTCTGAATTGGATTTTAGAAGTATGTTCTCTGGAATTGTAAAGCCTTTGTCCTGCCAAAACTTGAGTTCTTCATCCAAAGGTGGATATCTGAGCTCTACCAGATTTACAATACCTTCATTGTGTATACACTCTTTCAAGTACTCAAGCAATATGAGAGTTCTTAAACACTGAGAAGTTTCTCTGTTATTTCCAACTTTGAGGTTCTTTATAAAGACTGATGAGAATAGCTCTGTGCCTTGGTCTAAAAATGCAATCAAAAGCTTTCTGTAATCCATATCAATGGCAGAAGCAATTGTAAACCAGTGAGCTGTCTCTAACTCTCTTTTGGTAGCTCTTCTTATAGTGTCAATCAAAATTCCACTTGCATGGGTTACAATCTCGTCCAAAGTCCTGCCTTCAACTGCAAGTTTACAAAGCTTGTCATAGACTGGCTTAGGTATGTTCACTGTTACCTTTGGCATTGTAAAATCACGCTCCCCTTATTTTTGATATATGGCTTTGTAAAAAATTTTACTCATAAGCATGTTTACAACAGTAACTGCACACTCAAGTTCATTTTTAAGAGCTATTACTAAATCTCTCTCACCTTCTTCAAGTACTTTTTTCATAAACTCATCCATCTTGTCGCAATAGTCAATAAGGCTTGAACGCATATCCCAAAGCTGGTTATATATTTCTTTGTACATCTTCACCATCTCCCTATAGTTTTGTATCACTATTATACACTGTGTAACACCTATTGTCAAGAGTGTATTAGAGTGATATAATCAAATAGTAAACAAAGACTTTGTAAGAAGGTGATTGAATGGCTGTGTCAAAGAAAAATACTCGTGTACTTGTAACAATGCCAAGAGAATTGAGAGAAAAGCTTCAAGAGATGGCCAACAAAGAAAACAGGACTTTGAGTAATTTTGTGTTGACTATTATTCAAAAATACCTTGAAGAGTTAGAAAAGCATCCCTCATAATTTTAAAAAACCACCTTTATGGTGGTTTTTCTTTTTCTTTCATTTATTCAAATAACTACTTGGTTCGGGACCAGGAGGTCGCAGGTTCAAGTCCTGTCATCCCGACCATTTTATATACCATCACATAACTTTTGAAGTTCCCCATAGAGCTTTTGAAGTGCCTTTTTTTCTATTCGTGAAACGTATGAGCGGGAAATACCAAGCAAGTTTGCAACCTCCATCTGTGTTCTTTCTATGCCATTTTTAAGCCCGTATCTGAGCTCAATGATCTTTTTTTCGCGACCTTTTAAAATTTTGTCAAGCTTTTTCAAAAGATTTTTTATCTGGATTTTTAAATCAACCTGCTCGTCTATATCTTCCTGGTCATTTTGCATAACGTCCATGAGCGTTATCTCATTTCCGTCTTTGTCACTACCAATTGGATTTTCAAGTGAAAGCTGAGACAAAAATTTTTTGTTCTGCCTAAGATACATCAGTATCTCGTTCTCGATACATTTTGCTGCATATGTAGAAAGCTTTGTGCACTTAGCTGAAGAATAAGTCTCAATTGCTTTTATAAGGCCAATTGTCCCAACAGAAATGATATCATCTGTTAAATTTGGGAATGAAAATGTGTATTTTTTTGCTATATGCGCAACAAGACGCAGATTTTTTTCAATGAGAATATTTCGCGCCTCTTTGCAGCCTTCCCTCATCTTGTTCAGATACATTTCTTCTTCTTCAGGAGACATCGGTTGGGGGAATGAGCTTTGATTTTCGATGTAAAACATTTTTCTTATTCCCCGCCACATTTTTTAAGGTCAGCATATAGTTTATGCTCATTCCCCCATTTTGTTGCATGTCCACCATTAATTTTTAATTTTCCACCTTCTTTCTTAGCATTGCAAACTCTACAACAGGTCTGTCAAATTTTATTTTTGTAAGCTGCTGGGCATGAGGAACAACATCTAAAGGATTGTTTTCTAAGTCGTATATTTCATTAAGTTTTTGTATAAAATATTTTCCGTTTGGAAGTATAACCTCAACAGTATCTCCTTTGAAAAACCTATTTCTTTGCTCAACCACAGCCCAGCCGTCATTCAATACCTCTTTGACAATTCCCACAAATTCATATTCCCTGACATATTTGCTTGACTCAAATCTATAGTCGTCATGATCTGGCTTTCCAAAATAAAAGTTCGTTGTGTAACTTCTGTGAGAACACTTTGCAATTTCTTCAAGCCACTCTTTTTCAGGTTCAAAATGTTCAGGGTCTTTTATAAACTTGTCAATTGCTTTTCTGTACACACTTACAACTGTCGCAACGTAGAAACTACTTTTCATCCTTCCTTCAATCTTAAAAGCGTCAATACCTGCAAAAGCAAGCTTGTCAATGTGCTCAACCATGCAAAGGTCTTTCGAGTTAAAAATATACGTGCCATCAACATCTTCAAATACCTCAAAATACTGGCCTGGTCTTTTTTCTTCCATGACATAATATTTATACCTGCACGGATGAGCACACTCGCCTCTGTTTGCGTCTCTGTATGTCATATACGCACTTAGAAAACACCTGCCTGAATATGAAATGCAGACCGCTCCATGAACAAAAGCCTCAAGCTCAAGTATATCTGGAACATTTTCTCTTATTTCTCTGATTTCATCCAAAGACAACTCCCTTGCAAGTACAATCCTCTTTGCTCCAAGCTGATGCCAAAAACGAGCAGATTCATAGTTTGTTGTATTTGCCTGAGTGCTTATATGAATTGGTATTCCAAGCTTTTTAGCTTTCACGAATATCCCTGGGTCGGACACAATTATTCCGTCAAATTCAAAGCTTTTTATAATGTCAAAAAATTCATCTATTTTCTTAATATCTTCATTCCTTGCAAATATGTTAGCTGTAAGATACACCTTTTTGCCATGTTTGTGTGCAAAATCAATGCCTTCTTTCATCTCATCAAAATCAAAATTGCCCGCATATTTTCTAAGTCCAAATTCCCTGCCGCCAATATATACACTGTCTGCCCCGTACAAAATTGCAGTTTTGAGCTTTTCCAAATCGCCCGCAGGTGCAACAAGTTCAGGCTTTTTTATCTTCATCTTCTTAAAAACCTCCACAAACTTTTCTTCTACTTTCTTACGGCTATCAAGACCCCGTCGCTGATGGGAAGAAGTGTCATTACAAAGTCAGGGTCATCTTCTATCATTTTTATGAACTTGTTCATTCTTTTTGCAATTGTTATCATCCTTCTTTTAAGATATCTTCTTCCCACAACCATTCCCTTAAAAAGCACGTTGTCACATATAAGGAGGCAATTTTTAGCCATCCTCTCCTTGGTAAGGTTGAAATAATCAATGTACTGAGCTTTTGCGGCATCAAAAAATATCATGTCAAACTCACCTTCAATTGCCTCTAAAACCTCTTCCGCCTCACCACCAATAACAACTATTTTGTCCTGTGCACCAAACTCTTTTATATTTTTCTTAGCCTCCATGACCATGTCAAAGTCCATCTCTATTGTAATAATCTTTGCTTCAGGACAGCCAAGGTGCATGGACAGCGTTGAAAATCCCACTGCAGTGCCAATCTCCAATATTCTCTTTGGTTTTTTCAGCATTGTAAGTATTGTTAAAAGCCGCGATACCTCTTTTGAAACTATTGGTATATTTTTCTTTTGAGCCTCCTTTTCAATCTTAGAAAGTCTTGGGTCCAAATTTGTAAGCTTACTTCTTATAAACTGGTTTAAAATGTCCTGTGATATATCCATTTTTATTTTTTCCCTTCTTCTATTTGTTTTTGAGCCCTCAAATGGTCTTCAAATGTCTTTGAAAATATATGAGTTCCATCCTTTTTGGCAACAAAAAATAGATAATCTGTTTTTTCAGGAGCTAAAGCTGCAAGAAGACTTTTTCTGCCAGGGCTGCAGATAGCAGAAGGCGGCAGTCCTTTTTTTAGGTATGTATTGTACGGAGATTCTATTCTAACATCCTGCAAAGAAAGAACCTCTTTGTGAACAGGCAACACATATTCTACCGTTGCACAGCTTTCAAGTTTTATGCCTCTTTGTAGCCTGTTTGAAAACACACCAGCAATAATCCCTCTTTCGCTATCTTTTTTTGCCTCTTTTTCAACAATTGAAGCAAGTATAACTGTTTGAATATCATCTAAATTTGTTGTCTTTTTAATTTTTATGTTTTCATATACTTCTAAAAATCTATTTAGCATCATTTTTATAATATCCTTTTCAGAAGCGCCGGGATATACTTCATATGTATCTGGAAACAAAAACCCTTCAAGCTTATACTTTACTTCTTTCGAACTGTATTTATACTTAAAATTAAAGTCGTAACTATTAGCAGTTTCCAAAAACTTGTTTTCATCTACAAGTCCAAGACTTTGAAGTTTTTTGGCAATTTGCTGGACCGTAAATCCTTCTGGAATAGTAAACTTAATAGCAACTTTTGGAACAAAACCTTTTTCAAGAACTTTGCAAAGCTCTCTATATGTCATATCAGATGAAAGTTTGTATTTTCCTGCTGCTATTTTATAGTTGTTGAGTTTGACGTAAAACATAAAAAAGTATGGGTTTTCAATAATTCCATTTTTCTTTAAAATCATAGCAACATCTTTTGTGGATGTATTTTGTGGAATCTCAACCATAGCTTCGATTACTTTTTCTTTTTGAGGTTTGAAGAATACATAAATAAGTGAAACCATTAAGACTAAGAAGAGTAATACAACCAAATAATATTTAAAACTTTTTTGCCATAATCTCATAGTACTATTTACCTCAAAACTTTTCTTTTGATTTTTATGCTAATATTATACCACAATGAAAAACTAAAAAAGAAAAAGAGCCGTCAATAAACAGGCTCCTTTTCCTCTTTTTTGGCTCTTGCTTCCATCTTCTTTCTCATCTCATGATTTAAAATCTTTTTCCTAAGCCTTAAGCTCTTTGGTGTCACTTCTAAAAGCTCATCCTCTGCCAGAAATTCTATACACTCCTCAAGCGAAAGCTGCAGAGGTGGAGTTAAACGCAAAGCTTCATCAGCCGTTGCTGAGCGCATGTTTGTCAAGTGTTTTTTCTTGCAAACATTGACAACAATATCTTCTGGGCGCGAACTTTCACCAACAATCATACCTTCATACACCTGAGTTCCTGGGCCAATGAAAAGCCGACCTCTCTCCTGGGCATTGTAAAGACCATATGTCACAGCTTCACCAGTTTCGAATGCTATGAGTGCTCCTCTGTTTCTTTCAGGAATGTCACCAGCATATGGCATATAGTCATAAAACACATGGTTCATAATGCCATTGCCCTTGGTATCTGTCAAAAACTCAGAACTAAAACCTATAAGCCCTCTTGCAGGTATTATAAACTCAAGACGCATAAATCCATCGTTTAAGATAGTCATATTTTGAAGTTGTGCTCTTCGCGGACCCAATTTTTCCATGACAGTGCCCATAAATTCTTCTGGAACATCAATTATCAAATATTCATACGGCTCATAAAGCTCACCATTTACAATCTTTGTTATAACCTGCGGCTTTGAAACCTGAAACTCATAGCCCTCTCTTCTCATAGTCTCAATTAAGATTGCAAGGTGAAGCTCCCCTCTTCCTGACACCTTAAATGAATCGGGTGAATTGGTCTCCTCAACTTTCAAACCCACGTTTCTCTCAAGTTCTTTGAAAAGGCGCTCTCGTAAGTGCCTTGATGTTACATACTCACCTTCTTTTCCTGCAAAAGGTGAGTCGTTTGTTGAAAATATCATGGAGATCGTTGGCTCATCAATCTTGATAAATTCCAAAGGTTCTGGATTTTCTGCATCTGCCACTGTCTGCCCAATGTTGATACCATCTATTCCGGCAATTGCAACAATATCACCAAGCTTTGCTTCGCTACATTCTACCCTTTTTAAACCTTCAAACTGATACAGCTTCGTAACCCTTGTCTTTTGCAAAACTCCATCTTGTTTTGTACAAACTGCAACCTGCTGATTGAGTTTTACACTGCCTCTTACAACCTTACCAATTGCAATCCTTCCCAAGTAGTTGTCATAGTCGATTGATGTCACTATCATTTGAAAAGGTGCATCAATTTCACCTGTTGGTGCTGGAATATTGTTTATAATCATTTCAAAAAGTGGCTCTAAATTGTGACTTTCATCTTCTAAATCAAACTTTGCAATGCCTTCTTTTGCTGATGCAAAAACATATGGAAAGTCAAGCTGGTCTTCATCTGCTCCAAGTTCAATAAACAAGTCTAACACCTTATCCAAAACTTCATAAGGCCTTGCAAAAGGCCTGTCAATTTTATTTATAACAACGATTGGCTTGAGTTTAAGCTGAAGGGCTTTTCTTAAAACAAACTTTGTCTGGGGCATTGGACCTTCATAAGCATCTACAACCAGAAGCACACCATCTGCCATGACAAGCGACCTTTCAACTTCACTTCCAAAGTCTGCATGCCCCGGTGTGTCTATTATATTTATTTTTATTCCTTTGTACATAATGGCTGTGTTTTTTGCCATTATGGTAATTCCTTTTTCTCTTTCAAGCTGGTTTGAATCTAAAACTCTTTCTTCAACCACTTGATTTTCGCGGAATATTCCACTTTGTTTTAGCATGCTATCTACAAGGGTTGTTTTACCATGGTCAACATGGGCAATTATAGCAATGTTTCGGATGTCGTCTCTTTGGGTTAGCATTTTTAGGTTTTTTGCTGCCTCCTTTTATAAGTTTGAAGATAGCTTTTAATTTTAAATATATGTAAGTAAAAAGTCAATAACTAAATAACCTGACAAATCAAAAGCAGGGGGAGTGAGTAACCCCTGCTCTTAATATGCATAACTTGTGGTTGTTATGTTTTTGCACTATAATATCTTATGACTGTGGGGATATTTTTTTATCTCTTATATAACTATTTTTACCTTCAATAACTATATCTTCTATTTAACAATTTTTATTTTCATAAAAATCCATCCTCATATTTTCACAATTCCAGATGCAATGTGTTGGGCAATTAATTCTTTATCATAATAAATATCAGTTTTTTCCAATACTCCCGTTGCTTTAAGTTCAAATATCGATTTATATTTTAATAATTCTTTTTCGTATGTAAAATCCTTAAATAGATTATCCTTGCATTCCACTAAATGCTTAGCCCTAGCTTCTTTTAAAAAATCATATACTTGATTTGCACCAATTGGACATTTATCCAAAACATAACCAACATAATCACATATCCATACTACTTTATTACTGTCTTTCTCAATTATTATTTCAACCCCTGCATAGGGATTAAATCCACGATAAGAATCTTTAAAAATGTATCGGTTTATCTCCTTTTTAAACTCCCAATCGTAAACATCTGATTTTTCATATGGATTAAACTCCTTAGTTTTCTTCACATAGCAAGACAACCTTCCTTCAATTATTGTCCTTTGCAATAAGTCCAACATAGTAATACTCCCTCTATTTCTTAATTTTTTGTATTTTGTAAAAGTATTCAACTAACCACGCGCCAAAATTCCGCTAAAGATAATGCTAAATTTACTCAATCACTCTCAACAATTCTCAAAACCTCTACAAAAAACAAATTGTCATTAGGCAAACTATTTCTTACCCTAAATCGCACATCGGTTCTGATTACCTTCCTAACATTTGACCATATTTCTTTGTTCTCTGATTTTCTTTTGCCTGCTACATCTTTTCTCTTGCTTTTTGTTCTCGTTCATCACATTAAACCTTAAATTGTTTCAAACTTACTGTCAAAAAGTTTCACAAACTTAAAAAGTCTATCGCTTACAACTTTATTTTTTTATTCTTATTATCTCGTAATCGTTCATTTGATATTTTTTGGTTACCTTCAGGCCTTAAAAAAAGTTTATTAAGAGAGTATAGGATTGTATATTGTCTTTTTTAAGAATCGTTAATAATTCTTATTAATTCAAGTTGATTGTTATTTTAGTATCCAAAATTACTTCCATTCATGTCTAATTCTGCAAGCATTTGATTTACAATTAAGTAATTATAAACTGGAATTGCACCATCCCAATAGCCAATATTAAACCCAATTGGATTGAGGTAACTTTTAAAGGAAATTTTTTCGGCTTTTTTTAAAGCTTCTTTTGGAGGGTTAGGGAATAAAACATCTTTCCCAAATTTGATGTTATCAAGGGTTATTTGCAATGTTGTAAAATTACCATTGTAAGTAATAATTATTTTCTTAGTTTTATAGTCATTTTCATCAATATAAAAGTTATATTTAACAGGATTTATAGGTATCATTTCAAGCAAATCATCACTTACAAGATCTAAGAGATCAGTTACAACATCCAGACTCCCAGTCACATCTCCTTTATCTCCCAATACTACATTTACACTATCTCCTACTAATCTTCCAAATATATTTGCTACGCTAAATAACTTTTTAATATTTTCTTTTAAGAATTTTTTGGTGCATGCTTCCATTTTACTTTGAGAAACAGTAATTAATGCATTTTTTGTCTTTAATTTTTTCCCTCCAACAAGCACTATTTGGTCGAAAAACTTTGCTTTTTCACTTAGAATAGCATTTTTAAGATCCTGGTTGAAGTCTTTTCTACTTTTTAGATAGTGTCAAGAGTTTGTAGGAAAAAATTTTTATCAGAATATACCTGCATTATAGAAGCTACAACTAATCAAAGACTTTAATGCTCTTCGTAACTGGTTAACTTTACCATTTGCTATAACTGGTATATTATTCCACTTTTCCGTACCTTTTCGTACTCTTTTCCCGTTCTTTATAATTCCTTTTGCTATTTCTTTAACTTCTTGCCTTTCTGACTTCTTGGCTTTTATCTTCTCTAAATATACATTCATAAGTTCAAAACCATTATATTTTAAACTCAATAACTTTACCATGGTCTCCGCTATATCTTCGCTCCATCCTCTTGGTCTTGAACTCATCCTCTCTGCTAATACATGACTTACATGCCCTTCTGCACTACATCCCTTTATATTAACATTCGCTGCTTCTAATACTATATTATCCCAGTGCGAAAGTATGTATCTCCTTCCCTTCTTTATCCTCCTCTTAGCTAACTCATCTTCTTTTACCTCCTCCATCTTTTCTTTTACTAATGCCTCAAATCCCTCTCTATCCTTCTCTCTTAATGCTTTCAAAATCTCATTAAATAATTTTCTATCCCCTCCTGCTATTTTCATTATCTCCTTCGTTAAGTGAAACTTATCTAATACAAATTCCGCTCCATCTATCCACTCTAATCCCTTCTTTATCCAATTAGCTCCATCTCCTAAAAGATATATGTTTTCTATCTTCTCAACTTCAAAATTCTCTTCAATATACTTACCCACTTTTGCCCAAAAATCATCTGCATCCTCTTTTACACTGCTAAAATAATGCAAATCCTTTAATTCCTTCCTAATAACAACGCCCTTCTCTTCCTTATATCCCGTATTTATGTAAGCAAGCTTCGCTATCTCTTTCTTCCCATTCTGTAATGAAATATGGTCTTCATCCGCCTCGATATAAAGCTCTTTTACAACTTTCTTCTCTCCTTTTACACTCTTGCTATGCTGGATTTCATCTAATTCTTTACTATCTATCCCTTTCAAAATATTCATTACACTTTGTCTACTAATCCTATCCTCCCCTAATACTTCCTTTGCTGCCTTCTCATATGACATGTCTACTACTCTCTCTATTATCGCTCCCTTTACCGCATTGTCTATCCTTTGATATCTCTCTATCCCTAAAACTATATCAACTAAATAAACATATCCTTTGCCTTCCTTATCTTTGTAATATGTTCTCTCATATTCAATATCACCAAATATTGTCTTTAAACCCCTCTTGTCTCTCCTCACAACTTCATACCTCTTCTTCCTCTCTTCGTTTTCTTTCAATGATTCATCTATAAGTTCACATGCTTCCTTTATCATCTCCTTGCCTATCAGGTCTAACTGCTTCTTAAGTTCAATTGAATATTCCGCTAAATCCTTCTCCCTTTTCACTATCTTCTCTAATCCTTCCTCAAAAGTCTTTAAAAGTTCTTCTATTTTTGATACAATATTTTCAGTCATTTTGCTCCCTCCTTTGGTTTGTTTTTCCTTTTTCTTTTTTTATTTTTTCATCATTATATTCTACTTCATTTTTTCTCTTCTACCAAGAGGAGGGAGCTTTTTTCCATCCAATGTCCTATAAATATTTTACACTAAGAAAGTTTTATACTCGAATAGGTGTAGAGATATTTACCACAGCGAAAGAATGTGCGAAAATAGTGAGGAGAAACTCATAAAAAGAATTGAGGCTGCCTCCATCCTGTTTGATATAATTAAAAAGTGTAATCTCCCATTCAAAAGAAAAATCAAAAAACTACCAGGATGGGAGGACAGCCTACTATGAATATTATATCATATCATGAAATGAGAAAAATATCTCCCGAAAAAGCAAGGGAATTAATCCGAAAAGTGTTTGAAAATAATAACAAAAACGTATCAAGAACTGCTAAAATATTAGGTGTATCAAGACATACTGTCAGAAGAGCAATATATGGTCCCCTTGAGGATAAATCAAGAAAACCTAAAACTTGCCCCAGAAAACTTTCTACTGAACTTGAAAATCTCATTATCGAGGAATCTAAAAGAACTGGCTTCAGATACAGACGTTTGTCTCTTTACCTGCTCAGAAAATATGGTATTAAAATAAGCGAAAATACAATAAAGTCTATTCTCAAAAGAAATGCTATACCAAAAAAATCAAGAAAGACAAAAAAGGGTGAAAGAAGTTTGTACGATTATGAAGCCCTCATTCCATTTTCTGAATTTCAACTTGATACAAAACATCTTTTAGATAAAGACAGTCTTCCTGAAGAGGTATATGAACATATGAAAAAACACAATTTACCTTGCTATGAGTGGAACATGATAGACATTGCAACAAGAGCAAGATTTACAGCCTACTCCTATGAACTTTCATCTGCTTTTGGCTTTATGTTTATATCCTTGGTGGCTTTATGGCTAAGAACGCATAATGTAAGAAACCCAATAAAAATCCGATTGGACAATGGAGAAGAATTTTGCGGAGGAAGTGAAAGAAAGCTAAAGGAGTGGAATGAGATGTTTTCTATTTTGGGTGTAGAACTAAATCCTATTCCACCAAGAGCAAAACATCTTATGGGGGTAATTGAAAATTCACATAGAGCAGATGACGAATATTTTTTAATGATTCATGCCGAAAGATGTAAAAACAAAGATGACTTTATTCAACGAGCTCAAAGGTGGCAGGATACGTGGAACTTTTTTAGACCTCATAATGGTAAAGGTATGAATGGGAGGACACCATTTGAAAAATTCATAGATTCTAAAACTCTGGTCTCCTCCCATGTGTTTCAGTTCCCTACTTTACTTCTTGAAGACTTATTAAAGAAAGTAGGAACTTTTTATTCTCTATTCTGTAATAAATTAGGTGGTAAATATGTCTTCACCACGTGCCATTAGAAAGTTTATATGGCTAAAAGATTGGAACCAATCTTATTATATTAGCTTCATATTAGTAATATATTGCAATTTTCCATATTGTCAGATATTATTTATTATAAAAAACTCTTCTGAATAATTTACTAAGACTTTAAAGAAAAGGGGTACGTAATACCGAAGATGAAAGAAAATCTATTAAACTTTAGCAAAAACACTTACTCAAAATTAATTGTTCTCATGCTCTGCTGTTTATTTACAATATTTAACTCAACTATTTCACAGGGTGCTGTACCAAAAGTAAAATATGTGACTGCAGAAGAATTTGTTCAAAAGGTTTTTGTAGCTCTCAAGATAATTAACCACTCACAAGATCCCTTGAGCAAAGCAAAATTATTAAAAGTTCTTCCTGCAAACTTGAACAAAAAATCTATTATCACAAAAGCTCAAGCTTCATATATTCTGTGGCATACAATACAAAATTTAGAGTCTTTAAAACAGAAATTATTGCCAGCTAAAACTAACATATTATCCTGTTGGGACTATTACAGACAAACTGGAAAAGGGTTTATAACAAAAAAAATTCCGACCGAAATAGCACTTCTGTATTATAACTTCGTGGTAATAGAAAAAATATACAAAGATGGCCACAAAAAATATGTCTTTGTTTGGAATCCATATACCAAAGCGCGAACACAAGATGACTATATGAAATTGGTAAGGGATTTCATAAATAAAAATCCACAAAAGTACAAAGTTGCGCTCAGGGAAAATACAAAAACACTATCGGTAGATTACATAAAAAAAGTCTTTCCAATTATTGATAAATCAAATAACCTTCCTTCAACCATTTTCAATAAAGTATATCAAAGTGTATACCAAAATACATATCAGGATACTGAGAACGTCGTGTTAAACCAACTTTATACTGCCAATGATCAAGTTTACTGTTATTTTTTAGAAGACAAAATCCTTAAGGTTGCGAAAATTCAGAATTTCAAAACTTCATTTTTGGGAAAAGAATACAATGTAAATGTAAAATTAGATCCTCGATGGAACAAATTTATTGAGGACTACATTATGTCATTAAAAAGAGACTTTCCTGTTAATCACGAAAGATTTAAATACATTGTTGCTGATATATTTTCTACCCCTGTAAGTTTTCAAGAATCTATTCTTCGTTTATTAGATTTGGGGTTATTAACACCTGAAATTAATCCCTACGACCAACGCTTTTATATCTATCCAAACAAAAGACTCTCAAGCACAGAGGTAAATGAAATTATTAATAGAATATCAAAAAATGAAAACTTATCTTTTGACGAATTTAAAGTAGACAACAAATTCTTCAGAATTGACAACCTTAGATTTTTAAAAATGCTAAAAAGCCTTCCATTAAAAACTCAAAGTAAATTGAAGTTTACATCAAATCAATTTGGTATTGATGAATTTGGAATTTATATAATTGTTGAAGGAACAAAATATTATCTTGCTGAAACCCTTCCTAAGGACGGGAATATATTTTACTATATAAAACCTTATATAACCTATGCAAAAACAAAACTTCAGTATAAAAATCTCATCCCAAAAGATCAGATAATTGAAGTATTAAGCGAAGTAGATGGTATTTGCCTTGTAAAATATAGGAATTCTAAATTATGGGTACCATCAAGATATTTGACCATTTTACCGCAAAGGAAAGTTTTTCTTAACCCACTAACAAAAGAAGAAGTTGAAAAATTTATGAATTCACGAGTAAAAAATGAAAAATCAAATTATTTTATATGGGTTGACTTGGCAAGACTATCAATTTATTTGATGAAAAAAGAAAATAATGCGTATGTTCTTATCAGAACAATTGATTGCTCTGCAGGGGCTGAATATACCCCTACATTGAGAGGTTATTTCAAAAGTAAAGCCAAAGTTTATAAATTTTATAATACACGATATAGGGCGGGAGCAATGTATGGATTGGTGTATTCTGGTAATTATATGATACATTCTGTTCCAATAGACCAAAAAGATGAAATTATCAATAATTCCATAATACAAAGAATTAGCCATGGTTGCATCAGGGTCTCTTTGAGCGATGCAAAATACATTTACAGAAATGTGCCAACTGGAAGTATAGTGTGGGTGAATTAAAAATAAAGGGGCTGTCCAAAAAGATAATTGGATAGCCCCTTTTCTTACAATATATAGTTTTTGATTTATTTAACTTTACCTATATATTGCGAAATAAGAATTTTAAAATTTTGTTTTTAGACAACCCCTTCTTGGATTTGTATTATTCATTTTAATGGGTATATACATTTATTGGAATAACATGTGTTTTATGTAAATAATCAAAGTCATATGGGTAAAAGTTAAAATCCATATATAGCTTTGAATTTAAAGTGCCTTTGAAATCTTTTAAAAATACCGTAAATGTATTTCTCTGATCATCAAATAAATCTGACATTGTAGCCAGTATGTTGTATTTTTGCCCGTTTTTATCAATTATATATGCAGTTAAATTACACGGAATAATAGAAAAAACAGAAGCAATTGTATGAAAATCTTTTTCATGTTTTTCATCGTAATAATGTATACCTGTCATTGCTAAAACGTAATGAGACTTTGGTGGAATCGAAACTTCTAATCTCAACTCATCACTCTCATAGACGTTCGAAAAAGTAGTCTTTTCCCATTGTGAACTTTTCATGTTCCACCTATAGACATTTAAAATCTTTATATTTTGTGTATCTATTTTTAAATCAATATCAATTGTTTCTTTAGGTTTTTTAATAACTAAATCTCTTTTTGGCTTATACGCTAAACAATACATACCATAGTATGAAGGGTTACCTCCAAAAATCCATACTTTCCCATGATTTCCTACGTCAAATTTAATACTTCTTCTAATACCAATATTGCAAATTATTTTGGAATATGACCACTTACTATTAAAACTAATATACAATTTGTCATTTAGTCCTACTCCACCAAATCCATACAGGATATGAAAATTGACTACCCCAAACTTACTTATATCTAACTTTACACTCTTATTATTATCAACCTTAATTTTTGCAAAGGCATATTCCATTGCATCCGAATTGTTTGCACCATAACCAATTTTTAGGTAATGCTCGCCTTTAGTAACTAATAACGGTATAAAGCCATTTTTGTCCGTTTTTCCTATATATATATCTCCCTCAAGATATCCCTGCTAATAATAAACACCTGAGCATAAGAAATTGGTTTAGAGCCATCGTATATGTGCATATTTACAACTTTGTCTAATGACATATTTGAAGTAATATATACTTTATCTGATATGGAGCTAACATTTGTAAAATTAAAATTTCTTTTTATCAAAAGTCCGTTTGAAGCAATATAAATGGTCATTTTAGAATTCTGAGTTACTGATAATTTTACTGATTTTTCTGTAGAATAGTAAACAGTTCTATCATCACTAAATAGTTCAAATTTAGAAAGTAGCTTATCATTATACTTTACATAAAAACTCACCAATTTTGATTTCTGTGCTTTATTATTTTGCATACTAGCAAAAGCTGTACTATCTCGGAAAAATAGAAATTCAGAAAAAATATTTAAAATAATAAAGCTCAACAAAGGAATGATTAAAAAATTCAATTTAAACTTTTTTGAACTTATTAACATTTTAAACCCCCTCTCTCTATCCTATTTTAGTCCTATATGTTTTGTAGAAGTGCTTAATATACATCATAAAAAAGTCCTAACGGCTATATAATTTTTAGTGCATTTGAAATGTATATCATGAATCTATAACAGATATTAATATTTTACCTCCCTATACATTACAGTTATCGCATCTTCCAAACCTTTGCTCAATCCGCGCATATCTCCGTCTTCTGACCGGGAACATCCAACAGCCATGTATCTTCCATCATTTTTTGTAGAAACAGCATTAAACAAAACTGTACTACTTCCTCCACCTCCAAAAGATTTTGCCCATTTTATATTTCCATTTATATCAAACTTTACAATAATTGCATAGTACCCACCTTTATTTAATCCTTGTAAATCTCCATCCTTTGAACCCGAAAACCCAACAGCTATGTATCCTCCATTTTTTACACATTCTATTGCATTAAATATATCACAGTCACTTCCACCGAAACCTCTTATCCATTGTATATTCCAGTTTGCATCATATTTGCAAATTATAGCTTTGTCTTTATATTTGTCAAATTTTAAACTACCTACTCCAGCTGCTATAAAACTTCCATTTGATAAAGATACTATATCGTATAAAATTATATTGGCATCTTCTTTTTTCTTCCATTTTATATTTCCTTGAGAATCAAATTTTATGACAAACCCATTACGTTCTCCATTTTTTGATTCTAATGAAGCAAAGACTATATATCCACCATCTATTGTTTCTGACAGTTTACCAAATCCATCATCACCTTCACTGCCAAAACCCCTCTTCCATTTTAAATTTCCTTTTAAATCATATTTTACTATTATTCCATCCCATTCACCCTTATTTAAACCTTTCATATCTTTATCCGATGAATATGAATGTCCTGTCGCCACATATCCTCCATCTTTAGTTTCTATCACCGCTGTAAACTCATCAGAAAGACTACCTCCAAAACTTCTTATCCATTTAATATTTCCTCGAGTATCATACTTAACTATTACTGCATCGCTTTTTCCTCTATTTAGCCCTTTCATATTTCCATCATTTGAACATGAAGTACCTACTACTATATACCCGCCATCTTTAGCAGTTGATACTGCAGTAAATCCATCATCTCCACTTCCACCAAAACTTTTTCTCCATTTCAAATTACCTTTAGAATCATATTTTACTATTATTGCATCACTACTGCCTCTGTTTAGTCCTTTCATGTCTCCATCAGTTGAGAATGAATATCCAACAGCTATATATCCCCCATCAAAGGTTGAAATCACATCTTCATAACAATCACTCCCTTTCCCACCAAAAACATTTATTTTCTCTACCTTTATTTGCAATGCATTAACATTTAATAATGAGTCATATAAAATCAAAAATACAGCTAAAACTATTGCAATAAATTTACAAATCCCTTTGTTCCTCATAAAAAATCTCCTAAAAAACATTTCTTTACACCCCATCAAGTTTTTTATTTGTTTTATTTATTTGAATTTTAAGAAACCCAAACTTCCCATCTTTATATACAACATAGTCCCATTCTGTGCTATATTCTATAGGAACTAAAATATAACTAAAATCAATATTTAATTTATTAACTTATTTCCTTTTTTATCTATAAAGTAATAACCATCGTCAGTGCTTACCAAAGAAAAACCCTTTTTAAAACTTTCAGCATCATTATATTGAGGTTTTATTATTTCATTACCCATTTTATCTACAAATCCCCATTTACCATCTATTGTTACTGCTGCTAATCCTTCTTTATAGTCCTTTACATAATCATATTTTGGTTTTACAACTTCATTACCTTTCATATCTAAAAATCCCCACTTTTTGCCGACTCTAACCGCCATTAGTCCTTCACTAACCTCCCAATATAATCATATATTGGACTTGATAATTCCTTTCCTGTTTGTCTATCTACAAGCCCCCATTTGCCACCTATTCTAACCTTTACAAATTTCTTTTCCTTTGAATAATAGTCTACAAAGTCATATTTTGGAGGAATTATTTCTTTTCCTGTGCTTATATTCACAAAACCGTATTTAATTTTTCCTTGCTGCGTAATTTCAACCATTGCAACAGAGTCACTAAAGTATTCGATCCCATTATATATTGGTTTGATTATCTCTTTTCCTGTTTTTTTATCTATAACCCCCATTTACCTCTAGCCTTAACCATAACTAACCTTTTATTAACTTGCAATAAATCGTTATAAAATGATTTAATTTCGTCATATTTAGGCTTAACAACTTCTTTGCCTGTCTTATCAATAAAGCCCCACTTTCCATTAAATTTAACTGCAGCCAATCCGCCATTAAAAGCCTCTACATCTTCATATTGAGGTTTTATAACTACCTTCCCTTTCTTATTAAAAAACCCCCACTTGGGATAAAATGCTCCTAAACCGAAAGCTGCTAAACCTTCTCGAAAACTATCTACAAACCTCTTCCATCTGGCATCATATGGCAATTTCAATATTTTCCTACCTGATTTATCTATAAAATATCACCAGATGCCTTCTACAACTGGCGCTAATCCTTCACTGAAAATGCCTGCATAGTTATATTGTGGTTTTATTGCTATTTTGCCATTTCTAGCATCAACAAATCCATACAATCCATTTATTCCTACTGTTACAATGCCTTCGCCAATTCCTTTGATTTCATCATATATTGGCTTCACAACTACAACTCTATTTCTATTAACAAGACCTATTTTATTGTTTAGCTTTATTTCAATCAAAATATCTCCATTGCCATAATAATAACCAGATGTAAAAGAATCATAATCATATTTGACCGGTAATATTTCTTTACCAGTAATTTTATTTATCAATCCACATTTATTGTTTATTATAACACGCACTAAATTCTCAAAATAGTCACTATTTACAACATAATCATATTTTGGTGCAACCAATTCTTTTCCTGTCTTCTTATCCACAAAACCATATTTACCTTTATATTTAAACTCAATTAAACTATCACTAAACATGCAGTTTACTTCATCATATTTATCAGGTATACGAATTTTAGAGTTTCTTATATCTATTACACCAAATTTACCATTGCTACTTCTATATACAACAATATTAGAATCTATATATACTGCTTCTCCATCATATTTTGGTTCCATTATTATATAAATATCCTTGCTGAATCCTAAAATAATCGTATTCCTTAGAACAGATATTATTAAAAATATCAGTAACAATTTCATCTTTAATTTTCTGTAAAATCATACTTTTCTCACCTCAGATTCCATTTATAAACTACAAATATTTGCTACCACATTTCCGCTCTTAATTACATAAATCTATTTATATCATAATTGCACCTCCGTTCGGCAAATAATTATATGGAAATCTTAGTTTTTCTCTTTCAATACCACGTTCTTTAATGCAATAAATCCTACAAGGTTATTTTTATCAATATGAGCAAAGCCATTCATAAACCCACTTGCTACGTCATAATTAGGTTCAACAATCCATTTCCCATTTTTATCAATATATCCATATTTTCTATTTTTACAAACTGCAGCTAAACCATTTGTAAAAGTATATATAGCACTGCAATATATTATAGGTTCATCAAATTGAGGCTTAATTATAAAATTACCTTTTTTGTCAATAAAACCCCATTTACCTTTCAATTTTACAGCAGCTACTCCCTCTGAAAAACTATAAGCTTTTTCAAACTGAGGTTTTATAGTAAAATCACCTTTATAATTAATAAAACCCCATTTACCATTTAACTTAGCTGCTGCTAAACCTTCTGAAAATAATAACATATCTTCATAAACTGGATTGATTATAAAATCTCCTTTCTTATTTATATATCCATATTTTCCATTGTAGCAAACTAAGGCAATATTTTTATCAAACTCAAGAGCATATTCAAATTTTGGTTGAATAACTACTCCACCTTTTTCATTTATATATCCAAACTTGTTATTCACTCTTATTCTTGCTAACCCATTCTTGAAAATTTTATCATAGTAAATGTTACCAATAAACCCTGCTAAAAAATCATATTTTGGTTCTATAACATATTTGCCATTTCTATCTATAAAGCCATACTTTGTATTTTTTTGTGCATCTAAAATTGCAACAGCAGCAACACCTTTTGAAAATTCATAAGCTACATAATATTTGGGTGATATTATTATTTTTCCACTCTTATCTATATAGCCAAATTTTCCATTTAGCTGTATTACAGCTCTGTCCTCAAAAAAATTACCCGCACTTTCGAATTGAGGCTCAATCACTATTTCACCTTTTTTGTTTATATACCCCCATTTTTTATCTTTTTCTACTGGTGCTAAACCCTCGCTGAAGCTTCCAACATAGTCAAAATCCAAACTTAAAATGATATTACCTTTTTTGTCTATAACTTTCCATTTTCCTTTTTCCTTAACTACTGCTATACCTTCAGAAAAACTATGGGCTTCTTCGAAATTAGGTTTTATTATAATATTGCCTTTCATATCCAAGTATCCATGTTTATTATCTTCGCTTATAAAAACAGCTAACCCTTCTGAAAATGGATATATATATTTAAACTTAGGTTCTATTATAATTAGATTGTCTTTAACATTCACATTTTGCTTACTATAAACTCCAATTGTATTAAGTACTAAAATTAACACCATAATTGCTACAATCAATTTGATAGACTCATTATTTTCCCTGTTCAAAATTTTTACTTTATTCCACATTAATCCTGCCTCCCTAAATTGTTTTGGATTTGAAGCTAACAATTAAGCACAACCTAATATCCAACTCTGTTTAACATGTTTCTACAACCCTTTTTTCTTTATCAATATATAGCTCACCTCTGAGTTTTTTTCCTCTGTCTTGGACTCAATATATAATTCCACATCTTCACCAACTTCATATGATACTAAATAGCTTCCCCACTCTTCATCAATCCCTTCACCATTTTTCTTTATCTCTTTAATTTTCCCTATCTTTTCATCCACATCTGAAAGAGAACTTTTAATGGAAATACCAAAAAGCTTTATATTATTCCCAGCTATAATAGAATTAACAGTTGCCATAGATATATTTTCCCAATTTTCAACTGAATCAAAAGTAAAACTAAATGTTAGCCCACTTTTAGTTTCATATAAAAAACCACCCTCAGACGAATAAACTTCTATTGGTAAACCAAATTCTTTCCTTACATTCCCTAAGTTCATGCTCAATAACCTTTTTATTGTACTATAGTCTTTTAAATCAAAATCTGCATTTACACCCTTTTGCTCAAGTTCATCTAATCCAAACCAAAATTTTACAACCCCGCTTGAATATGGTCCAATTTTATAAGGTTCAAAACAAATTAAATAACCTTTGTTTTTAAATATCATATCATCAAAAAAGTCTTTTTGATAAGAATTACTAAAATCCTCTTTACCCCCAAGCTCTTCACTGAATGGGTCAAATAAATCTTTAGATATTGTTCTTTCAATGTTTACATAATTTTGAATTAACTTCTTTTGTTCATTATTTAATAAACTTTCAAGTCTTATATTATCTCCTGTTTCTAAGTTAAATGTAAAACTTTCTAAATGTGTCATTCCATGTGCTCCGCCAGTATATGAATATTCTTCGAACAAAAAAGAAATGTACGGTGAAACACTTTTATCCCATTCACATTTTATAGCAAGTATATATGGATAAAAACTTGAGTTATCTTCTGGACTCTCAGTTATCTTTTTTATATCTTCTATTCGTTGATCAATATATTCTCTGAGAAAAGAATTTATTTTATCACTGACTTCTTGTTTTAATCCACTACCAGTAATTTTAGGAACATAAATATCTATTTCGTACCTTTCTGTAGTTTGATATATCCTTTCAAATACAACATCCCATGTAGGCTTGCTTGTAGCTTTATTATCACTTAAATACTTAATGGCCTGATTTGATTTTTGTAGAGTTGAAGTATTGACTTTACTTATACTTTCTTTTTTTGTTTTAAACACTGAACATCCAGTAATTGACAACAACAAAAGAATAAATATACAAACTATTACCATTCTACCTTTTATCATATTCACAAATCACCTCTATGCCAAACTAAAAAAATCTTAATTTACCTAACCCTATAAAATTCATAACTACCTTTGCCTGAACCAGGAATAGGCTCCAATATCAATTTATTGCCCTCAACTTTGTAATAATACCCTTCTTTTCCAGTTAATATTCCTGTAAGATATAACTTATTCCCATTTATCTCCCAATTTCCACCTAACCAATAATAATTAGCCTTAAATGTTCCATCTGAGTTGAATGTAATAGTATCTTTATCATCTGACCAGGTACCAATAATGCTATTTGAACTAAAACTTGTCGTACCAACTCCTCCTGAGCCTACCATTCCATTAGCTAAGGCAAACATGACTATTGCCACTACAATAATACATACAATATACGTTGTTGCAGTGATGTAAAGCGCTGTAGTATCTTTATTTTGTGATAAAGTCCTAATTGACCAAAAGTTAAGAATTGTATTTGTGATAATACCAAAAATACCTAATAAAATTACAAGCCATATAGCAATAAACTGCAATAACAGATTTAACAATACTATCCATACAATTGGAATAAGGCTTACTCCAACCGCACCTAATACAGCTTTAAAATCTACACTTTCTTTAATTATCATAAACGCTAACTTGATAGTACCGCAATATAGAAGATATAAAAGAAACAAAATTATGAAGTTATATAAAAAGGCTCTAAAGGATGAATAAGAGGACAAAAGACCTGATATTCCTGTAAAATCTTCAATTAACTTTATACCCCTCCCCGCTAAAACAAGATTTTGAATAGAAACAAATATAAAAGTGAGAATGGCAAACAAAATGCCTGCTTTATAGTCATTGTTCTGTATAACCTTTGAAATAAAAACAAATGGATTTTTCAAAAATGCCCAAGCAAATTTTATTGTAAGATAGCAATACTGAACTGCTGAGTTAATTACATCATTTAGGGTTGAAGTATTAGTAGATTCCTTTTTCTTTTCTTCAGCGGTATTCACAGTCTGCTCAATGTTTTCGCTTTTAACATCCTCACTAACTTTCGCAGTATTTTGAGTATCATTCAATACTTCACCGCTTGTAACTTGATTGCCAGTTGTTTGACTCACCATCGTTTGATTTGTTTGGCAAATGCAAACCTCACCTTCCTGAAGTTCTCTACCACAATACGGACAATTTATCATTTCAATCACACACTCCCTAATTTGTATTCTTTAACCTTGCCATCTTCTGGCCAGTCATAAAACCAGGGAGCCTCTATTCCGACAATAATAAAGTTCTTTGCATTTTCACCCCATACAAGCGTGTAAACCTGTGCAGTTACTTTTTCAGGAATATCTTGTGGTGGAGTCTCGTCTTGGAAATATACTGCATCTTTGTAGTAAATTTTTGCAGTAATTTTTAATGTTATTTTTCCTTCTTCGTCTTTAAACAATTGTAATGTTCCAAAGTTGAACTCAGTTTTTGTTACCTTGCCTGTAAACTTTTGGTTGTTAGCTTTTAAATCTTGAATTCTGCTTGTAAAAACTTGTTTTAACTCATCAGAAATATGCAAAAACTTATTCGGATCATGAGATGTCATAGCAGTTCTGTAAGACTTTTCGAAATCATTTATAACAGAAGCAACCTTTTCGAATGTCGAATTATTAGTATCATCGTTTGAAAGTGTATTTGGAATTGTAACGCTATTTGACCAGCTGCCAAGTTTTACAGAAGTTGTTCTCACTTCACCCCATGGAAGTTTTATTTTTGCACTAAACTCACTTTCGTCACTTATAGGTCCAAATTCAGACGCATCTTTTACCAAAACACCGGTTGGCTTACCGTTTAAAATAATCTCCGCATCTTCAAAATTTGAGTTTAATTTTACATAGCGTGGATAAAGATTTATTTCAGCTGTGTATTGGTTAGAGTTGCTGAAATCTGGGCTGTAAATTTTTTCTTCATAAACCTTTTCTAAATTGCAATATGGTCCTTTATACTCGACTTTAATCTTGTATATTCCAGCAACCAGTGGACCTATTGAAATTTCCTGAGATGGGTCTGAAACTGAAGCAATGTTTTTACCATTTAAAAATATTTTTGCATCTTTTGTATCACACTTCACTTTTAAAAAGTAATTTTTTGCTGCAATCTTATATTTCGTGAAGAAAATCAAGCCCTTGCCTGTAGGTTTTAAAAGAAAATCATTAGAATAATCTTGAGTTGAGAAAAGATCAGATAAAATATCAGTTAGAGATCTATTCTTTTTATCTGAAGATGAATTTGAAATTGATTGAATTGCTTCATCTAATGCTTTAAAAACACCGTTTATGTATTCAGGCTTTGTCTGACACAACTCCAAGAAGGCCTTTAGATTATCTTGGGAAACTTGTTCATTTGTCTCATGAATAAGTATCTGTGAAAGCTTTTTTGTGTCTTTATTTTTAACAGCTTCCTTGAATTCATTCACAACCCTTTGGGGAGAATATATTGACTTTCCAATTACTACAAACAATATTAAGAACACCAGGAAACCTATAATTCCGTAAAGCCACGGTAAAAGTTTTCTGTCAAATTTAAATTTTATGCTTGGAACTATAAATTCTTTTGTTTGGCCATCAAAGTATTTTTCTAAGAAGAACTCTCTCTTTGTCCTTTGCAAATTACTCAAAATCTTTGACTCTAAGCTCTCTCCACACTGACTACATACTTTCTGCCCCTTTTCAATTGTAGCACCACACTTGGGACAGTAAAGCAACTTTTTCCCCTCCCATCATAACTCTTTAATATAACTCGACACAATTCGACATTATTCGACAAATTATATACTTTTAAGGTGTAATCTTGATTTAATTATAATTTTTCTCGTATATAAATACAAGAGCTTATTTATCTCAAAATATGGTTGACATTAAGTTTTTCGTTTTGTGTATTAAATAAAAAGTACAAAATCATTTACAGGGAGGTTGAGGAAATTGAAAAAGCACATCTCAGTATTTATAATCATACTTGCTGTTATCTTTTGTTTTGTTGCAGTTGCGTCATCTCCAACAAATTATAAGACCATGTACGAAAAACTTTTGAAAGATTACAATTCTCTAAAAACTCAATATGATAAGCTAAAAAAAGAAAATGCTAATCTTCAAGCAAAGGTGAATGAATTCAGCAAAAAGGCAGCAACAAGCACAGTTTATGAGTATCAAAGAGATATTATCCTAAATGGAGCAACACTCAAATACAAAGTTCCATTTATTAACTACAAAGGAATGAGATTTGTTCATCTTGACTCTATTCTTTACTGTTTCTACAACAAAAACATTGCGCCTTGGAAAATTGATGACAACAAAAAAGCATTGGTTATTGGACCTAATTTAACACCAAATGGAGGCATCTTTTTGACTGATTTGCCATTAAGCGACTATTATTCAATAGACTTTAATCCAGTTTCTAATTCAAATGAGGTCACAATATTAGGCGCAACAAAGGGCAAAAATACTGTGTGGCGAGCATATAACACACAATGGTGGGATGAAAATGATAGTAAAAGATATACTTTTGTTCAATATAAACTCAATGGAGATTACAAAAAGTTAAATCTAACCCTTGGGCTTGACGATGATACAGATGTCGGTGGAAGTGGTGTTTTCAAAATTTATTTAGATGGTGAAAAGAGATATGAAAGCCCAATTGCGAAGGGTGAAAAACCTAAAAATGTATCATTAGAAGTTGTAGGAGAAAATACATTAAAAATTGAATTTTATATAAATAAACACTACAGAGATCTTCAAGCCTTTCCTGTCGTTGTTGATGCAGTACTATATAAATAAATTGTAAAATCGATGAACCCTGTAACAAAAGCAGGGACTATCTGCTCAAAAGTAGTCCCTGCTTTTTTATTACTATTCCAAAAAATCCTTAAGCTTCTTACTCCTGCTCGGATGTCTGAGTTTTCTCAAAGCCTTTGCCTCAATTTGACGAATTCTTTCACGTGTCACGTTGAATTCTTTTCCAACTTCTTCTAAAGTACGTGCTCTACCATCTTCAAGCCCAAATCTGAGTTTTAAAACCTTTTTTTCACGTTCATTTAATGAATCTAACACCTCTAAAAGCTGCTCTTTGAGCATTGAATATGCCGCTGCTTCAGATGGTGCAAGAGCATCATCATCAGGGATAAAGTCTCCCAAGTGGCTGTCTTCTTCCTCACCGATTGGTGTCTCCAACGATACAGGCTCCTGGGCAATCTTTAGAATCTCCCGCACCTTTTCAACTGGCATGTTCATCTCTTTTGCAATCTCTTCAGGCGTTGGTTCTCTTCCCTTTTCCTGTAAAAGCTGACGTGATACCCTAACTAACTTGTTTATTGTCTCAACCATGTGAACAGGAATTCTTATAGTTCTTGCTTGGTCAGCTATAGCTCTTGTGATTGCTTGGCGAATCCACCAGGTTGCATATGTTGAAAATTTATAACCTTTTCTGTAGTCAAACTTCTCAACTGCTTTTAAAAGTCCTAAATTTCCTTCCTGGATGAGGTCCAAAAACAACATTCCACGTCCAACATACCTTTTTGCAATACTTACAACAAGCCTTAAGTTTGCTTCTGCAAGCCTCTTTTTAGCCTCTTCATCGCCCTGTTCAATCCTCTTTGCAAGTTCAATCTCCTCTTCAGGGGTCAAAAGTGGAATCTTGCCAATTTCCTTCAAATACATTCTAACAGGGTCATCTATAGCAATACCTTCAGGTAGATTTTCCAAGTCGTCTTTTAAGAGCTCCTCCTCTGATACTCTGTCGTCAACAACGTCAATTCCCATGCTCTCTAAGGTATCGTAGATGTTTTCAACCTGGCTTGCGTCAAGCTCTACCTTGTCAAGAATCTCCTGTATCTCAGAATATGTCAGAAAACCTTTGCTCTGACCAAGTGAGATAAGTTCTCTGACCTTCTCTCTTATAAGTGTCTTCTTTTCTTCACTCATTTTTTTACCATCTGATTTACTTTCTGTGCTCTTTTTTGTAGACTGCTTTTCTTGATTTTCATTTTTCTGTGATGCAAGCAATTGTTTTTCAGTTTCTTGCTGGTGTTCGTTTTCACTATTTTTATTTGTATTTTTGTCATTGAGGTTTTTTACCTCATTGTTTTCCATGTTCTGCTCTGTCATCCCTTAAATTCCCTCCTTTCTGTCTTTGATTTTTCTAATTAGCATTTGTAACTCCAATACCTTTTCAGTATCTCCTCTCTTTTGCGCCTCCAACATCTCACGTTTTAACCATAACATTCTATTATTGTTTGTTTTCAGTTCTTCTATCGCTCTCTTGGCAGCTTCTTCTGTTTCGAATCCTTTTGAGGAAAAGCTTGTAAGTTCTGATAATATTTTTTCGTCATTAACAAAGGTCAAAAGCATTGAATAGGTCAATTCCATCCCCTCATTAATTAAGTTTTTTATTGAACTGAAAAGCATTTTTATATCCTCGGTGCAAAAATCATCTTCGGCAACAGCATTTCTTATGCTTTCTGACTTGTTAGCCCATTCCACATAGATAGATAAAAGGTCTATATCATTTTTTTTGATTCTCTCTTCTTCTGTTAAGTTACTTTTTTGCTGAACTTGTTTAAAATGTTGAATACTTTCCAAGCGTTTTAGTTTTATGTTTTCATTTTTGGTAAATTCCTTTAATATTGCTTCTTCATCAATTTGTGTAAGTTGCGATAACTTTCTTATATATTCCTGCCTCTCAACCTCATTTGTAATCGGCATCAAAATCTTTTCAAAGTATTCTCGTACAAATCTGAACTTTTGGTCTGATTTTGATAAATCATAGTTGGAAGAAAGCTGCTTTACTTTGAAATCTATTGCAAACATAGCATTTTGTTTCTTTAGTAAAAACGCATCCTTTCCAAACTTTTTTATATACTCGTCAGGGTCTTTGGCATTTTCAAGCTCCATAACCTTTACTATAAGCCCATTTTGGTAAAGTATATCAGCACTTCTAAATGTAGCATTTCTTCCTGCCTGGTCACTATCTAAGCAAAGAACAACCTCATTTTTGTACCTGCGCAGAAGAAAACTATGGTCTTGTGTAAGTGCTGTGCCCAAAACTCCCACAACATTGTCTATACCTTCTTGATGAAGAGAAATGACATCCATATACCCCTCAACAATTACAAAATCTTTTTCTTTGCTTGATTTTGCAATGTTAAGACCATATAAAACCTTCGATTTTGAAAATATAAGAGTATCGGGTGAATTCATGTATTTAGGTGCTTGGGAGTCCTCAATTATACGACCACCAAACCCAATTACTCTGTTCATTGTATCGAATATAGGAAAAATGAGCCTGCCTTCGAATCTACAATAATTCTTTCCATTTCTCTCAATAAAAATTCCACTTTTATCAATAATCTCTTTAGAATACTTTCTTGAAAGCATCTCATACAAGTTGTTATCCTCAGGGCAAAATCCAAGTCCGAACTGCTTTGCAGTTTCTTTTCTTATCCCCCTTTTCAAAACATACCTTGCAGCATCCATGTTTTCTCTTAAATATAACTGCCTCTGAAAATATTCCAAACAATCATTGTGAAGAGAAATAAGCTCTTCTTTTTGTTTTGCTAATACTTTATCTTTTGACGACTGAGTTTGAGAAAAATCTACATCAATCTTAGCCTTTCCTGCTAAAACCTTAAGTGCCTCTGTGAAAGTTAAATTTTCTATTCGCATTACAAAATGGATAGCATTACCACCAACTCCACATCCAAAACAGTGAAATATCTGTTTTGCCGGTGAGACATAAAAAGAGGGTGTTCTCTCTTGATGAAAAGGACAAAGCGCTCTGAAGTTCACTCCTACTTTTTTAAGCGGTACATACATTGAGACAACATCAACAATGTCGACTTTGCTTAGAACCTGTTCTACAACTCTTTCCAGCACATCATGTTCACCTTCGCGTTTTTTTAAACAATTTAATTTTATTTCGACACATTTTTTAAAATACCTTTTAGCATTTTTAATAAAAATCAAAGCTTGTTCCATGGTGACGGTAAGAATAATTCATAAAACTTTCGCATAGCATACCTGTCTGTCATTCCAGCTATATAGTCAACTATTACCTGTTCCTTTCCAAATCTGTCGATATTCTTTTTCACATCGTCAGGTAAGACGTCACAGTTCGACATAAAATATTCATAGAGAGCTTGTATAATATATTTGGCTTTACTTTCATCCTTTTTTGCTTCAGAACCAATATACACATTTTCAAACATGAAACTTCGTAAAGTCTGCATAGCATAAAAAACATCTTCACTCATGGAGATTTCTGGCTTGTCCATACTATTTTTTATTATATCCCTAATTAATGTATTAATTCTCTCTCTCTTAGAATATCCCAGTATTTTAAGACAGTCTTTTGGCAGGTCATCTTCCTTCAATATACCTGCTCTTATTGCGTCGTCAATGTCATGGTTGATGTATGCAATCCTGTCTGCAAACTGGACAACTCTGCCCTCCAAAGTGGCAGGTGTCCTTCCCCACACATGATTCAAAATCCCGTCTCTGACCTCAAACGTGAGGTTAAGACCATCTTCACCTTCCAAAAAATCAACAACCCGCAAGCTCTGAACGTTGTGTGAAAATCCAGTTGTGGTTATTTTATTTAAGATATCCTCACCTGCATGGCCAAAGGGTGTGTGACCCAAATCATGACCAAGTGCTATTGCCTCTGTCAAATCTTCGTTGAGCCTCAGAGCTCTTGCAATTGTCCTTGCAATTTGTGCAACCTCCAAAGCGTGTGTGAGCCTTGTTCTGTAATGGTCACCTTCTGGAGATATGAACACCTGGGTTTTGTGTTTTAGCCTCCTGAAAGACTTGGAATGTATTATTCTATCTCTATCTCTTTGAAACTCTGTTCTCACATCGCATTTCTGTTCTTGCTTTTGTCTTCCTTTTGTATTTTTTGAAAGCATTGCATAGGGAGAAAGAATCTTTTCTTCTAAATTTTCTTGATACTCTCTTATTTTAAGCAAAACCTCTCACCGAACCTTTTATAAGGCCAAGTTTATACTTGTTTTATTTATACCAAACTTATTATAATATCTAAATTCTCTACAAACTCAAATTTCCCTTCTTGGAAATGAAAAATTCAAAAAGAAGAAGGCTGGCATTTTCATCCAGCCTTCCATTCCAATTGTCAGTTTCTACATTTCAGATTTTTGTGTTATGAAACATTTCCTCTTCTTTCCTGAAGTCGCTGTTTTAGTTTTGGTCTTTTCTGAGCTTTCTTGTTCTCATTTATTATTACAATAGGTTTGTCTTCTTTTAAAACGGCAGCTTTTGTAATAATAACCTTTTCTATCTTATCATTTGACGGAATCTCAAACATCACATCAAGCATAATCTCTTCCATTATAGCTCTAAGACCTCTTGCACCTGTGTTGCGCTCAATAGCCTTGTCAGCAATCGCTTCTAATGCATCTTTTTCAAACTCCAACTCAACACCATCCATTGCAAAGAGCTTTTGATACTGTTTTACAAGAGCATTTTTGGGCTCTGTTAGTATCTTTATCAGGGCTTCCTTGTCAAGTGCATCCAATGTAACTATTATAGGCACGCGTCCTATGAACTCTGGAATCATTCCAAACTTTAGAAGATCCTGAGGCATTATTTGTCTTAGTATATCCCCAATCTTTTTTTCTTTTTTGCTTTCAATCTTTGCATTAAAACCAAGTGTCTTTTCACCAATTCTCTTTTCAATTATCTTCTCAATACCCTCAAATGCACCGCCACAGATAAACAGGATGTTTGTTGTGTCTATCTGTATAAATTCCTGGTGCGGATGTTTTCTCCCACCCTGTGGTGGAACAGAAGCAATAGTCCCTTCCAATATTTTGAGCAGGGCCTGCTGAACACCTTCGCCTGAAACATCTCTTGTGATAGAAGGATTGTCAGACTTTCTTGCAATCTTGTCAATTTCATCTATATAGATTATACCACGCTCTGCTCTTTCAATATCATAGTCAGCATTCTGTATGAGCCTGAGCAAGATATTTTCAACGTCTTCACCAACATAACCTGCCTCTGTCAAAGTTGTTGCATCAGCTATTGCAAACGGGACATTTAACATCTTTGCAAGAGTCTGAGCAAGGTATGTTTTACCAGACCCTGTTGGTCCAAGCATCAAGATGTTGCTCTTTTGAAGTTCAACATCGTCTTTTTTAGTGTTGTGGTAGTATATCCTCTTGTAATGGTTATATACAGCCACAGACAAAATCTTTTTTGCGTGGTCCTGACCAACAACGTATTGGTCTAAAAACTCTTTTATCTCCTTTGGAGTTGGAAGTCTGTCGTCAAACTCATTGTATTCTTCTTCTTCAAAATCTTCTGAGATTATTTCAGAGCAAAGTTCAATACACTCATCACAGATATAAACGCCAGGACCAGCAACAAGTCGTCTTACTTCATCCTGTGACTTCCCACAGAATGAACATCTTAGCTGTTTCTTCTCTTCAAACTTAGCCAATTTTGAATCACCTCAAATTAAAGAAGGATTTATGGGCGCCTTTCAATCACCTTGTCAATGATACCGTATTTTAATGCCTCTTCTGCTGTCATGAAAAAGTCACGGTCTGTATCACGTTCAATAACTTCTATTGGCTGACCAGTCCTCTCTGACAAAATTTTATTTATTCTATTTTTTATCTTCAAAATCCACTCTGCATGGATTTTTATATCTGTTGCCTGACCGCGAACACCACCAAGCGGCTGATGTATCATTATCTCGCTGTTTGGAAGGGCAAACCTCTTGCCTTTTGCACCTGCCGCAAGAAGAAATGCACCCATTGATGCTGCCAAACCAACACAGATTGTTGAAACATCAGGTTTTATATATTGCATTGTGTCATAGATTGCAAAGCCTGCTGTAACAGAGCCACCAGGTGAGTTTATATAAAGGTAAATGTCTTTGTCAGGGTCTTCAGCTTCTAAGAAGAGAAGCTGAGCAACTATAAGTGATGCAATATCGTCTGTAATCTCACCGCTCAAGATTACTATTCTATCTTTTAAAAGCCTTGAATATATGTCATATGCTCTCTCGCCACGGTTTGTCTGCTCTATAACTATTGGAACAAGTGCAGACATAATTTTTCCCTCCTTTATCCAAAAAACAATTTAGTAACACTAAAAATATTAATTCCATTCAACAATTCTGTTTAATTCTCTTGATTTTCACCTTGATTATCTTCACTTATAATTTTAGCATTTTCGTAAATAAAATCTATAGCCTTATTTAGGATTATACCCTCTTTTATATATTCAATATCATCTTCAGAAAGTCTTTCTTTGAGCTTATCAACTTCCAAATTATACATCTTTGCAAGTCTTTCAAGCTCTTTTTGAAGCTCTTCTTCTGTTGCCTGGATATTTTCTACCTTTGCAATCTTTTCCAAGATAAGGTTATTCCTTACAGCCTTCTCTGCTCTTTCTCTAAACTGGCTTCTAAATTCCTTGTCAGTCTTTCCTATAGCTTGCAGGTATCTCTCGTATGTCATGCCAAAGTACTGAAGGTTTCTTGCAACATCTTCAACATAATAATTTATCTGATTCTCAATCATTGGTTCGGGAATATCTATTGAAGTATTCTGGGCAATTTTTTCTAAGATTGCGTCTATCATCTCATCTTTTGCTCTTTTGTCATTTTTCTCTCTAATTCTGTTTCTAATATTTGCCTTCAGTTCTTCTAATGTCTCAAATTCACTGACATCTTTTGCAAACTCATCGTCAAGTTCAGGAAGCTCTTTCACCTTTATATCCTTCACTTTTACCTTGAAAGTTGCCTTTTTACCAGCAAGAGAAGGTTCTTGATAATCCTCTGGGAATGTTACCTCTATTTCCTTCTCCTCACCCTTGTTCATACCAATAAGCTGTTCTTCAAACCCTGGTATAAAAGTATTTGAACCTATTGTAAGTTCATAGTCCTTTGCTGAACCGCCATTTATAGGCTCACCATCTACAAAACCTTCAAAGTCAATTGTAACAATATCTCCGTTTTCAACCGGTCTTTCAACAGGAACAAACCTTGCATTTTCCTCTCTTAAGTGTTCAAGCTCATGTTCTACCTCTTCTTCAGCAACAGGATATTCAATCTTTGTGATTTCCACGCCTTTGTACTGGCCAAGCTCAAATTCAGGTTTTACATATACTTCAGCCTTGTATATGAAGCTCTTGCCTTTTCCAACCTGAACAATATCCACTTCTGGCCTTGAGACAACTTCAAGTTTACTCTCTTCAATTACTTTTGGATATGTCTCATTTAAAACATAGTCAATAGCATCATCATAAAAAACCTCTTCGCCATAAGCTCTCTCTATTAAAGACCTTGGAGCCTTGCCAGGTCTGAAACCTGGAATTTTGAAATATTTTGCGTTTTTCAAATAAGACTTTTGAAGACCTTCTTCAAACTTTTCAGCCTCAACCTCAACCTCAATGATTGCCTTGTTTGTACCCTTTTTCTCAATCTTGAACTCCATTCTAATCCTCCCTCAAAAAGATTTATTTTAAATTTTTCATTGCTGTCACTCTAATAAAAAGTTATATTTTAACTATGATATTGTAGCATAAAAGTTTTTATTTTAAAAGTGGATTTTGAAAAGTTTGCTTCCCAACTTGTATGTGAACAATTTTTTGATTTTAACTGGAATATAATGGAATTATTTTATTGTATGCACAAGTTGAAAGGTATATAATTAAATTATAAAAACATTTCCGAATTTATAAGAACACTTGGGAGGGAATATTTAAGATGATTCAAAACATACCTGAAGTAAAACTTGGAATTGTGGCAGTTAGCAGAGACTGTTTTCCAATCACACTTTCTGAAAAAAGAAGAAAAGCGGTGGTTGAAGCGTGCAAACGTCTTGGCATTGACATCTTTGAAGCAAAGACAACAGTAGAAAATGAAAACGACGTTTTAAAAGCCTTAGACGAACTCAAATCAGCAGATGTAAATGCTCTTGTTGTGTATCTTGGAAACTTTGGCCCAGAAGGACCTGAAACAATGCTTGCACAAAAGTTCGACGGACCTTCTATGTTTGTCGCAGCAGCCGAAGAAACACAAGAAAATCTGTTTGATGGTCGCGGTGATGCTTACTGTGGTATGCTAAACGCTTCGTACAACATAGGTCTTAGAAAGCTCAATCCTTACATTCCTGAGTATCCTGTTGGAGATAGCAGCGAGGTTGCAAACATGATTGCCCATTTTGTAGATGTTGCAAGGGTTGTGATAGGAGTAAAGAACCTTAAAATCTTCAGTTTTGGACCACGTCCACAGGATTTTCTTGCTTGCAACGCACCAATAAAACCTCTTTATGACCTTGGCATAGAGATAATGGAAAACTCTGAGCTTGATCTGTTTGAGGCATTCAACAAACACAAAGACGACCCACGTATACCTGAGATTGTAAAACAAATGCAAGATGAGCTTGGCACTGGCAACAAACATCCAGGTATTTTGCCAAAGCTTGCTCAATATGAGCTCACTTTGATGGACTGGTATGAAAAATATCGTGGCAGCTGCAAGTTTGCAATATTTGCTAACAAGTGCTGGCCAGCTTTTCAGACACAGTTTGGGTTTGTTCCATGCTATGTAAACGCAAGGCTTGCATCAAGAGGTATTCCAGTTGCATGTGAGGTTGATATATACGGGGCACTGAGCGAATATATAGTGACACTTGCGACACAGCTTCCCGCAACAATCCTTGATATAAACAACACAGTGCCAAAAGATATGTACGAAGCAAACAAGGACAAGTTCAAAGATTACAAGCTAACAGACCTTTTCATGGGATTCCACTGTGGAAATACTCCAATTTGCCATATGAAATATGCAGAGATGAGATACCAGCTTATTATGCACAGACTTTTAGAACCTGACAAAGAACCCGACATCACACGCGGAACACTTGAAGGTACAATAAAACCTGGTGAAATAACAATATTCAGGCTTCAGTCAACAGCCGATTGTTTGCTCAGGTCGTACATTGCACAGGGTGAGGTAATTGACATTGACCCACGATCATTTGGTGGAATTGGTGTGTTTGCAATAAAAGAAATGGGAAGATTCTACAGATACGTTCTGATTCAAAAGAGATTCCCGCATCACACAGCAGTTGCATTCAAACATGTTGGGAAAGTTCTATTTGACGCAATGAAAATGCTGGGTGTTGATGACATATCTTTCAATCAACCAGCAAATATGCTCTACAAGGACGAAAATCCGTTTAAATAATGTGGATATAAAAAGGGCTGCAGCCGGTTTTATGTAACCTATCCGCAAGCTGCAGCCTCTTTTGTTTTTATATCCTACTTTTCAAAACCTTATCCTCGTACTCCTTTACTTTGTCAAGCCAGCTGTTTCCAACAGGGACGTTACTTTCATAGCAGAACTTGTTCCACACAGCACCAAATGGCAAAGTTTTGAACTCTTCTAAAAGCGCAAGCCGTTTCCCAAAATCCCCTTCATTTTCAGCTTCATTTAAAAGATGTGTTGGTTCAAGCAAAGCGTACAGAATTGATTTTAATGCAGCTCTTGCACCTGTCACCCAAGCAGTAATCCTGTTTATGCTTGCATCAAAAAAGTCCAATGCAAAAAACACCCTGTCAAAAGCATCTGCCCTTTTTACTTCCTGCGAAACAGACACCACTTCATCGTTTAGCACAACAACATGGTCACTGTCCCACCTCATACCACGGCTCAAATGCAAAAGCACCTTCTTTGAAAATGCTAAAATTGATGAAATCTTGTCAGCCACACTTTCTGTTGGATGGAAATGTCCAAGGTCAAAACAAATTGCTATATCATGCTTGCTTGTAAAAACATAGCCCATGTAAAACTCATGAGAACCAACAACAAATGCCTCAGACCCAATTCCGAAAAGCTTGCTTTCAACAGAATCAACAAGATAGGTTTTGTCAACCGACGCAGCAAATATCTCATCTAAAGACTCTTTCAAAATCTTCCTGTACTCATACCTCTTTGCTGTAAAGTCTTTTGACCCATCAGGAATCCAAATGTTGTTTATACAAGTCTTTTTTAGTTCTTTCCCTATTTGGGAGGCAATTTCTCTTGATTTTATTCCATGCTTTATCCAGAAATTTCTAATATCTCTATCTGTACTTGAGAGAGTATATCCTGACTGTGCCTTTGGATGGGCAAAAAATGTGGGATTAAAATCAAGCCCTATATCCTTTTCTTTTGCCCACTTGAGCCACTTTTCAAAGTGGTCAATTGAAAGCTCATCCCTGTCAACCTTTTTCCCATCTGTCTCAGCATATATTGCGTGAAGATTTACCTTATGCTTGCCAGGAATGAGGCTCATAGCAAACTCTAAATCAGACCTGAGTTCATCGCCGTTTCTCGCCCTGCCAAAAAAGTTTCCTGTTGCTAAAATTCCGCCACCGCCCATGCCTTTCGTTGCTTCTTCAAACCCTGTCACATCATCGCCCTGCCAGCAGTGAAGTGAAATACTAATCCCTTTCATCTTCTTTAAAACTTCATCTGTGTCAACACCAAAAGTTTTGTAAACCTCTTTCGCCCTTTCATAATCGGCATGAATTTTTTCGTACTCTAAGCTCATAAAAACCTTCCCTCCCTTTTCCCTCAATATAAAATCTCAACACCACTTTCACGGGCAGCCTTTTCAATGTCTTCTGGAAGTGCTTTTTCGCAAACCCATATGTCAATCTCCTCAAGCCTTGCGTACGAAAATGGCATGTTTTTGCCTACTTTTGAAGTGTCCATAAGCATAACCACTTTCTGACTTCGGTCGATTATCCTTCTTTTGAGATCACCTTCATATGCATTTGAAACACTAAATCCTGTTTCAAGGCAAAAACCTGATGCGCTCATAAAAGCAATGTCAATGTTCATTCTATCAAGAGAAAATATGGCATTTGGACCAGACACTGATAAGGTGTTGCTGTTAACAATTCCCCCAAGCATCACAACAAAGACATTTTTCTTTTTCACAAGTTCAAGTGCAATGTTAAGCCCGCTTGTAATGATTGTATAATTGTCACTCTCGAGGATTTTGGCAAGACACATGATGGTGGAACCTGCGTCAAAATATATTGACCTGTTTTTTTCAACAAGTCCTTTTGCAATATTTGCAATCTTCATCTTTGCTTCAATATTTTCCTGAGCACGCTTTGAATATTCGTCTTCCTGGCCAGTTAGTTGCCACAGCTTCTTTGTGCTGATAGCACCACCATGCGTCCGAATGAGATGACCTTCCTTTTCAAGCGCAATCAAATCACGTCGCAGCGTCATGGTAGATACGTCCGGAAAAAATTCTTTGAGTTTTTGAAGCTGGATTTCCCCTTTTTGTTCTAATATATCAAGGATTTTTTGCCTTCTAAAATCATTCACAACACCACATCCCGAAAACTCATCTTGGATTTAAAAGTATTATATACCAAGTCTATTTGTCCTTAAAATCTCATTTGTTGTGAAGTTGTTCTTTGGCACATGACCTTTGAGCGGCATAATCCTTTCATGGATTGCGTCAATAATCCAGTCAGCTTGCGGAAAGAAATAGTTTTCAAATTCGTATGCAGGGACAATCCAGTTTTTAGAACCAACTACAACAGGTGGCGCGTCAAGATAGTCAAATGCGAGGTCGGCAATTGTTGCTGCCATGTCTTTCAAAATTGAGCCCCTTGCACATGCGTCAGAAGCCAGTACAATTTTTCCTGTTTTTTTGACAGATTCAATCACCTTCTCATAGTTAAAAGGTACGAGCGACCGCGCATCAATGATTTCAGCACTAACACCATACTTTTCTTCCAAGATTTTGGCTGCATCAAGTGCTCTGTACAGTGTTGCTCCAACTGTCAGGATTGTAATGTCCTTACCTTCTTTTTTGATATCAGGTTCGCCGATTGGAACCTCATAATATCCTTCCGGGACACCTTCTTTGTGGAAAAGCTCTCCAATGTCATACAGTCTTTGGCTTTCAAAAAATATCACTGGGTCTGTGGAAGACAGTGCGCTGTTCATAAGACCTTTTGCATCGTAAGGTGTTGCTGGGAATACAACTTTAAGTCCAGGAATGTGAGAGACAATAGAAGACCAGTCCTGTGAGTGCTGTGCACCATATTTTGAACCAACAGAAACCCTCACAACAACAGGCATTTTCAATGTCCCTGCGCTCATTGCCTGCCATTTTGCAAGCTGATTGAATATCTCATCCCCTGCTCTTCCGATAAAATCGCAGTACATTATCTCCACAACAACCCTTCCACCACACATCCCATATCCAACTGCAGACCCAACTATTGCACCTTCTGAGATACAGGTGTTAAATAGTCTGTGATATGGCAAAGACTCTGTAAGTCCTCTGTAGACCGCAAAAGCTCCGCCCCAGTCGCGCAAGTCTTCCCCGTATGAGATAAGTGTTGGATCTGTGTAGAACTTATCAAGCAGCGCTTCAAATATTGCGTCTCTGAGATTGAACACCTTTGCCTTTGGAACAGGTTTTCCGTCAACAATTCCTACTCTTATTTTGTTTTTTATCTGTTTTACGCGCGGATTTTCTTCTTTTGGAATCAAAACCTCAGGAGTTCTGTCTTCCATCTTCTCAATCTTCTGGTTTGAGAACATATATCTTGCTATACCATCAGGGTCTTTCACAAGATTTATTCTTGGCGAAACATTTTCATCAACAGCAAGAGCACATATCTTTGTTATAAGCTCTTTCACATAGCTTTGAATCTCCTCTATCTTTTCTTCTGTCACAACACCTGCTTTGATTAACTCATCCTTATAAGTTACTATTGGGTCTTGAGCTGCCCATGCCTCAACCTCCTCTTTTGTCCTGTAAGAAGATGAGTCAGATGGTGAGTGTCCTGTGAGCCTGTATGTGACAATATCCAAAAGAACCGGACCCTGTTTTTGTTCAAGAAGGTATTTCTTTCTCTTCATTGCATCAATTACAGCCAGTGGATTGTAGCCATCAACACGCTCAGCATGCATCTGCTCAGGGTTAACGCCTGCTCCGACTCTTGCAAGCATGTCATATCCCATTGTCTCGCCGCGTGTCTGCCCGCCCATAGCATATTGATTGTCCATAAAATTGAAGATTATTGGAAGACCACCTCTATATTCATCATCCCACAATTTTTTGTATTGGTCCATTGAAGCAAGGCACATAGCCTCCCATACAGGTCCACACGCCATCGAACCATCGCCAATATTGACAACAACAATGCCATTTTTCTTATTGATTTTCTTAAACAAAGCTGCTCCTACTGCAATGTCAGCAGACCCTCCAACAATTGCATTGTTCGGGTAAATTCCAAATGGTGGGAAGAACACATGCATAGACCCGCCAAGACCTTTTTGAAACCCAGTCTCTCTTCCAAATATCTCGGCAAGCGTGCCATACAAGAAAAAATTGACTGCAAGTTCTTTAATACTTGAGATATTTTTTAAGTTTTCTTCCACAACTCTAAGTATTGAACCATCAAAATAGCTTTCCATAATTTTTAAAAGCTCATTGTCACTGAGCTTTTCAATTGTTGAAAGGCCCTTAGCAATAACCTCTCCATGACTTCTATGTGAACCAAATATAAAGTCATCTTTATCAAGCACAAAAGCCTGGCCCACCGCTACTGCTTCCTGACCAATCGACAGGTGTGCCGGTCCCGGGTAGTCATACTTTATTCCATTGTACTCCCCAGTTGTTTTTATTAAAGAGAGCATTGTCTCAAATTCGCGGATTATAAGCATGTCTCTGTAAATTCTAATCAGCTGGTCATCCGAAAAGTTTTGTCTCTCCTCTTCTAAGGTTTTGTTATACTGGTTTACAGGAATATCAAAAAATTTTATCCAGCCACTTTTTCTCACCTCGTTCGGGTCAATAAACTGTGACTTTGGCATCTTTAAACCAACCTCCCCCACAAATTCTATAGTTCAAATATGACCTCTCTTATGATTTCGCTAACCGTCGGATGTGGAAATACAATATCCTTTATATCTTCAACTCTCAGTTGTGCCTCAATCATCACACCAACACCGAAAATTATTTCTGAGCTGTAGTTTCCTATCATGTGACAGCCAAGTATTGTTCGTTTCTTTCTATCAATCAATATCTTGCAAAGCCCGTCAAATTCTTCATTTTCGGCAACAAACCTCCCACTGTAAAGCATGGGAAGCTTTGTAACTTCATATTCTAAGCCTTTTTCTTTTGCCGACTCTTCACTCTCGCCCACCCATGCAACCTCCGGGTTTGTATATACAACAGAAGGAATAGAATTGTAGTTCACCTTCACCCTTCTTCCAAGCATATTCCATACAGCAACCTCTGCTTCTCTGTATGCTGTGTGAGCAAGCATGAGCTTTCCATTTACATCCCCCGCAGCATACACCTCTTGAACATTTGTCTTCATTCTCTCATCTGTTTTTATACACCCTTTTTCAATCTCAACTCCTATGTTTTCAAGTCCAAACCCTGTTATATTTGGCCTTCTTCCGACGCTCAGCAAAACTTTCTCTGCCTCTTTTTCAAAAATCTTTCCATCTTTTTCATACACCACTTTTCGGTCATCAATTTTAGTAACTCTTGCTGAAAGTTCAAACTCAACTCCCTTTTTCTTGTATGCTTCAAGCAGTATATTCGAAATTTCCCTGTCCATGCTGCCGCCAATGTGGTCAAGCATTTCAATCACAGTCACTTTTGAACCTGCCGAATTGAAATATGACGCCATCTCAAGCCCAACAATTCCCCCACCAATCACAACCATCGATGCTGGCACACTTTCAATCTCAAGAATTTCTCGACTGGCTAGCACAAAACCTCTTTCAAGCCCCTCTTTCACGCCCTCAATTGGTGGAATGAAAGGCGAAGAACCGGTGGCAATCAAGAGTCTATCTGTGGCAAATTCTTTATCGCCCACCGCCACAATATATCCTTTGCTGTTTCTTCCCAAAATCTCTCCATGGCCGCTGAGTATTTCAGCACCGCTTTTTCTGAGCTTACTTTTTATTCCTGCCATAAGAGTTTTTATTACTTTGTCTTTTCTTTCAAGTACCTTTTTATGGTTTAACGTGATATTTTTTACCTCAACACCATATTTAAAACCGTGCTTTGCCCCTTCTAAAATCTTTGCACTGTACAGTAAAGTTTTTGTAGGAATACAGCCTTCGTTGAGACAAACACCGCCCAAATACCTTTCTTCTATTAAGAGCGTTTTAATTCCTCCTTTTGAAGCTCTTTCCGCTGCCAGATACCCCGCAGGTCCACCACCTATGATTATAAGGTCGTATTTCATCTAAGTTTTCACCCTTTCTTCAGAATCAGAGTGCCAAAAGCAAATCAAAGTTTTCTAAAAGCTCCTTTAAATCCTTCAAAAACCTTGCTGCATCAGCTCCATCTAACGCCCTGTGGTCAAATGTTAGTGATAGCCCCATTGCAGGATAGAATTTTATATGCCCATCTTCTTCCTTAGGCCTTTGAACAATTGTATTTACACCCAAAATACCTGTCTGAGGAGGATTTAGGATAGGTGTAAAACTTTCTATGCCAAAGCTTCCTAAGTTAGTGACAGTGAATGTTGCTCCTTTCAAAAGGTCTGGTGAGATTGTTCCTTTTCTGCAAAGGGCAATTAGCTCCTTTGCTTCTTTTGAAATTTGACTCAAACTCTTTTGGTTACAATTGAATATTGTTGGCACCATAAGACCACGCTCTGTATCAACTGCAAACCCAAGATGAACATTCTTGAAATATCTCATTTTATCATCCAAAAAATGGCTATTGAGCGATTTGTGTTTTGGTAAAACCCTTGAGACAGCAAAAAGGATTATATCGTTTATTGTGATATCCTCAAGTCCCAGTTTTTCTCTGTTTTCTTTTACTTTCTTTCTAAACTCAAGGACTTTACTTGCATCAAATGATGTATGTAATGTCAGCTGAGCTGTTGTGGTAAGTGATAGATACATAGCCTTTGCGATAGCCTTTCTGATGTTAGATAGCGGCACATCTTCATATTCTACATTCTGCCCAGAAGACTCAGAAGGTTTTTCAACATAAGCCTCTTGTTTTGCCCTTTCAATGTCAAAAGTTGTAATTC